>JBDTXR010000205.1:0-15170 GCA_040006075.1 Byssovorax sp. | reverse complement strand
GCGCGATCGGGCCCATGGGTCCCGCAGGGGCCATTGGTCCGGCAGGGGCCATTGGGCCCGCGGGCGCGGCGGGGCCGGCGGGTGCCATCGGACCGGCTGGTGCCATTGGACCGACTGGAGCTACCGGGCCGGCAGGTGCCATTGGACCGGCAGGCGCCGACGGCGCGATCGGGCCCATGGGTCCCGCAGGGGCCATTGGTCCGGCAGGGGCCATTGGACCAACAGGGGCGATCGGGCCGGCCGGTGCCGTTGGGCCGGCAGGCGCCGACGGCGCGATCGGACCCATGGGTCCGGCAGGCGCAGCGGGCGCGACCGGCGCCGCGGGCCCGATTGGCCCCATCGGAGCCACGGGCGCTGCAGGCCCGATCGGGCCCACCGGCCTCACGGGAGCAACGGGCGCAACAGGGCCTATTGGCCTCACCGGAGCGACGGGCGCGACGGGCGCCATCGGTCCCACCGGCGCGACGGGTGCAACCGGGCCCATCGGGTTGACCGGGCCCACCGGCGCCGCAGGTCCGACCGGCGCGACCGGACCCATCGGGTTGACCGGCGCAACAGGCGCGACCGGGGCCATCGGGCCCACAGGTCTCACTGGAGCGACGGGCGCGACCGGGCCTATTGGCCTCACCGGTGCAACTGGCGCGACCGGCGCAACTGGCGCCATCGGTCCTACCGGAGCGACGGGCGCGACCGGCCCTATCGGCCTCACCGGCGCTACGGGCGCGACCGGCGCAACTGGAGCCATCGGTCCTACCGGCGCGACGGGCGCGACCGGGCCTATCGGCCTCACCGGTCCCACCGGAGCGACCGGCGCAACGGGCGCGACCGGCGCAACTGGACCCATCGGTCCTACCGGCGCAACGGGCGCGACCGGGCCTATCGGCCTCACTGGTCCCACCGGAGCAACCGGCGCGACCGGCCCCATTGGTCTCACCGGCGCGACGGGCGCCACCGGGCCAACCGGCCTGACCGGAGCGACCGGCGCCACGGGTCCGATCGGGTTGACCGGCGCGACCGGGCCAATCGGGGCGACCGGCGCGGCAGGACCGACCGGCGCCACTGGGCCCATCGGGCTCACCGGCGCTACCGGCGCAACGGGTGCTCAAGGCCTCATGGGCCTCACCGGCGCTACCGGCGCCACGGGGGCTCAAGGCCTCATGGGCCTCACCGGTGCGACCGGCGCCACGGGTGCGACCGGCGCCACGGGTGCTCAAGGCCTCATGGGCCTCACGGGCGCTACCGGCGCCACGGGGGCCACCGGTGCGACGGGGCCTCAAGGCATCACGGGTCTCACCGGCGCTACCGGTACGACGGGCCAGGACATCCTCGACACCTACAGCACAGCCGCTGCGACCCTCACGGCCGCCACGGGCTTCACGCAGATACCAGGCCTCACGCTCACCGTGAACGTCCCTGCCAACACCAGGGTCTTCGTCTCCACGTACGGTGGCGTCTCCACCCAATCGAACGCGGCAGCTGGGTTCAGCATCGTCGACGTGGTGCTCGCCGTCGACGGGTTCATCCCTGCCAATGGCTCGTACATCCGCACGATCGCCGCCAACAACACGGGCCTCACGACGCAGGCCCAGTACTGGGCGTTCTCCACCTACCAGGCGGTCGCGCCCGGCTCCCACACCTTTGCCATCTATGCTGCGGGTACGGGCGGCGCCAGCGCGACCGCGACCGCGGGTGGCGACACCAACAGCACGAACCAGGCCGAGCTCACCGTCATGTTCCACAACCTGTGAGCCTCAGCGCTCCGCGGCGCAGCGGCCCCGAGCGCTGATCTGGCCTCGGGACCCACGAAGTCGATCTTGTGGCCAGAATCGGGCGCGAAACCTGGATCATCGTGGCCATCGGGGTCAACACCCTCGCGAGCTTCACCGCCATCGCATTGTGGGTAGTGGGCCCTCGGCGCGGCGAAGCGCCCGCGGCCTCTCCGTTCGTCGTGGCCTCGCGCCCAGCCGCGCAAGATCAGCCGATGCCCCCGCTGCCGCGCGGGATCCCGATCCGGATCGTCCCCGGCGCCGCGCCGCCGCAGTCCATCGAGGGTCCAATCCACGCGGTCCCCGATACCCTCTCACGCCCGACTGCCAAGCAGGGTGGAGGCGGCGCGGTGCCCGCGTCCGTCGTCGCGCTGGGCGAGCGCCTTCACCTCAACCCCCAGGTGCTCTCTTCCCAGCTCGGCGACGAGCGCGGCGAGATATCCACTCTGGCCGCCGACCGCCTCGAGCAAGGCTTCAAGAAGGCCGAGGCCCTCGCCAAACGCCTTGGCCTCGACGAGAGCCGGACTCAATCGCTGGTCGCCCTGATCACCTATCACGCGTTCAGCCTGCTCCGCGAAGAGAAGAAGGCCGCGCCGGGCGGCGTCGACGGCGCGCGGATCGACGAGCTCACCGAGGCGCTCCTCGACGACATTCGGATCACGTGCGGCGACGCGGCCGCGGCCGAGGCGAAGGGCACACTCGGCGGCCTGTAGCCGCGCGCCCGTCCGCTCGCGCTCAGTTGCTGTTGGCGGCGCCCACGAGCCCGCCGTTGACGCGCTGATCGGTGGACGTGGACACGCCCTGGTTCGGCGTGGACTGGCCGACGGTGAAGAACACCTTGTACTGGCCGTTCTTCGCGTAGTTGCCGCTGCTCACCAGCTCGCTCACCGAGGGACCCACGGGCGCGGGCTGGGCCGGATCGACCGACGTTTTCTCGGCGACGAGCAGCCCGCCGGTGTTGCAGCCGACGCCGACGATCGCCGCGCCGATGACGACGGCGAGCCTCGCGAAATGAGCGCAGGTGCGATCGATCATGGCCTCCAGCCTACGCCTTTTCTCGCCGAGGTCTCAAGGATTCGTCTTCTTCGGCACGATGATGAACTGGACCCGGCGGTTCTCCTGGCGGCCCTTCTCGGAGTCGTTCGACGACACGGGATCCTTCGAGCCGAAGCCCCGCGCCACGAGCCGTTTCGCCGGGATCCCCTGCCGGATCAGCCACCCGCGCACCGCCTCGGCCCGCGCCTCGGAGAGCTTCTGGTTGTACTCGTCGCTCCCGACGATGTCGGCGTGCCCCTGCACCTCGATCAGCTCGATTTCAGGGTGGTTCACGATCGCGTCGCGCACCTCGCCCAGGAGATCGTCCGACACCGGATCCACCGTCTGCGTCAGCGACGATTGGCCGAAGTGGAACTGCACCTGGCGGCTGATCGCGATCTCGGTCGGCGTCACCGTCACGTGCGGACAGCCATTCTTCTTCGGATCTTGATCGGCGGCGCCGGGCTCCCTGGGACAGGCGTCCTCGGCGTCGACGATCCCGTCCCCGTCGGTGTCGGGCGGACAGCCATTCTTCTTCGGATCGTCGCTCTTCACGCCAGGGACCTTCGGACAGGCGTCCTCGGCGTCGACGATCCCGTCCCCGTCGCCGTCGCGGGCGGCGGGACAGCCATTCTTCTTCGGATCGTCGCTCTTCACGCCCGGGACCTTCGGACAGGCGTCGTCGGCGTCCATGATCTCGTCACCGTCGGCGTCGGGCGGACAGCCATTTTTCCTCGGATCGTCGCTCTTCACGCCCGGGACCTTCGGACAGGCGTCCTGGGCGTCGACGATCCCGTCACCATCGGTGTCGGGCGGACAGCCATTCTTCTTCGGATCGTCGCTGGCGACTCCGGGCGTCTTCACGCAGGCGTCGACCACGTCGACGATCCCGTCACCGTCGGTGTCGGCCTTGCCGGGGCGCGGCGGCAAGGGCGAGTAGGCCACGCTGCCGACCGCGAAGAACACCGGTGTTCCCCAGCCTTGCGTCAGGCCTGGACCGGCGCCCGCGCCGAGGACCAGGGATTTGAGCAAACGCAGCTTGGCGCCGAGGAGCAGCTCGGCCGAGGTCTGCGAGGCGACGGTGATCGTGGTCTCGGCGGTCTTCGCCAGCACGTCACGGGAGAACGGCGTCGACACGGTGAGCTCGGGCCCGAGCTGCACGAGATCGTCGCCGAGCACCACGGCCGCGCCCGCGCCGACGTCGAACGAGCTGGGGTGCGCCGAGGCGCGCAGGGTGGTGCCGAGCGAAGCGTTGTAGACGAAGCGCTGATAGCGCCCGCCTAGCAGCAGCTGCGGCTCGCCGCGCACGGCTCCGTCGCCCGTGTACGAGGCTCCAGGCGCGGTGGGCACGTAGACGTAGCCGCCGACGCCGAGCTGGAACGCGTCCCAGTATTCGCCGTAGATCCGCGCGCGCGCGCCGAGCCGCAGGTCGCCGACCTGCGCCGCCTTCGGCGACGCGAAGGGCACGCCGAGCACGGTCGGGCTCTCCCCGCTCTGCGCCAGCGCGAAGGGCATGTCGACCGACACCAGGATGCGATCGAAGAGCGCAAACGACACGTCGAGGTGGAGGAAGAGCTGACTCTCGACGATGGCAAATTTGCCGGTATCGCCCTGAATCGAGAGCGGTTTGGAGGCAAAGTCGACCACGGCGGCGGCGCGCGGGACGAGGTGGCCACCCACCGACGGCGAGGGCACGCCGAACAGCGCGTCGCCGGCGGGCGTCGGGTGGAATCGCTCGAGCGAGCCGGTCGCGCCGCTCGACTGCGCGAGCGAGGGACGCGCGAGCGTGAGGGCCACAGCCGCAACCAGGAGCGCGCCCGCAGCGCTTGTCGACCGGCCGGCGCTCACGCGATCCATCGCCATTCGAGCAGGAGACCTTGAACCGGTGATCGCTGTCAATGCGCGTCCCGCCGGTGCAGACATGATCGGACTTCGGCTATGCTCGTCGGCGTGAGAGTGAGCCTTTGCGCGTGACCGATCCGATCGCGCCCAGTTCTCCCTCGCGCCGGCGCCTGGTCCTCGTCGGCGCCGCGACGGCGATCGCGGCCGTCGTCGTCGCGCTCATCGCGGTGCGGTCCTCCGGCGCTCGCCGGCCCGTCGGCGCCGACTCCGCTGCAGCGAGCGGCTCGGCGATCGCCGCCGATCCCGCGGCCGACGAAATGGCGGCAGGCATTCATGCCACCGATCCGAGCCTCGCCGTCGTTCATTTTCAGCGGGCGCTCGCGCTCGTCCCCGATCACTACGGGGCCTCGTTTCAGCTCGCGCGCGCGCTCGATCGCGCCGGTCGCAAGGACGAGGCGCAGGCCGCGTGGCAGCGGGTGCTCCGGATGGCCGAGCGCTACGACGATCGATCGGTGATCGAGATGGCGCGCGCGCGGCTCGCCGATCCGATGGTGCTCGGCCTCGACGCGCTCTACACGAAGCACGATCCTACGACGGCGGCGGCGCGATTTCGCGAGGTGCTGGCGCAGAACCCGCAGCACTACGGCGCGACGTTTCAGCTGGCGATCGCGCTCGATCAGGCGGACAAGCCGGCGGAGTCGCGGCCGGTGTGGGCGAAGATGCTCGGCATGGCCGAGGCGATCAACGACACGGCCACAGCGGATCGCGCGCGAGCGCGGCTCGCGGCGATCGATCGGATCCCGGTCGCGAGCACCAGCGCCGATCCCGACGGCGAGACGATGCGGCTCGGGCTCGAGGCGCTGCATGCGAAGCGCGATCCCGCGGGCGCCGCGGCGCTGTTTCGCAAGGTGCTCGCGCACAACCCCGAGCACTACGGCGCGACGTTTCAGCTCGCGACCGCGCTCGATCAGGCCAATCGACCGGCGGAGGCGCGCGGGTACTGGAGCAAGGTCCTGAAGCTCGCCGAGGCCGTCAACGACACCACCGTGGTTGCCACGGCGCACGAGCGGCTCGCGAAGAGCCCGTGATCCGCGCTCGAATCGCGCCTCCGACAACAGCCCCCGAACAGGTGGCGCGCGCTCCGACGCGGCCCCCTTGGCCTTGACCTCCTCGAGCGCTTTCACCTGCTCCAGGATGGTGCCGAGCTAGCGTTGAAGCGTCTTTTGCAGGCGCGACAAATCGTAATTTTGCTCCTTCAGCCTCGCGAGGATCCCGGCGTACACGGCCTCTTCCAGGTGGGGAGTTCGGCTCAAGATCCAGAGATAATCTCGCCCCGGGTGCCCTACGACAGCATAGCTGTAGTCCGGGGCGAGCTGGATTATCCAGTAGTCCCCCCAGAACGGCCGGAAGAACGAGACCTCCAGCTTCGCGTGGGTGGCCTCGTCGACCACGCGCGCCCGGCCCTCGGCCGTGTCTTCCTCGCCGTCGAGAGAGTCTTTCCGGCATCGATTGACCACGTTGATCTCACCGTCGGAACGGGCGGTATAGTTCGCCGTCGTGGCCGTACAGCCCTTCTGGAAGCTCTGAGGGTAGCTGGCAATCTCGTACCAGGTGCCCGCGTATTTCGCGATGTCCACCGCAGGAACGGTGGTGAGCGGGGGCAGCCCGAGGCGCTCTGTCGTGCTCGCAGCGCACCCCGAGAGCAGCCCGAGAGCGAGCGCACCGCCGAGAAGGATCGTTTTCATGGGGCGCGCCGTGTAGGGGCGCAATCGCCACCGTCGAGAGGCGCGCCGGCATTATTTCTCACGAGCCGGAGAGCACCGGCGCAGCACGTCCGACCGGCTGACGCCGCACTGCGGCATGCTATACGGGTCTCGTGCCTGTCCTCCTCATGAAAACGTCGCGGCCTCCGGCCGTCGCCCACGCCATCAAGCCGAAGCGACGCCCCGAGGTCGACGTCGACGTGGTGGTGATCGGCGGCGGCGTGAACGGGGTCGGCGTCGCGCGCGACGCCTCGATGCGCGGCCTCTCCGTCGCCCTCTTCGAGCGCAACGATCTCGCCTTCGGCGCCAGCGGAAACTCCAGCGGGATGATCCACGGCGGCCTGCGCTACCTCACCTACGATCCCCAGGTCACCGAGAGCTCGTGCCGCGATTCAGGGCACATCCAGTCCATCGCGCCGCACCTGCTCTTCCGCATTCCCTTCCTCGTCCCGGTGGAGACGCGCCGCTCGGCGAAGGTCCTCTTCGAGCTGATGGACGGCTTCTTCGAGGCCTACGACGGCTACCAGCCGCTCAAGCACGGCAAGCAGCACGGCCGCCTCACCGCCGACGAGGTGCGAAAGCTCGAGCCCGGGATCGCGGGCGAGCTCGTCGGCGGGATGACGTTCGACGAGTGGGGCATCGACGGCGCGCGCCTCTGCACCGAGAACGCCATCGACGCGATCGAGCGCGGCGCGAAGGTGTTCACCGGCTGCACGGTCGAGCGCATCGAGCGCCGCGACGACACCGGCGAGGTGGTCGGCGTGACGTACCGCGATCGCCGGACGGGCGCTGTCGGCCGGATGAAGACCAGCGTCGTCGTCAACGCGACGGGCGCGTGGGCGCCGATCACCGCGGCCCTCGGCGGCCTCCCTCCAGCGCGCGCGCGCGTGCGCCCGGGCAAGGGGATCCACATCGTCTTCGATCGCCGGCTCACCAACTACGCGATCATGGCGCGCACCATCGACGGTCGTCAGATCTTCATGGAGCCGTGGCAGAACATGACGGTCGTCGGCACCACCGACGACGACTACTACGGCGACCTCGACGACGTGCGCTCCACCAGCGAAGAGGTCCGCTACCTGATGCAGGGCATGGCCCGCGTCTTCCCGCAGATCCACGCGGCGCGCGCGATCGGAACGTACGCGGGCGTGCGGCCCACGCTCTACGCGTTCGGCCCTTCGGAAGACGGGCTCTCGCGCGATCACAAGATCCTCGATCACACCCGCGACGGCGCGCCGGGCCTGTATTCAATGGTCGGCGGCAAGCTCGCGAGCTACCGCCTCTTCGCCGAGGAGATGACCGACGTGCTCTCCGAGCTCTTTGGCCGCGGCGTCCCCTGCGCGACCCACACCTCCGCGCTCCCCGGAGGCGACGCGGTGTGCGACGCGATCAAGCTCGCGACGCGCCTCGAGATCGACGCGGTCGCGGCGCGCCGGCTCGTGTACCGCCATGGCTCGCGCGCCGAGCGGATCGCCGAGCGGATCGGTCAGCGCCCGCGCGAGGCCGTCACGGTCTGCGCCTGCGAGCCGGTGCTCGAGGCCGAGGTCCGCTACGCCGTGAAGCACGAGCTCGCGCGCACCGTGGCCGACGTCTCGCGCCGCACGCGCCTCGGCCTCGGCGCCTGCGGCGGCATGCGCTGCGCAGCGCGCTGCGGTCAAATCGTGGCCGAAGAGCAGGGCCTCTCCCCGCGCGAGGGTCTGCGTCAGGCCTCGTCGTTCTTGCTCCGCCAGGCCGCGATGCGCGCCCCCGCGCTCGGCCCCGAGCAGGCCCGTCAAGAGGCGCTGGCGATGGCCTCGATGCGCGCCGAGCTCGGCGTCGACGCCGACGACCCCGACGAGATCGAAGCGACCGCGAAATCGAGCGTCGAGGCCACGGCGTGAGCCGCCGGATCGTCGTCATCGGCGCGGGCCTCGCGGGCCTCGCCGCCGCCTGGCGCGCGCGCCGCAACGGCCACGACGTCACGATCGTGAGCGCGGGCGCGGGCGCGAGCGCGCTCGGCAGCGGCGCTGTCGACGACGTGCCCTGGGAGCAGCTCGTGCGCTCGGCGCGCGCGCTCGGCCTCACCCCGCGCGCGCGCCCGCTCAGCGACGATCTCCATGCTTTCGCGAGCGATCTCGGCGTGTGGAGCCTCGACGACGATCACCTCGCCTGGGTGGCGACCCTCGCCGGCCGCCTCCGCCCCGCGCGCGGTCGCGACCACGCGCTGCTCGATTTCGCCAAGCTCGACGGCGCCCGCGTGCTGCTGCCCCGCGCCGATCGCGCGGCCTGGGACGCCGACTCGCTCGCCGCCGGTCTCTCGGACGACCCCTTCGCCCGCGCGCACCGGATCACCTTCGTCGCCGCCGACGTCCCGGTCCTCCGCTTCGCCGAAGAGCGCCGCATCGCCGACGGCGACCTCGCGCTCCGCCACGACGCCGAGCCGCGCCTCGCCTGGCTCACCGCGCGCCTCCTCGACGGCCTCGCGCAAACGAAGGCCACCGCGGTCCTCGTCGGCCCCTGGCTCGGCGCGAATACCTCGCAATCCGAAGCCCTTTCGAAGCGCGTCGGCGTCCCCGTCGGCGAGGCTCTCTGCGGCGTGGGCTCCCCCGCCGGACTGCGCTTCGAGGCCGCGCGCGATCGTTTGCTCGCGGCGATCGGCGCCCGGGTGATCGCCGATCGCGTCACGACGATCGATCGCGACGCCGACGCGCTGGCGATCACGCTCGAGCGCGGCGCCTCGCTCCTCGTCGACGGCGTGGTCCTCGCGCTCGGCGGCCTCACGAGCGGCGGCCTCGTCTACGATCCGCCGGACCACAGCGCCGCGGCGGATCTGCCCGCGAGGGTGCGCCCACCGTTCACGCTGTCGCTGCACGCTCCGGTGACTCTGGTGGCCCACCTCGGCGCCGATCCGCTGACCAGCGACGCGACGAGCTCGATGCACGGCCCGGCGATCGAAGCGACGGCGTGGCCGCGCGGCGATCGCGCGGGGATGCTGGAATCCGTGGGGATCCGGTGCAACGGCGCGCGCGCCGCGGAGGGGATCACGGCCGCGGGCGACGTGGTGGCGAGGAGGCCGCGGACCGCGCTGGAGGCTGTGGCAGCGGGGATCCGCGCGGGCAGCGAGGCCTGAGCGGACGAGATGTCCTGTCTTCCGCTGCCCTGGTAATCAAAGAGCCGATACCCTCGCAGCCGCTTGGTTGATGGTGCCTGTGCAGAACGTTGCACACGGGCGCACCTCACGGTGCACACAGTAGCGGGCTTGCGGTCGAGCGATCCTTCAATTCAAGCATTTTCGCGCTGGCACATCGGGTGCTCTGACCCTCTGCACCATGCGCAACCTCGTTGTCTCTCTCGTCGCAGCTTCGATCCTCACGGCCTCCAGCCTCGCTGCGGCGGATGAGCCCGCGCCCATCGCCTCTGCGGTCATTGCACCTGCAACTCCCGCCCTTGCAGCGTTGCCGATCATCGCCCCTCCCGCGGCGACTCCGCCGCTCGGGCGAGCCGAGCCCGGCCCGGCGATCGCCACCGAGCCGCGGATCCGCAGCCGCGCTCTGGTCTACGGCGGGATCGGCGCCACCGCCGGAGGGCTCGCGATTCTCTCATTCGGCATCTGGGCCGCGAGCCGGCCCGCGAGCCCGCCGTGCCCGTCGGTCTCGAACAAAGATCCCCTCGCCACTGCGGTGCTGGGAGGCCTGGAAGTCGCCTGCAACGTGGGTGAGGGCGCCAACGAGGCCCTGCGGACCGCCGGCGTCGCCGCGACGATCGTGGGCGGCCTCGGGGCGGTGGCCGGCGTCACGATGCTCGTCGTCGGCGCCGGTCCCGCGCGCCCCACGCCCGACCACGCGCTCCTGGCGGCACCCACGCTCTCCGTGGGTCCGCGCTCGGCGGCGCTGCGCTGGACCTTCTGATCCGTCATCCCGGCCGCCGATGCAGGCCCGCGCCCCGATCGACGGGATACCCGTGCTCCGGGAGGCAGATCCGCGACCGCTCGGCGAAGATCAGGGCTTCGCGCCGACGTTCTTCAGCAGCAGCGAGTAGCTCACCGACAGCGTGTAATCGCTCCCCTTCGATGGATCGATGGGCACGTCACGCCCCGGCTCAACGTCGATCGCGCCGACGGGACGCTCCGGCTCCTTCATCACGATCTGCCCCGGCGCCGCCGCCGCCCCTTGCTCCGCCGAGAGGTGCCCGTCCAGGTCGCGCTCGCGCACCAGATCGGTCGCGGCGATCGGCTTCGCGGGCACGATCAGCACGTCGGGCCGGATCCCCTCCGCCTGGATCGTGCGCCCGCTCGGCGTGTAGTAGCGCATCGTCGTCAAGCGCAGCCCCGCGCCTCCGGGCAGATCGAAGATCGTCTGCACCGAGCCCTTGCCGAACGTTGGAGCACCAACGATCGTCGAGCGGTGGCTGTCCTGGAGCGCGCCCGACACCAGCTCGGCCGAGCTGGCCGAGTACTCGTTCACCAGCGTCACGATCGGCAGCGTCGCGAACGCGCCGCCCGCGTGCGCCTTGATCTCGTCGACGACCTGGCCGCGGTGCCGCGTCGTGTAGATCACGCCCGAGGTGAGGAACTCGTCGGCGACGCCCTCCGCTTCATCGACGAGGCCGCCGGGGTTGTTGCGCAGGTCGAGGATCACGCCCGCGAGCGGCCGCGCCGACTCCGCGCGCAGCTTCGCGGCGGTGCGCAGCAGCTCCTCGTGCGTCCCTTCCTGGAACTGCTTGAGCCGGATGTACGCGACGTCGTTGTCGAGCCGCTTGCCGACCACGCTGGCAACGTGGATCTCCTCGCGCGTGAGATCGAAGGTGATCGGATCGGCCACGCCGACGCGGCGCACCGTCATCTTCACCTTGCTGCCCGAGACCCCGCGCATCATCGTGACGAGCTTGTCGATCCGCTCGCCGCGCATCGCGTGGCCGTCGATGGCGATGATCTGATCGCCGGGCTTCACCCCGGCGCGCTCCGCAGGCGATCCCTCGATCGGGGCGAGCACCGTGACGAAGTCGTTCTTGTAGTCGACCTCGACCCCGACGCCGCCGAACTTGCCCTCGGTCTCCCCTTGAAACAGCGCGTACTCCGCGGGCGTCATGTACGCCGAGTGCGGATCGAGCTCGGCGACCATGCCCTTGATCGCCCCCTCCGTGACCTTGGTCCGCGCCGCCGGCTCGACGTACTGGCTCTCGACGAGCACGAGGACCCGCGCGAGCTGATCAAATGGCGCGTAGGGGTTCGAGGCCTGGGTGTTGGCCCCGGCGATGCGCGAGGTGACGGCCCCGCCGAGGAACGCAGCACCCACGAGCAGCGCCGTTTTCGACCAGCTTGAACGCGTTCTCATCCGCCGACGATAGCAGGCACGCGCCGGAGCGCGGCCTTCGCGGCGCGCCGTGACCCGCGGGAAAGCGACGAAGCTTCAGCGTGTCAAGGCCCAAGGACACGCCGGTTGGTTTGTCCTAGGGGGAGTGTTCGGCTATCTTCGCGCGCCTAACCGTGACCCTGTGCTTGTGCGCTTCTCTTGGAAGTGTGTCGGGCGCGGCGTCATGCACCAACCCCCCACGCCCCCGCGGGGGGCCGAGGCGTCGCCTGGTTCACTTCCGGGCGATGCCGCAGCTTCGTCTGCCCCGGTCGGGTCACCGGGAAGCGTGAATTCAGGATGGCCAAACCGACCGATCGCGAGCTCGTTGACCAGGCCAAGGGGGGCAATTCGAGCGCCTTCGGGGTGCTCGTCTCGCGCTACCAGCGGCGGATCTTCCGCCTGTCGTTCCACCTCGTCCGCTCGGGCGCGGAGGCCGAAGACGTGACCCAGGAAACGTTCGTCCGAGCCTACCAGGCGCTCGACCGTTTCGACGGTCGCAGCGAGCCGTTCACGTGGCTGTACCGCATCGCGGTCAACCTCTCGCTGAACCAGCTCCGCTCCCGCAAAATGACGCGCGACTCGACGCCCGCGGACGACCCGCGGATCGAGGCGCTGATGACCGAGACGCGCCCGAGCCACGGTCGCGATCCGGCGATGGCGTCGCAGCAAAAGCAGATGGCCGCGGCGCTGTGCGAGGGCATCGACGCGCTCTCGGACACGCTGCGCACGACGCTGATCCTGGTGTGCATCGACGGCGTCGCGCACGACGAAGCCTCGAAAATCCTGGGCTGTCCGGAAGGAACGGTGGCCTGGCGTGTCCATGAAGCCCGACGGAAGCTGCGCGATTACCTGGCAGCCCGCGGTTTCGGAGGGGAAGCGTGATGATCCTCGAGAAAGAAAGCCTCGACGCCGTGCTCCGCGACTGGCCGGCGCCGGGCGTGAACCGCAGCGAAGCCGAGTCGGATGAAGGCGGCGACAACCCGCGCGCCGACGCGATTCTTCGCGCGGCAACGAGCGCCGCGCGCGGAGACGAAGCCGCGCTCGCGGCGCTGATGAGCGCTCCGCTGCTCGACGCGGAGCCGGGCGAGCCCTCGACCATTGTTTTGAAGGAAGCTGGAGGAGACAAGAAGATGGCCCAGGACAACGAGTCGGGAGAGCCCACGAGCAAAGCGGCGACGCCGTCGGTCCCCGCCCCGGTGGCGACGGAGCGAAAGCGCACTTCGCTCAAGGCCATGGCCGAGAAAGCGAACCAGGCCGGCTCGCGGCCGAGCGTGCCCGGCGCCGCGCCGAGCTCGCTGCGCGCGTCGCTCCCGCCGGCCTCGGCGACGGTCACGCCGCTCCCGTCGCGCGCGTCGGTCGCGCCGGCCTCGCGCCCCGTCGAGGCGAAGGCCGACGACTCCGGCATCATCAACATGGCCCAGGTGAACGCGTCGGCGACGCCGGCTCAGATCGCCGCCGCCGAGAAGGCCAAGCCGGGCCAGGCCGATCTGTTCGAGGACGAGAAGAAGCCCGCCGCAGCCGCTGTCGCGGTGGCCGCGAAGCCCGCGGTGGTGACGCCGATCGGCCTCGCCGCCGCGCCGAAGAAGAGCAACGCCAGCGCGATGGCCGGCCTCACCATCGCCGTGCTCGGCCTCGCCGCCGCCTTCGCGCTGACGCAGAGCAAGTCGCCGCCCAAGCCCACGCTGACCGAGTCGAAGCCCACGCCGACGATGGAGGCGCCCGCGCCGACCCAGGTCGCGCCGGTGGCCTCCATCGCCGCCGCAGATCCCGCGCCGAGCGCCGAGCCGAGCGCGGTCGCCAGCGCCGATCCCGCGCCGAGGGTGGCGCTCTCCGGGCCGATGCCGACGGCCGCGGCGAGCGCGGTCGCAGCGAAGGATCCGACTCCGGTCGACGACAGCAAGCTCGCGGGCGCGCTCGGGAAGAACGGCGCCACGGGCAAGCCCGGCGACCTGCAAAGCGAGATGATCCGCGCGGCCGGCGGCGCGAAAGATCCCGCTGCGGGCGCTGGAACGCCGGAGCCGGCCGCGGGCAACCCCAAGAACCAGAACATCCCCGAGCAGCCGTCCCAGGGCTCGGTGCAAGCAGCGATCGGTGCCGTCATCGGCGGCGCCAAGGCCTGCGTGGCGGGCGCAGACGACATCTCGCGGGCGAACATCAGCTTCGGCTCCAGCGGCGCCGTGAGCAGCGTCAGCGTCAGCGGCTGGGCGGCGGCGCACGGCAAGACGGGATGCGTGCAGGCCGCGCTCAAGGCCGCCAAGGTCGGACCCTTCTCGAAGTCCACGTACAGCGTCGGCGTCCCGATCCGGCCTTAGTTTTCCGATGGGGGGTTCGCCCAAACCCCACCCGGGTTTCCCGGCTGATTTGGCACCATCAGCGTGCTGCAAGCGCAAAACGATCCCTCTGCGCACCTGAACAGGCGCAGGGGGATCTGGTTTTCAAGCAAAAACTCGCGGGATTCGATTGACAGGTTCCGCGCCTTCTATAGGATTCGCGCCCCCATGGTTTCGTCAACTCAGCAGACGCAGCGCATTCGCCAGCGCAAGGCCCGAGCCGTCGGCAGTCGCCGCAAGCGCGATGAACGCGCCAACGGAACGCCGAAGTTCGCCATTCATCCCGAGGGCTACAGCCCGACGGCCCCCGATGCCCGGCCGGTCGCCGCGGCGAAGAAGTAGCAGGAGAGGCTCATGGCCAATCACGCATCCGCCGTAAAGCGCAACCGCCAGCGCATCACCCGCACGGCCCGCAACCGCGCCGCCAAGTCCACGCTTCGCACCGAGGTGAAGAAGGCCCGCACGGCCCTCACCGCGACGCCGAAGGAAGCCACCAAGCTCGTCGGGACGGCCATCAGCTCGCTCGACCGCGCCGCGTCGAAGGGCACGATCCCGTCGAAGCGCGCCTCGCGCGTGAAGGGTCGCCTCGCCGCCGCCCTTCACAAGGCCTCCAAAGCCGCCTGATTTCAGGCCTCAGCGTACGAAGCCCCCGCACCGCAAGGTGGTCGGGGGTGTCGTGCTTTTGTCCATTGCTGGCGCGGGTCCATGGGCGGGCACGGAGGCTCGCGCTGCACGGATCTGGATCAGCTGTCTGCCCAGGTCTTGCCCCAGCCCACGTCGACGACCAGCGGCACGTCGAACGTATGAGCTGCAACCATCGCGTCGCGGACCTTCTCGGCGGCCTCGCTCGCGAGGGCTTCGGGGACTTCGAACACCAGCTCGTCGTGGACCGTGAGCACCATCCGCGCGCCGGGGACCACGGGGTTCGCGAGGCGCACCATCGCCAGCTTGAGCAAGTCGGCTGAGGTGCCCTGGATCGGCGTGTTCTTGGCGATTCGCTCGGCCTGGGCGCGGCGCATCGAGTCGGTGTTGCGGAGATCGGGGAGCAAGCGGCGGCGGCCGAAGAGCGTGTGCACCACCTCGGTCTTGCGGGCGCTCTCCATC
>JBDTXR010000204.1:0-15305 GCA_040006075.1 Byssovorax sp. | reverse complement strand
GGCTACCCGTTCGCCGGCGTCGCCGAGCGGATCACGGCCGCCGATCTCGCGATTGGCAATCTGGAGTGCGTCGTCTCGCCCCTCGGCGTCCCCAAGCCCACCGCGCCGGTCACGTTTCGCGCGCCGGAGCTCGCCTTTGCGGCGATCCAGCGCGCTGGATTCGATATCGTCAGCGTCGCCAACAACCATGTGCTCGACTACGGCCCCGAGGCGCTCGACGACATGGTGGCCCGGCTCGATCGAGCCGGATTGCCGCACATCGGCGTCGGCCGACGCTCGGTGGATCCGGAAGCGCTGCTGATCCGCGAGATCCGCGGCCTCTCGATTGGCTTCCTCGGCTACTTCGACGTCGACGTCGAGAAGGCCTGTCGCGACGTCGCCCGCGCGCGGGCGAGCGTGGATCTGGTGGTGGTCTTCAACCACTGGGGCGTGGAGGCCCAGCAGAGCCCGCTCGGCGCGCAGCAAACGTTCGGGCGGGCGCTGGTGGACGCCGGCGCCGATCTCGTGGTCGGCGCCCACGCGCACGTGCTCCAGCCCGAGGAGTGGTATCGGGGCAAGCTGATCTTCTACGGGCTCGGGAACTTCGTGTTTGCCGGGATGGGCTTCGACGAGCAGCACCGGGTGGGCGGGCTGCTGGAGGTCGATCTGAAGCGGAGGGGGGTTGTGGCGAGGAGGCTTTACCGGACCCGGCTCGACGACACCGGGGCGCCGCGGTGGCTCGACGAGGGGGCCGTCGCGCCGGAGCGGGTGGAGCCGTAGACTCGTTTGCGCAGGGTCAGAAGCCGTCGTGAGACAGCCCCTTCAGGGTGCGGCTGAGCCTGGTGACGGGGATTCGTCGTCGTCGCCCGCGATCAGCGAGTGCACCGAGATCTCGACGCCGTCGAACGGCTCGTCGCGGACGCGCTCCCCGCCCTCGGCGGTGAGCACGAGCAGGTAGCCATCGGGCGTCCATCGGTAGACGGCGAGGGCCTCGGCGTCAGGATCGAGGATCCAGTAGTGACCCACCTCGCAGCGCTGGTAGACGCGGAGCTTTTTGAACAGATCGTTCTGCTTGTTCGAGGGCGAAAGGATCTCGCAGACCCAGTCGGGTCGCATGCTGAGAGGCGTCTCCGCTGGCAACAGCGTGAGGCGCTCGCGGCGCCAGCCTGCGACGTCGGGGCGGAAGACGTTTCGGGCGTCGAACTTGATCTCGACCTCGCTGGCGAAGATCCACCCGCCGGGGCCACCGTGGCCGGCGCGGCGGTCGTACGGGCCGCCGAGCTGGGTTCCAAGGCGGAACTGCGCGCGGCCGTGGGGGCCGCTCGGCATGGCCTTGCGGACGAGCTCGCCGTCGAGGATTTCGTGGCAGCGCTCGTGCTCGGGAATGGCGAAGAGGTCGTCGACGGTGGCGGCCAGCGCGGGGGCAGAGCTCGACATCGGGCGAGGATAGGACGGCGCGGCGGGCGCGGCCAGCGCGCGGATCCCCCGCCTGGCTCCACGGCGCGAGGGCTGGTGTCTTGCGCGACGGGAGGGCTCTCCGCGGGCGCCTCGGTCACCTTGCTCGACGCCGGCACCGCCTGGCCAGGCGCCAAAGCGGCGCGCGCGTTTCACCAGTACCGGAGCGCGTCCCGGTAAATCGCCTCCAGATCCCCGAGCGAGAAATCCCGCGGCGCGTTCTTCAGCAGCCGATGCTGCGGAAACGCCCCCTTCGCAAGCTCGCCCACGTCGGCCTCCGAATACCCCACGCCGCCCAGCCCGTTGGGCATCCCGGTCGCCTGCATCAGCCGGATCAGCGTATCGGCCAGCAGCTCGCCGGCGTCCTTCCGATCCGCGTCGACGCTCTCCGCGCCGAGCAGCCGCGCGGCCTCCAGGTGCCGCTCCGGACAGGCCTCTCCCGTGAACCGGAACACGGCAGGTGCGTTGAGAACCACCGACATTCCGTGCGGGATCAACGGTTTGTCCGGATACCCCTCGACACGAAAATCGCGCACCAGGCCGGACACCGAGTACGACATTCCATGAGGCGCGTGGCAGCCGGCGTTGCCGAAGCCGATGCCGGCGAGCACCGAGGCGAACATCATCCGCTCGCGCGCCTCGCCGTCCGAAGGATCGTTGACGGCGCGCACGATGTAACGCCCGGTGAGCCGCATGGCCTCGGTACAGGCCACGTCGCTGTAGGGATTGGCCCCCTGCGAGGCCGGCCGGAGCCGCGGCTCCAGCGGCTTTGCCCGCCGGGTGTAGGGCATCGCCGTGAACGACTCGACCGCGTGCGAGAGCACGTCGAAGCCGCTGCACGCCACGATGGTGCCCGGCAGGGTGCGGGTGACCTCGGGATCGATGAGGCCCAGCGCGGGGCGGATCCGGCGCGAGACGATGCCAGTCTTGGCGTGCATCGCGGTGTAGTCGAAGATGGCAATCGGCGTGCACTCCGAGCCGGTGCCCGACGTGGTCGGACAGCAGATGAGCGGCCGGAGCGGGCCCGGGACCGGCTTGCCGCGGCCGATCGGCGGGTTCACGTAGTCGAGAAAATCCGCCGGGTAGGTGGCGTAGAGGTCGGCGGCCTTGGCCGTGTCCATCACCGATCCACCGCCGACCGCGATGAACCCGTCGAAGCGACCCGCCACAGCCACCCTCGCCGCCTCGAGGAACGACGCGTCCGTGGGCTCGACCGAGACCTCGTCGTAGACCACCACGTCGACTCCGGCCTTCGTCAGCGCGGCGCGGACGGCCGCCACGTGCTCGCTCCGCGAGAGGCCCGCGTCCGTGAGGAGCAGAGCGCGGGTGATCCCGAGGACCTGCGCGTCGTCGCCGATCTCGCCGAGGACGCCCGGGCCATAGCGGACGGTGTTGGTATCCACGGTGAAGGCGGTGTCGCCCCCTTCGATGAATGGATAGTAATGACCACAGCCCATGCTCGACCCCTATCACAGGGCGACCGCGCACCACAGCCCTGTCGCGCCTGAGCCAGAGTGCGACCGCGACCCCGGAAGAGCCGGTCAATCCCCGGCTCGCGGCCCACGGTCGCCTCGCGCAGGCGCGGCCCTCCGCGATCCAGGATCACGCTCGGCTCCAGATCATCGGCCCGTCCGCGCGGGCCCTGCTCGCCGCGAGCTGATCGCCGAGCAGCGCCACATCTGATAGAACGGGCCACCCCAGGCGATCCTCGACGCATCCCCCGCGATCGCGGCTCGGCCTCGGCCCCTTCACCATGCCCGATCCCACCCCCGCTCCGCTCGACGATCTCGAACGGCACCTCGTCGCGCGCCTCCTCGAGGCGAGGACGAAGATCGCCTGGAGATTCACCCTGATCGTCGCCCTCCTCGACGCGCTGTTCTGCGTCCGACTCTGGGCCTCGGCCATGCAGTCCCAGCCGCTCGCCAAGCTGGCGATCGGCGTCGTCGGCACCGCCGCGCTCGCGCTGCTCCTGTTCGGCGTCACCTGGCGCGTGGTGCTCGCGATGCAGCGCGATCTCCGGAACGGCGTGAAGCAGTCCACCACAGGGACGGTCCGCGTGCTCACGCGGTTCCGGACCCAGTATGGCGAGACCATCACCCGGGTGACGATCGGCTCGGAAGAGCTGATGACGAAAGAGGATACCCTCGCGGCGGCCAGAGAGGGTCAGACGCTATCGGTCGACTACCTGCCTCTTTGCAGGGAGGTCCTCCGCGCGAGCGTGGTGGAGTAAGCGGGCCTGGTGGGCTCTTCTCCATTCTGCTGGTGACGCCCCGCGGAAGCTCTGCCAAAGGCAGGCCGGTGGATCCCGAGGCTGCTCCTCCGTCGCTCCCGCCGGCGTCGGACGAGCCGCGGCCGGCGTGGGAGCGGACGCTGCTGGCGATCGATGTGGCCCTCGACGAGAGCCCCACGGCGCGCGCCGGCGTCGCCCTCTCGTGGCGCGTCCACGTCGTCAACGACGTGGCCGTCGAGGTCACACCGTGGCTCCAGCGGCTACGCAAGAACGGCGAGCCCGGCGCGGGAACGCAGCCGAGCCGCCTCGGCCTGCTGCTCCAGTACGGCGCGCGCCTCGCGCCCGAGGACGCCCGCGTCGCCGCGCTGCTGCCCGAGCGCGAGGGTTTGGCGACGCGGGCGCTGCTCGAAGCGCTGGTGGATCACCCGCGCGTGGTGGTGCGCGACGCGCCGGATCGCACGGTGCGCGTCGAGCGCGCGGCCCTGGGGATCGTGGCCGAAGAGCGTCAGGGCTCGGTGCGCGTGAGCGCGGGGATCGAGGGGACCGCGCTCCCGAAATCGCTCGCGGAGAGGGCGCGCAAGGGGCGACCCGAGGAGCCGATCTTCCTCTGGGACGGGCAGCGGCTCACCCTCCTCGACGTCAAGGCCGAGCTCAAGGCGCTGCTCGACGTGCTCCTGCGCGAGGGCAACGTCTTCCCGCCCGAGAGCCGCTCCGCGCTGCTCTCGTCGCTCGCGCGGTGGGCGCAGCGGATGCCGGTGACGATGCCGCGCAGCGTGATGGGCGAGTCGGTCCCGGCGCTGATCCTGCTCGTTCTCCGCGTCGAAGCGCAGGTCGACGGCTCGGTCGAGATGGAGGTGCGGGTGAAGCCGCTCCGCGACTCCCCCTCGCTCGTGCCCGGTCAGGGCGCGCGCGACGTGCACGTGCGCCGCGGAGCCGAGGCCGCGCACGCGGTCCGCGATCTCCGCCGCGAAGAGGAAGCGGCCCGCGCGCTCTGGGCACAGCTCCCGCTGGCCCACGCCGAGGTCGCCGACGCCACCTTCAATTTCCGCTTTGCCCGCGCCGATTTCGCGCTCGATCTGCTCTCGGTCTGCGCGAAGCTGGCCAGTCCGCCGGAGCTGGAGTTCGTGGGGCCGCAGCTCCGATCGCTCGGCAGCCAGAGCCCCGGCGCGCTCAAGGTCGTGCTCCAGCGACGGGGCGAGTGGTTCGGCGTGCTCGGCAGCCTCAACGTGGCGGGAGAGCGGGTGGAGCTGGCGCGGCTCCTCGACACCGTGCGCCGCAAAGAGCGCTACGTGAAGATCGAGGCCCACTCCTACGTGGAGATCGGCGAGGCCCTCTATCGCCAGCTCGATCTCCTCGCCGATCACGCGCACGCGGCGCGCCAAGGCCTCGCTGTGGGCCCGTCCGCCGCGACGATCCTCCGATCGCTGGAGACGTCGGGAGTCGAGGTCGAGGCCGACGACGCGTTTCGCGATCTCGCGGCGCGGATCACCGCCGCCGGCGAGCTCACGCCCGCGGTGCCAGATACGTTGAAGGCCGAGCTCCGGCCCTATCAGCTCGAGGGGTTTCGCTTTCTTTCGCGGCTCGCGGCGTGGGGCGCGGGAGGCGTCCTCGCCGACGACATGGGCCTTGGAAAGACGGTGCAGACCCTGGCTGTCCTGCTCGATCGCGCCGCGCTCGGGCCGGCCATGGTCCTCGCGCCGACGTCGGTGGCGTTCAACTGGAAGGACGAGGCCGCGCGCTTCGCGCCCTCACTTCGACTTACGCTGTACGTCGATGTTCCCGACCGCGCCGAGGCCCTGGCTCACCTCGGCCCCGGCGACGTGCTGGTGGTGAGCTATGGCCTGCTCGCGCGCGACGCCGAGCGCCTCGCCGCCGCCCATTTCGCGACGCTGGTCCTCGACGAGGCCCAGAGTCTGAAGAACGCCGCCACCCAGCGGGCGGCCGCCGCGCGGGGGCTCCACGCCGACTTCAAGCTCGCTCTCTCGGGCACGCCGATCGAGAACCACACCGGCGAGATCTGGAGTCTGTTCCGGATCGTGTTCCCGGCCCTGCTCGGCGGCTGGTCGACGTTCCGCGATCGCTTTGCCACGCCGATCGAGAAGGAGATCGATCCCGCGGCGGCGCCCGCCCTCGCCCGGGTGCTCGCGCCGTTCCTCTTGCGCCGCACCAAGGCCGAGGTCGAGACCGAGCTCCCGGCGCGGACCGAGGTCAGAGTGCCAGTCGTGCTCTCGGGCGCCGAGTGGCAGCTCTACGAGGACGCCCGCCTCGCGACGTTGTCCGATTTCGAGATGACCGAAGCCAAGCTGAAGCAGCAAGAGCGCCGGGTCGAGGTGCTGGCGGCGCTCACCCGCCTTCGACTCCTGGCCTCGCACCCGTGCCTCTACGATCCTCGCTCGCAGCTCGTGTCGTCCAAGCTCACTCGCCTCCTCGAGCTGGTCGAGGAGCTCCGCGCCGAGGGGCAACGCGCTTTGGTGTTCAGCCAGTTCACCACCCACCTCGCGCTGGTGCGGGAGGCCCTCGACGCGCGCGCCATCGAGTACGTGTACCTCGACGGCCAGACCCCGCAGGGAGCCCGGCGCGAGCGCGTCCGCTCGTTCCAGGAAGGCACAGCGCCCCTGTTCCTGATCTCGCTCAAGGCCGGTGGCGTGGGCCTCAACCTCACCGCGGCGACCAACGTGATCCACCTGGATCCGTGGTGGAACCCCGCAGTCGAGGACCAGGCCTCGGACCGCGCGCATCGCCTCGGCCAGACGCGGCCGGTGACCATTTATCGGTTGGTGGCGCTCGGGACCATCGAAGAGAAGATGCTCTCGCTCCACGAGCGAAAGCGCGATCTGGTGGCCCGGATCCTCGACGGCCAGGGCGAGGCGGCCCGGCTCACGACACCGGATCTCCTCGCCCTGCTCTCTCCGGGCGCGTAGAGCACCGATCCGCTTGACTGGCTCAGTTGCAGGCCGTGAAGGCGTCGGTGAACGACTTCGCCAGGCCCGCGGTGCACAGGGTGACGTCGCCGCCGCCGATGCAGTCACACGCTCCGCGCGCGAACGCCGCAGCCTGGCAAATCAACAGCTTGCCGGCGTCCGCCGTGCACGCCGGCGGGGGACCGCCATCGTCTCCGGTGACCTTCGGCGGGCTCGGGCAGCTGTCGAGCTTCGTCTTGATCTGATCCGCGGCGACGTCACAGGCGCCGTCGCCAAGTACGCCGAGCGACTTCGGGCAGGTCGACAGCAGCAGGAGCTCCGCCGCGCACTCGGGGGCAGCGGTCGGATCGCCCTCGCAGCTCGCGTGGGCGGCGACACAGGCGACGGCGGCGTTGTACTGGCGCGAGCAGCCGGCCGCGTCCGCCTGCTCGGCGGCCCGGGTACCTCCCACCTCACAGGCATCGAGACCGTCGCTGGAGCAGCTCACGCAGGCGCAGATTTGCTGGCAGAGCGAGGTGATCGGGCCGCACCCGGTCGTCATGCCCAGGCCCCCGGCGAGCGCGAGCACGAGGAGCGCCGCGACCCGGGTTCCGCTGTTCTTTCTCATCGCTTCACCCCCAGCCACATCGCGCGCTCTTCCGCGGGAAACCGCTCGATCGCATAGCGTAGCGCTATCCGCGGCATCGCGCCCGCGTGCTCTCCGAGGTAGCCGCGGAGCGCGTCCTCGCTCACGTGCTTGCCCACCTCGCGCAGCATCCAGCCCACCGCCTTGTGCATCAGATCTTCCTTGTCGCCGAGGAGCAACGTGGCAATCGCCAAGGCGTCCTCGGACTCGCCCGCGCGGATGAACGCCAGCGTGGCAATCATCGCCACGCGGCGATCCCAGAGGATCGTCGACCGCGCGAGCTCGCGGAGGAGCTTGCGGTCGCGGGTCGTGAGCCACGCTCCGACGATGAGGTGAGCGGAGGAGTCGACGAGATCCCAGCTGTTCACCCAGGCGAGGTTGCGACAGTAGAGATCGAAGCACGCGCGCTTCACCGCCTCGTCTCCGCGCTGGTAGGCGTCGACGAGGATCACCAGGGCCGTCAGCCGCTCTTCGTGGATCGGCGAGGCCATCAGCGCCTCGATCTCGGGCAGCGGCAAGCCGCGGTGGGCGCGGGCGATCACGCGCTGGCCGGGCACCGTGACGCCGAGGAAGCAGTCGCCCTCGCCGTACTGGCCTTTGCCCGTCTTGAAGAAGCGAGCGCTGCTGAGCGCCCGCGCGGGATCTTTTGCGGCGTGGAGTGCAGCGCGAACGAGGGCGGCGGTGGGGGCTTTGGGCGGGCTCACCGGCGCGACGGTAGCGCGAAATCGTGCTCGCCGCGCCTCGATCGTGGGGTATTCGCCGCGGTCTGTTGCTATTTGCCGAAGATTGTCCGCCCGCTGGACAGTGTCGTGTACCCCATGCCCAGCCTTCGTCCCGGCCTCGCGCCGATCTTGCCAGTCGCCCTGCTCGGCCTCGTGTTCGCGGCGTGCAGCGGCGACACGCCGGATCTCGCTGCGCCCGCGGAGGAGCTCGTCGCGGCGCAAAGCTCGCTCTCGGACGTCGGGGCGATCGGGCCCACCGCGCCGGTCGCCACCCCCAATGTCTTCAGCGGCCCCGCGACGGCGATGGTCACGCTGCGCTCGCGTCATACGGCTTCCCTCCTCGCGAACGGAAACGTCCTCGCGGCCGGCGGGACCGACGGGACTGCCCCGCTCGCCGACGCCGAGCTCTTCAATCCTGCCACGAGCGTCTGGACGGCCACAGCGTCGATGGCGCAGGCGCGCGAGCAGCACGCCGCCGTGGTGCTCGCGAACGGCAAAGTCCTCGTCACAGGCGGGCTCGATGCCGGCGGCGCGATCGCCGGAGTCGAGCTCTACGATCCTCAAACCACGCTCTGGACGGCGCGCGCCCCGATGGCGAACGCACGCGCCCGGCACACCATGACGAAGCTCGCGAACGGCACCGTGCTCGTCGTAGGAGGCACCGACGGCGCGGTCTCGCTCGCCTCCTGCGAGATCTACGCTCCGGCGACCGACACCTGGACGCCGATAGCGCCGCTCCACCAGGCCCGCGCGCGCCACACCACCGCCCTGCTCGCCGACGGGCGCGTGCTGGTCGTCGGCGGGAGCGACGATGTCGGCGCGTCGATCGCCACGACCGAGATCCTCAGCGTCTCCAAAGGCACCTGGTCGTTCGGAGCTCCCCTCGCGACGGCGCGCCAGCGCCACACCGCCACTCTCCTCGTCGGCGGCGAGCTGCTCGTCGTCGGAGGCGCCGGCCCCGCCGGGCTCCTCGCGAGCGCCGAGCGCTATTTCCCGGGCCCCAACCTCTGGATCTCGGCCGGACCGATGACCAGCGCACGCGCGGATCACACGGCGGTGATCACCCCGCAAGGCATGGTCCTCGTCTCCGGAGGTCAGGGAGCGTCCGGCGTGCTCGCCGCCGCGGAGGCCTACGACCCCGTCACGCCGCCCGGGACCCACTTCCCGATCGCCGCCAGAAACCCCTGGTTTTCGGCGGGATCCATGGGCTCCGCCCGCGCCGAGCACACGGTCACGGTGCTCGCCAACGGCACCACGTTGCACGTCGGCGGCGCGATGCTCCCCTCCTCCGAGCTCTTCGTCGACTCCCTTCGTCCGCTGGTCGCCGCCTGCTCCCAGGCGGCACAATGCGCCTCGGGGGCCTGCTCGGACGGGATCTGCTGCGATACCGCGTGCGCCGCCGAGTGCATGGGCTGCGACGCGACCGGCACCTGCGTCAACCGCAACGGCACCTGCGACGGCGGGTTCGTCAACTTCAGCGCCGGCCCTGCCGGCAATTGCATTTCGGGGGGCTGCCAGCTCTCTTTCGCCGGCTTCAACAAATGCACCGCAGGCAACAGCGGCCTCTGCGGCTCCAACGTGGCGACCGCGCTCGGGATCGGCTGCGTCGGCCAGTCGGTCGCGAACGGCTCTCTCCCTCCGGCCCAGTTCCCGGCCGGGCAACCCTGCGGCGGCATGTTCGGCCCTCCGGGGCCGTGCAACTGCGTCAGCGGTGATCTGGTGATCGTCAACGTCGTCAACCCCCTTGGACACGAATGCGCGACCCCGGCCGACTGCGGCGCCGAGGTCTGCGTTTCGGGCCTCTGCGCGCCGTCTTGCGCGGGATCCCCGTGCTGGTCTGCCACCGGGGGCGTCCCGACCTCCCGCGTCGAGCACACAGCGACGCTGCTCCCGAGCGGCAAGATCCTCTTCGCCGGCGGACGAGACGCCTGGACGGTCGTCAACAATCATCTCATCACCGGCGTGCTCGAGAATGGTGACGTCTTCGATCCAGTGGCGAACACCTGGACCGCGGCGCCGATGGCGGCCACGCATTACGGCCACACCGCGACCCTGCTGCCCGGCGGGCAGGTGCTCGTCCTCGGCGGCGGGACGATGGGATCGCAGCTCAAATCCTACGTCCAGATCCCGGGTACGCTCAACCAGATGTACGCTGTCGCGACCAGCACCTGGGCGGCGACAGGACCGCTGCTCGTCGGGCGCGAATACCACACCTCGACCCTGCTCGCGGGCGGTCAAATCCTCGTCGCCGGCGGGATTGGCAAGGACGTGCACTTCAACGATACGCCCCTCTCCGCGGTCGAGCTCTACACCGCCGCGACCGGGGCCTCGATCCTCGCCGCGCCGATGCCGATCGCCCGCGAGCACCACACCGCGACGCTGCTCGCGACCGGACGCGTGCTGATGATCGGCGGGACGTCGAGCACCGAAGTCGACGTCTACGATCCCACCACCGACACCTGGTCGCTCGCCCCGCCCCTGCCCGCGCCGCGCTCCCGCCACACCGCGACGACGCTCTCGAATGGCCTGATCCTCGTGACCGGCGGCGTCCTCGGCCAGCCCTCGACGAGCGCGCAGCTCTACAATCCTCTCACCGACACCTGGACTGCCGCGGCGTCGATGGCGGGGGCCCGGGCGGGCCACGCGGCGACGATGGTCGCCAACGGTGACGTGGTGGTCACCGGCGGCGGCGCGAGCGCCGAGCGGTACACGCCTCTCACCGACACCTGGGCTCCGCTCGGCAGCATGCTGGTCCCGAGCCGCCAGGGCGCGACAGCCACGCTCCTCCCGGACGGCCGCTTGCTCGTGGGCTTCGGCGTGCTCACCGGCACCGGCATCTGGGGGAGCGTGAACCTCGAGCTGGCGACGACTCTCCCCCTCGGCCAGCCCTGCGCGAGCAGCGCCACGTGCGGCGGCGCTACGTGCGTGGACGGCGTGTGCTGCAACACGGCCTGCGCGGCGGGCGCCTGCGACGCCTGCACTATCGCCCTCGGCGCCGTCACCGACGGGATCTGCACGATCCTGACTGGCACGGTCTGCGACGACGGCGACGGCTGCACGACCGGCGATACGTGCCTGGCCGGCGTGTGCGGAGGATCCCCCCTGGTCTGCGCGACACCCGATCTCTGCCACCTCCCCGCCTCGTGCGACCCCCAGACAGGCCAGTGCGCCCCGTCCGCGCCGAAGATCTGCGGCCTCCTCGACGCGTGCAACAGCCAGACCTGCGATCTCCCGACCGGCTCGTGCAACGGCCCCGCCGCACCGCTCCCGAACGGCACCTCCTGCCCCAACGGGACCTGTCAGGCGGGCGCGTGCACCCAGCTCGGCAGCACCAGCGTCTCCGCGTCGACCAGCGCGGGAGTCGGCGGCAGCTCCACGTCGTCCACGTCGTCCACGTCGGTTACCACGGGAGCCGGCGGCGGCGCGGCGACTTCGGCGAGCAGCGGGTCCACCGTGACGGGAGCCGGCGGCGCCTCGTCGTCCGTCACCGGGGGAGCAGGCGGCGACTCTTCCGCGACCACTGGGGCCGTCACGAGCGCAGCAGCGACGAGCAGCGGCGGCGCCGGCTGCGCCTGCACCGTGGAAACAGATCGCGACGCTTCATCGACCGGCGCATGGCTCGGCCTCGGCCTGCTGTTGCTCGCCTCGCGCCGCCGGAGCCGCGCCGGCAAACAGCCCACCATCAATATCGCGTAAATGCAGCGAAAACGCGGGGGGAATACCGGAGCGCAACCAGGAGACCGGCCGAGCGGCATCGGAGGAGGCCCTTCGGCGCCCGTCGTCCGAGCGCGCGTCGGCGCGCGCGGACACGGCGCCGAAGGGCCGACGGAGATGCCGCTCGGCCGGTCTCCTCGATTAACGCGGAGGCGGCGTGATCGGCAGGCTGCCCTTCATCCGGGCCGGATTGAACAGGTTGGTCCGCTTGTGATGGTTGGCGTGCATGTAGATGCCGTGCCAGATCAGATTGCCAATCTTGTAGTACCCGTGGTTCAGGTTCACCGGCTTGAAGTCCTTCTCGGGCGAGAAGGCGTTGTGGGTCGACCAGTTGAAGTGGACGAGGTGCAGGAAGCCGATGATCGAGGCGGGCACGAAGAGGAAGAAGAAGGCGATCGGCCCGAGGAACACGTACCACGTAGCGACCAGGAGCAGGTTGGTCGCGTAGCTGACGTAGGCCCGGATCCGCTCGTAACGGTGGTTCTCCGGCGTGTCGCCGAACAGATCGAAGTAGATGGCCTGGAGCTGCTTCTCGACGCCGACCACCGTCTTCACCGCGAATCCCCAGTAGCTCGAGATCACGGGGTGCGGATCCTTCTCGATGTCGTCGGAGAAGCGATGATGCCGCTGGTGAATCACCTCCCACGAGGCGAACCGCGTCAGCACGACCACGCCGCAGATCTCGCCGACGAGGCGGTTGATGGCCCGGGGAAAGTTGGTGTGAGTGCAGTTGTGGATGAACACGCTGCAGAGGATCTGCACGTGAATCGCCACCGGGAGCAGGAGCCAGAGCCGGGCGTCCCAGCGCTGCACGAAGGGCTCGAAGTGGGCAAAGTGCATGGCCGCCAGCGCCGCCACGCACAGGACCGCATAGAACCCATCGTAATAGAGATAGAAGTAGCGATTACGCCGCAGCTGGGTGAACGGGAGAGACGTCAACGTGGATACGAGGGCGGTCACCGATGGGCCTCCTGTGGCGGGCCAAGGGGCATTCTGCCCCGGCCAATACTTCGTCAGCATGCCGCCAGTACCGCAGTTTCTGCGGGCTGTCCATCTTCGAACGACGATCCTTCGACGCTCACTTTGCCGCGCATTTCGCTACGCAGCGGAAGGTAGGACAGCGGAGGCGAACGAGCCGCACAATTTGTGCCACGAAGGGCGCTCCGGGAAGGTGTGGCGAAATTGCATCGCGCCAGTGTGTACGGCAGTTCGCAGACCAGCCTCGTTTCCAGAATGGTCAATGGGAATTGTCCGAGACGATCGACAATGATACGAGCGGTCGGTGACCACGTCTGCGCTGAGCTCACCCGCTGCCCCTCCGCGCCGCGAGCCCTGGCTCGTGAAGCATCGCGCCGAGTGGCGTCAGATTGGGATCGTCGCCGTGTACCTCGGCCTGCTGGGCTCGATGTACCTGATCCCGGCCTGTCGTAACGTCTTCTTCCTCGCGGCCGCCTGCTACTTCAGCTTCCTGAACACGGTGGTGATCCACAATCACCTCCACCAGGGCATCTTCAAGAGCCGCGGGCTCAACCTGGTCTGGCGCGTGGTGCTCAGCTTCGGCGCGCTCTACCCCGCGTCGGCGAACATCCCGTCGCACAACCTGGTGCACCACCACTTCGACGACGACGGCCAGCCCGACTGGGCCGCGCCCGAGAACGTGACCTTCGAGTGGAACCTGGCGAACCTCGTTCACTTCCCCAACGTGGCGGGGCCGAACACCTTCGCCGGCGTCCAGCGGTGGATCGCCGTCAACGGCCGCAAGGACTTCGCGCGGCAGTACCTCTACGAGAACGTGTTCGCGTTCGGGCTCACCGGGATCCTGCTGCTCCTCGATTTCTGGTCGGCGCTGTTCTTCATCGTGATCCCCCAGCTCTACGGGGCGCGCTGCATCCTCCGGATCAACCTGATCCAGCACGACGGGTGCGACACGACGAGCGACTGGAACCACTCGCGCAACTTCGTCGGGCGCGCCTTCAACTGGATCATGTGCAACAACGGGTTTCACACCATCCACCACAACCGCGCCGGGATGCACTGGTCGGAGCTCGACGCGGCGCACGCGCGCGAGGTGGTGCCGCGCATCGATCCCAGCCTCGATGAGCCGAGCATGATCGGCTACCTGGCGCGGACGTACCTGGTGAACCTGTGGCGCCCGAGCCGGCACGACGTCGCCGCCGCCGAGGCCCGCGCCGCGGCCGCCGATCTCGCGTCGCGCGAGGATCGCCGCGCCGAGGCCGAGGCCGCCAGCGCTTAGCCGCGATCGAGGGCCACGCGTCATGCTGTCGAAAGAGCTGATGGGCGTGCTCGCCCTGGCGATCCTGTGGGTGAACACGCTGCTGATCGCCGCGGCGGCGGCGAAGGAGATCGCCGCGCTCCTGGCGTGGAAACGGCGCCTGATCGCGGTCGAGGGCGACAGCGGCGTGGGGCTCGTGCGCGCGCGGGTGACGCGCGGCGCGGGGCCCGGCGGCGCGCTCGCGGTGCAGCGGGTCGAGCAGCTCGGGCGCGCGGCGACGAACGACGAGGGCGGCCGGCGGGTGATCCACTTCGCCGATCGCAGCGCGGTGGGCGAGGTGTTCGGCGGGACGGCGACGCGCGACGACGGCGAGATCGAGATCGCCGTCGACGCCGGGGCCAGCGCCGAGGTGTGGGTGCCCGCGACGGCGCTGGCCGCGAGCGGATCGTGCGCCTCGGACGAGGTCTTCGATCGCGCGTTCGCCGACGCGAAGAAGGCCCGGGGCTTCGCGCGCGCGGTCGAGGGCGCGGCGACCGGCGAGGTGTACCTGTTCGGTCAGCTTCGGCCGATGGGCAAGGGCCTTTCGCTCGCGGCGGCGAAGCCCGGCGGGCTCCTCGTCGCCAAGTTCGATCCGCGGCCGTGGCTCGATCGGAAGATCGCGCTCGCGGTGCTCTTCATCGTCGGCGACATCGCGCTGGCCGCGGCGTGCAGCGCGGTCGCGCTGTGGCCGCCGCGCTTCGGCCTGGTGAGCACGCTGGGCGGCGCGGCGTGCCTCGGCTTCTTCCTGACGGCGCAGCCGGCCGGGACGGCGCTTCGCGACGCGGTCCGCGTCCCGAGCCGCGCGTGGCTGCGGGGAAAGTGGATCCGCAGCGCGCCCGTCCAGGAGCCCGCCGCGCCGCCGCACGCGCCGCGCGCGACGTAGCGTCGGGACGTCGCGGGCCACCCGCCGAGCCTCATCCCATCGCGGCGATCTCGCTCTCCAGCGCCTCCCACTCGGCCAGCAGCGCGTCGATCTTCGGCCCGAGCGCCGCCTCTTCGGCTTCGAGCGCGGTGATCTCGGCCTTGGGCGTGGTCTCGTAGAAGCCGGCCACGCAGTAGCGATCGTGGATGGCCTTCTTGCGCGCCTCGCAGACCTCGACGTCGGCGAGGACCTTGTCGCGCCGCGCGGGGAGATCCTTGGCGCGGTTGCGCTTGCGCTTCTGATCTTCCCACGAGCCGCCGCTGGCCGCGTCGACCTTGGCCGCGGGCTCCTCGCGCTTGGCCTTCTTTTCCTTGAGCACCACGGCGTCGGCGTCGAGGTGATCGTCGCCGCAGCGCGCGAGGTACTCGGTGTACGTGCCGGGGAAATCGCGCGGGCCCGTGGGGGTGACCTCGAGGATCCGCGTCGCCAGCTCGGAGACGAACCAGCGATCGTGGGAGACGAAGA
>JBDTXR010000203.1:0-15372 GCA_040006075.1 Byssovorax sp. | reverse complement strand
GAGGTGAGCGCGCCGAGCGAGGCCAGCTTCTCCTGCATGATCAGCTGCTTCTGCGTCTCTTTCAGGCGGGTGAGGGCGCGGGAGAGCTCTTCGTTGCTGGTGCTGAGCTCTTGCGTGCGGACCTCGACCCGGTTCTCGAGCGTGTCGTAGAGCCGGGCGTTCTCGAGCGAAATGGCCGCCTGGGAGGCGAGGAGCTCCAGGACCTTGCAGCGCTCGGGAGTGAAGGCGTTGGCGACGAGGTTGTTCTCGAGATAGAGAATGCCCACGAGCTTCTGCTGCTCGATCACCGGCAAGCAGAGGATGGACTTCGGCCGGACCTGCGACACGTACGGATCGGAGCGGAACTGTCCGGCGTTGGCGGCGTCGCCGAGGACCACGCTCTCGCGGGTGCGCTCGACGTAGCGGACGATGGCCAGCGAGACGTCGCTCCGGTCCTCGATCGGCGCCTCGGAGACCAGGATTTGATCGGTGGACACCGCGGCTCCGCCGGCCTCGACGATCACCTCGTGATCGCCCTTCAGCACCAGGAGGCCGCGCTGGGCGCCGGCGTTCTCGACCACCGTGCTCATCAGCTTGCGGAGGAGCTCGCCGAGCACGATCTCCCCGGAGATGGCCTGAGAGGCCTTCATGACCGCCATCAGATCGAGCGCCGCGCCGCTGGTCCCCTCGGTCGCGCGGTGATCGTCGCGCGGGAGGACGTCAGCGTACTTGACGTCGAGCGCGGCGACCTTGGCGGCGGCGCCCCAGCGCAGGTATCCATAGCGAGCGTCGATGAGGTAAGCGCGGGCGATCTTGCGGCGGCCGCGGGCGAGGTGGAAGCGCCCCGCCAGCTCGTTGGCCAGGGCCTGATGGTGCGGGAAATCGTGGGCGGTGGCCGCCTCGATCGCCTGATCGTAGAGGGCCATGGCCCGGACCTCGTCGCCGACGACGCGCGCGACCTCGGCCGAGGCCAGGAGGTGCTTGTGCGCGAAATTCTCGGGGCACTGGGCGCTCCAGCGCTCGAGCTTGACCAGGTCTTCGCCGAGCGTGGTCTGCCGCGCGGCGCGCTCTTCCGCGGTGCCCTCCGCGGAGAGGGCGGCGAAGAGGAGCGCGCGATGAAAACGAAACTCGGTCTCGGAGACGTGGCCGAACACGAACTGGATCCGCGCCGATCCCTCGGTGGCCATCTTCAGCGCCAGCGCGTGATCTTCGAAGAGGAAGGCGACGATGAGGCCGAGGAGGCTCAGCGTCATCTGCACGGCCGGGTGGACGGCGCGGGCGTGGAGGGCCGTGGCGCCGAGGACCGACTCTTGCTCTTCGGGAATGGCCCCCTTCGTCAGGAGAACGATGGTCCGGAGGAAGCAGGCGAAGAACACCGCGACTGGCATGTTGCCAATCCGCTGGTGGGTCTCGAGGTGGCGCTGGGCGCGGTCGTGCAGGGCCGAGAGCTCGTCGCCGCTGAGGAGGGCCAGATAGGTGCCCTGGCCCGCGGCCACGCCGGATCCATGCGGCGATCCGGCCTCGAGCTGGCCCGCGGCCGACTGCTCGAGGATGGGAAAGCTGGTGCGCACGTGCCGGAGCCAGGGGTTGACGTACGCCCCGAAGAAGAAGCCGACGCGGGCGCGGAAGTTGAGATCGTCGACGCGATCGGCGAGGGCCACGGCGACCCGGCCAATGGCGTGGGCCGAGACGTGGTCGTCGGTCGTGGCCAGGAGGCGCATGGCGTAGGTGACGTAGCCCAGGGCCGCTCCGGGCGTGAGGCCGTGCTCGATCGAGAGGTTGACCAGGTAGAGCGAGAGGAACTGAAACACCTCCGGCTTCACGTAGACGCCGTTGATCAGCGTGTGAGCGATGAGCCGGGCGCGGGCGCGGATCTGCTCGTCCTGGGCGTCGGGGAGGTTGACGAGATCGAGGACCTCGCGGCCTTCGAGGCGCACCTTCAAGGCCGCGCTCTCGACCTCGATCGCGGCCTTGAGGCCGTCGGCCTCGGGCACGATGACGCCGTGGAGGGCGAGCGCGGCGCGCCCGGCGCGGAGCATGCCGTCGTAGTCGGAGCGGCTCATGCAGAGCAGGAGCCTGAGGCTGTAAATCTCGGCCTTTTCTTCGACGGTGACCGCGCGCGTGAGGGCCTCGTCAAAGCCCTTGTCGGCCTCGTCGAGGCGGCCAAGGAGCCAGGCGCACTCGGCGCGCTGGCGGTGGAGCCGGAAGGTGAGATCGTGATCAGCCTCCCAGGCGTCGTCGCCGAGGAGGGCCTTGCCGACATCGAAGTAGCGGAGCGCGAGCTCGTACGCGGCGGCGCCCTTGGCCTTGCGTCCGGCGAGGAGGTTGAGGGAGGCGAGCTCGCGGCGCTCTCCGGCGGAGTCGATGAGCTCCGTGCTCGTGTCGAGCTGATTGACGATCTCGAAGATCCGGGCCTCGCGGCGCTCTTCGGGCGTGACGGAGAGCCAGAGCCGGCCAATCCGGAGGTGGAGGGCCTGCCGGAGCTCGGGGTCGAGCTGCGCATAGGCCGACTCCCGGACGCGGTCGTGAGGGAAGCGATAATGAATCGACCGCGACTCGGGGCCGGTGAGCTCCCCGCTCTGGGAGAGGGCCTTGGCCTCGAGGTATTTGTACTCGTCGCCGACGGGCAAGAGGAGGCCCGCCTGCACCGGCTCCCAGAGATCGGCCGCGGCCTGCTCTCGATTCCGCTCGCTGATCAGCGCCAGCGTCGCGAGGTCGAAGCTTCCGCCGATGCACGACGCGAGGCGGAGCGCGCGCTGCGAGGCCTCGGGGAGCAGGCCAATCCGCTCGGCCATGAGGCTGGCGACGTCCTCGGTGATCCGGGCCTCCTGGATCTGCAAAAGGCTCCATTGCCAGCGGCCGAGATCGGGATCGAAGGTGAACAGCTTGCGCGCGTTGAGCGACGTGAGAAACTGGTTCACGAAGAAGGGGTTACCCTCGGTCCGGTGCGAGACCAGGCGGGCGAGATCGCGCGCCGCCTCGTCGTCGGGGCAGCCGAGCGTGTCGATGATGATCCGGCGCACCTCGGCCGGCTCGAGCGGGCGCAAGGCGATCTCCTTGACGGCGGCCTGCGCCTTCCGCAGCTCCTCGATCACGGTCAGGAGCGGGTGATTCCCCTGGATCTCGTTGGCGCGGTAAGCGCCGATGAGGAAGAGAAAATGGGTGCTCGGATCCGCCAGGATCAGGCGGAGGAGGCCAAGAGAGGCCGAGTCGGCCCACTGGAGATCGTCGAGGAAGATCGCCAGCGGGTGCTCCCTGGCCGCGAACACGCCGACGAACCGGCGAAAGACGAGGTTGAAGCGATGCTGGGTCTCCGCGGCGGCGAGCTCGGGCACCGGCGGCTGGCGACCGACGATGAGCGCCACCTCGGGGATCACGTCGATGATCACCTGTCCGCTCGATCCCAGGGCTTCCAGCAGGCTCCCGCGGAGGACGGCTATCGATTTGTCGCTCTCGGAGAGGAGCTCGCGGATCAGCCCCTGAAAGGCCTGGATCATCGCCCCGTGAGGCGCGTTGTGGAGCTGGTCGAATTTACCGGAGATGAAGTAGCCGCGGCGCTCGAGCGTGGGGCGGTGGATCTCGTTCACCAGGGCGGTCTTGCCGACGCCGGAGTAGCCCGAGAGGAGCAGCATCTCGGCCGCTCCGTCGCTCACCCGCGCGAAGGCCGCGAGGAGCTCGGCCTTCTCGCGCTCGCGGCCATAGAGCTTCTGCGAGAGCTGGAAGTCGGCGGCGACGTCGTGGGCGCCGGGGGCAAAGTCGGCGATGGTGCCAGTGCTCTTGAGCTGGCCGTCACAGTCCTTGAGATCGGCCCCGAGGCCATAGGCGCTCTGGTACCGATCCTCGGCGTTCTTGGCGAGGAGCTTCATCACGATCGCCGAGACCGCGCCGTCGATGGAAGGGTTGACCCGGCTCGGCGACTCGGGCAGCGCGGCGATGTGGCTGTGGACCAGCGCCATGGGGTCGGCGCCGGTGAACGGGAGCTTGCCCGTGAGCATCTCGTAGAGGGTCACCCCGAGCGAGTACATGTCGGTGCGGTAGTCGACAGCCCGGTTCATGCGCCCCGTCTGCTCGGGCGAAATATAGGCGAGGTTGCCCTCGAGGCGGCTGGCCGAGGTGGTGACCGAGTTGTCGCGGGTGAGCCGAGAGGCGATGTCGAAATTGGCAATCTTCACGGTGCCAGTCGCCGTGTTGACGTAGATGTTCGCGGGCTCGAGGTTCCGGTGGACCACGTGGTTGCGGTGGAGATCGCCGAGAGCCCGGGCGAGCTGGACGGCGATCGCCAGGGCCTCGCGCACCTCGAGCCGCCGCTGGTCGAGCAGGCACCGGAGGGGGACCCCGCCGAAGTCTTCCATGGTGACGAGCACGAGGTTGCCGCGCTTCTCGACCCCGAGCACCTGGACCACGCCGGGGAGATCGAGGCTCTGGCTCACCGCGGCGCCGTAGCGCATCCGCACCAGCTCGTGCGAGGTGGGGTACTCCTTGGCCGGTCGCCGCACCAGGACCGGGCGCCCGTCGCGCGAGCCCGACGTGACCAGCGCGGACGCGTCCGCGAGCACGATCTCGGAGGTGCTGTAGTCGGCAAGCATGCTCGGTCTCTCCTCGGCGCGAATCGCCGCGAGACTACCATCGATGGCGCGAGCGCCGCGCCGGGAATCGCGCGCCGCGCCCCCGGGCCCGCGCCGCGCGGGCGCGCTTGACAGGGCTTCAATTCAACTGTTACAGCGCCGCAGGAGCCCGATTTCGCATGAGTGCAGACGTGACGCGACCGGAGCTCGAGCGGATCGTCGCCGCGGCCAACACGGCGCCCAGCGCCGACAACTGCCAGCCGTGGGTCTTCACGTGGAACGGTGAGTCGCTGGCGATCGGGCACGATCCCGAGCGCGCGACCCACGTGCTCGATCACCGCAAGCGGATGAGCTGCCTTTCGCTCGGCTGCCTCGTCGAGGCCCTGATCATCGGCGCTGCGCGCGAAGGCCTCGTCGCTCGCTTCGAGCTCACGCCGGGCGAGCCGGGCGCGATCTGGGCGCAAGCCCGCTTCGAGAGAGGCGGCTCCGCGCACGAGCTCGACGACGCGCTCGAGCGCCGCTGCACCGATCGACGCGCCTTTCAGGGCGGCTCGCTCGCGGCCCCGGTGTTCGACGCCATCCAGCGCGACGCCGCCGCGGCGCCCGGCTGCGAGGTGCGCTTCCTCGCTCGCTGCCCACCCGAGCTCCTCGATTACCTCTTCCGCGGAGACGCCTATGTCTGGCGTCACGAGGACGTCTATCGCGATCTCATGTCCTGGGTCCGCTTCTCGGAGAGAGAGATCGAAGCGACCGGCGACGGCGCGCCCTGGCGCTGCCTGGGCTACGATATCCCCGAGCTCCCGGGGCTCTCGATCGCGCGATCGAGCCTGGTTCAGCGCTTGATCGCCGGGGGTGGCCTCTCGGTGCTGCCGCGCCTGCGCCTCCGCAGCCAGCTCGCTTCGTCCGCCGGCGTCTATGCGGTCACCGCGCCGTCGACTTCACCCCTCGATCTGGTCCGCGTGGGACGGCTCGCGTTCCGGTGCTGGCTGCGGCTCAACCGCGCGGGCTACGGGGTTCAACCGATCAGCGTCCAGTCGGTGTTCGCCCACAGCTTCGCGGAAGGTCAGCCGCCGAAAGGCACTCTCCCCGAGTTCATCGAGCTCTTCCGCGGCGGCCCGGACATCCTGGCTCGGGCCTTTGGAGCGAGCGAGGGGGAGCGGGTGATCTGGATGTTCCGGACCGGGATCTCGCCGGCGCCACCACCCCAGCTCCGCACCCGGAGGTTGCCTGTGGCCAGGCTCCTTCGCTGGGCGGTATCCGGTGCTCTCACCGGATCGTCCGCGCCTTGAGCTCTTGACTCCGCGAGCGGCGCCCGCGCCGGCGGAGCGGGGCCAGGAGGCCGATCAGCGCGAGCGCGAGCACCGAGAAGCGCGGGGCGACGCGCTTCTTTCCGCGAGCGCCGAACGCGGAGCAATCGCTGCTCCCTCCACCGCTGCAGTTGAGATCGCTGCCGCCGCCGCTGTCGCAGCTCGTGTCGCCGCCCGAGGAGCCATCGCAGCCACTGCTGCTGGACGAGCTCCCGGAGCAGGTGTCGCTGCTGCTGGAGTCCCCGGAGCACGAGCCCGACGAGGTATCGCTGCTGCCATCGCAGCTCCCGCTGCTGGCGCTGTCGGTCGAGGCCGAGGTGTCGGCCGTGCCCGAGCAGCCGCAGCTCACGTCGAGCGGGCGGGCGTCGATCGAGCCGGACCCCGATCCGCTGGAGTTGTCGCCGCCCACCTGCCCCGAGCCAACTCCACCGGAGGAGCTCGATCCGCCGACGCCGGTGAAGATCGGCCCGCCGGTGCTGCTCGAAGCTGCGGTGACGCCGCCGGCGGTCATTCCGCCGCTCGCGGAGCCCGTCCCGGCGCTGGTGCTCGCGCTGCCGCAGCCGGCGAGATCGAGGCTCTTCGCGGTGCGGATCGGCGACACCGAGGCTCCGCCGTTGAACGCGAGGGGCCAGTCGACTCCCGCGTTGCCGGCGGGGATCTGCGACGATTGACGGGTAATCCACGCTTCGGCCGGATAGAGGCCAGAGAGCGCGACCGCGAGATCGTCGGCGACTCCACCGCAGCGGAGCTTGGCTGGATCGACCCCGCCGACTGGCACGGTCTCCACGCACGAGACCGCCGGATCGACGACGCCGAGATCGGCCCGCGGGCAGCTCGCCGCGACGGGCGAGCTCGACGTCAGCGCCACCGCAGCGCTGGTGATGCAGGTCGTCGGATCGGGCAGGCCGTCGCCGTACGCGGCGGCGCGATCGAAGAACGCAGTGACCAGTCCGTCGATCGACGCGGTGCCGCCGGCGATCGAGACGTTGGTCGCGAGCGACGACGCGGACGCGCACTCCGTGAGCGTGGCGTCGCCGCCTTCGGCCGCGAGGAGCGCGGCGCGCGCTCCGAGGTAGTTGCTCTTCTTCGCGCCAGCGTCCCACGCGAGATCGGCCGGGGGGAGCGTCACCGGGACGCTTCCCGAGGCGACCGCGCGGCCCGCGCCGATCGTGAAGCTCGTGACCAGCAGCGGCTTGGTGCCGGCGCGCGTGAGCGCCAGCGGAATCCGCGGCGGCGCGCCGGGCATCGCCACGCGGAGGGTGCGGGTGATCGCCGGACCGCCGGGCGCGACGAAGCGCACCGCGACGAAGCGCACGCCGCCGAGCGCGCCCAGCGATGTGGCCAGCTCCGGCGAGAGATCGAGCCCGCTCTTCGCAGCCCAGAGCGCGACCGCGCCCGCGTCGTCGAGCACCGCGACGTCGTCGACGGGCAGGCTCGTCGTGTGAGCGATCTGTCCTGCGATGTCGAAGATCGCGGCCGGACCCGACTTGCCAGGACAATAAGGGCTCTCGTCGCTCGGCGGAAACACCCGGGGCGCGGTCGCGACCTCGAGCGCTTCGAACCAGGCGTCGGAGGAGAAATCGAGCGACGATCCCGGCGGCGCCGGGACGATGATGCCGACGTTGCCGGCAGCCGCATCGAAGCGGAGGCTCGTCCACAGCGTCGTGCGATCGGGCCCGACGGAGACCGCCACGCGCTGCTCGATTGGATCGAGAAGACCGCCTGAAATCCAGGCCCCCGCGGCGCGCGCGTGCCCGGAGAATGTTGCCACCAGCACCGCGAGAGAAGCGCCGGCAAAGGCTCGCCTACCACCCATGAGCGCGCCCTTTCGCAAGCCTCGTGCCTGGATGGGATTCGACGAACCAGATATGGAAAGTATCTTGTTTCAAGCCTCGGTGCGAGGGCGACGGGCGGCTTGGTGTGAACGCTTGCTGCCGCGTAAGCACATTCCCAGCGACGCAAAACAACCACGGTGGAGGCCGCGCGAACGAGGCCTCACGGGGGTTGATCCCGGGAGACGAACCTCCTACTCTCGCTCGACAACCGTGGCCTACTCCGAAAAAGCTCAGCAGTCCTCGCCGACCGACGACGCCGGCGCCCTGCTGACGACGGGGGAGATGGCCCGGTGCTCGAACAACACCCTGCGAACGGTCCGCTTCTACGAAGAAGAAGGCATCCTTCGCCCGGCGCGGCGCACCGACGGAGGGCACCGCCTCTTCCCTCGGAGCGAGCTCGACCGGCTCATGCTCATCACCGACATGCGCCTCGCGGGGCTCTCGCTCGACGAGATCAAGAGCATCCTCGAGGTGAAGCAGAGCGGGATCTCGGGGAGCGAAGCCGCGCTCCAGGCCACCCGGGTGCTGAGCGGACGCATCGAAGAGCTGCGAGAAAAGCTGCTCGTGCTCACGCGCTTGCGCGAAGACCTCGCGGCCACCACCGACATCATGACGGCCTGCGTCACCTGCCACACCACGCAGTTCCCTTCGTCGTGCGCGTCCTGCACCGTCATGGCCTCACCGGCGACGCTGCCGCGGAGCATGCGCGTCCTGTGGTCCACCGCAGCCTCCCTACCCGCTGTCCCGACCAAGGCGAGCGGCCACGGCACCCCCTGAGCAGCAGCACGGTCAGCGCCCCGGAATGATCGATCGAAGAGCGGCCGCGCAGGCGATTGAGGACTTTCTGCGCGCGCTCGGGCACGTGCCCGAGGGCGAGCTCGCGGGGACCGGGGAGCGCGTCGCCGACGCATGGGCGGACGATCTGCTCGAGGGCGAGGCCATCGACGCGGCGGCGCTGGTGCGCGAGGGCGCGCTCGAGCTCGACGCCGAGGGGAGCGGGCTCGTGCTGGTGCGCGATCTCGCGGTGACGACGATGTGCCCGCATCACCTGTTGCCGGCGCACGGCGTGGCGACGGTCGCGTATTTGCCGGGCGCGCGCGTCGCGGGGATCGGCACGATCGCGCGGGTGGTCGACGTGCTCGCGCACCGGCTCACGCTGCAAGAGCGCATCACCGACGACGTCGTCGCGCTGCTGGTGCGCGAGCTCGGAGCGCGCGGCGCGCTCTGTCGCCTGGCGCTCACCCACTCGTGCCTGATCGCGCGCGGCGAGCGGAAAACAGGCTCGATCGTCGAGACGCTGGCGGTCGCCGGCACCTTCGCGTACGCCTCACCCGATCGCGATCTCGCGTTCCTCGCGCTCGCGCAGCAGGGGAGGCTCGGCTGAGCGACCTCGTCGTGATCACCGGCGCGGCTCGGGGGATTGGCCTCGCTGCGGCGCTCACCTTCGCTCGACGTGGCCTGTCGGTCGCGCTCCTCGGCCACCCGGGAGAGCGCCTGACCAGCGCCGAGGCCCAGGTCGGCGCGAGCGCCACGAACGGCGCTGTGGCGCGTGCCTTCGCGTGCGACGTCGCGTCGGAGAGCGAGGTCACGCGCGCCGCGACCGAGATCCTCGCCTCGCTCGGCGCGCCTCGCGTCGTCGTCAACAACGCGGGCATCGTCCGTCGCGGCGCCCTGGTCCACGAAACCCGCCCTGCCGACTGGGACGAGGTCCTCGCCGTGAACTTGCGCGGACCATTCCTGATCTCGCGCGCGTTTCTCCCCTCCATGCTCGCCGCGCGGCGCGGTCGTCTCGTCCACGTCGCGAGCATCTCCGCGACGCTTGGCAGTCCCGGTGCAGCCTCGTATTCGGCCTCGAAATGGGGCCTCGTCGGCCTCTCGAAGAGCCTCGCCGAGGAGCTCCGCGGGACGGGCCTGGCCTCGATCGCCATCCTCCCTGGCTCGGTCGACACCGAGATGCTCGTGGGCAGCGGCTTTCCCCCCCAGATGACGGCCGACGACGTCGCCGCGATGATCGTTCACGCCGGACTCGACGCCCCCGAGGCGCTCACGGGCTCCGCGATCGAGATGTTCGGCTAACGACGAAGCACTGCTGGCGAGTCTGCTTCTTCCGCAGGCCGTGCTAGCATCGGCGCCGTGGAATCGCCCCTCTCCGGAAAGCTCCGCGATCTCGGCCCCGCGCTCGCTGCACTGCCGCTCTTCCCGTTGACGACGGTGCTCTTTCCCGGGGCGATGCTGCCGCTCCACATCTTCGAGCCGCGCTACCGCACGATGATTCGCGACGTCCTCGACACGCACCAGGCGCTCGCGGTGGTGATGGTCACCGATCCCGACGTCACCGACGCCCACGGCCATCCGCAGCTCGCGTCCATCGCCGGCATCGGCATGATCATGGACTATGCGGAGCTGCCGAGCGGGCGCTTCAACATCCTCGTTCGCGGGCGCGCGCGCGTGCGGCTGGACGAGCTGCCCTTCGGCTCGAAACCCTACCGCCAGGCCCGCGCGACGATCCTCGATCCTCTCGCCGGCGAGGTGCCGCACACCGATCTGTCGGCGCTGATCTCCTCGGCCACGGCGTTCGCGCAGCGCGTCCGCGAGCGGGATCCCAGCTTCGAATTCCCTCTACCGAAAGACGCTCCGGCGAGCCTGATCGCCGATCTGTGCGCCCACCATTTGATCCTGGATGCGCGGGAGCGGCAGGCGATCCTGGAGACGCTCGATACGACGGATCGGGTGCGCAAGGTGGCGGCGGCGCTGGCGATCCAGCGAATGACGCTCTCGCACGATCCGATGGATATCAACTGATCGCGGTGCGGCCTCGACGCCGACCGACTGCCATCGTATGCGACGGCGCATGAAGGCAGCCGTCCTCGAGGCCGTGAAGAAGATCTCCGTCCGCACCGACGTCGCCGAGCCCACGCTCGGCCCGAAGGACGTGCTGGTCCGCTCGAAGGCGTGCGGCATCTGCGGGACCGACGTGCACATCTGGGAGGGCGATTTCTTCCCGACCTTCCCGCTCATCCCGGGTCACGAGCTCGCGGGCGAGGTGGTCGCGATCGGCGCCGAGGTCACCGATCTGGCCCCCGGCGATCGGGTCATGGTCGATCCGACGGTGACCTGCGAAGAGTGCCACTTCTGCATGATCAACCGGCAGAACCACTGCTTGAAGTGGAACGCCGTCGGCGTCACCCGCGACGGCGGCTTCGCCGAGTACGTCAAAGTCCCCGCGAAGAACTGCTATCGCTTCGCCAACGTGTCCTTCAGCGCTGCGGCCTTCTGCGAGCCGCTCGCCTGCGTGGTCTTCGGCCAGGATCGCGCCCGGATCGACCTGGGATCCGAGGTGTTGATCCTCGGCGCTGGTCCGATTGGCCAGCTCCACGTCCAGGCCTGTCGCGCCAACGGCGCCTCCTCGGTCACCGTCGTCGACGTGATGGAGTCCAAGCTCGACCTCGCCCGTCAGCACGGCGCGAGCGACACGGTGATCGCCGACAACGCCCTCGAAGAGAAGCTCCGCAAGATTGCCCGGTATGGATTCGACGTGGTCATCGACGCCACCGGCGTGGCCAAGGTGCTCGGCGATTCGCTCAAATACGTGAAGCCCGGCGGCAAATACCTGGTCTTCGGCGTCTGCGGCCCGCACGACAAGGTCGAGATCTCGCCCTTCGAGATCTACCGCCGCGATCTGGAGATCATCGGCAGCTTCGCCATCCGCCGCACCTACGATCGGGCCTTCAAGCTCATGGAGCACGGCGCGGTGAAGGTGGAGAAGCTAATCCACGAGGCCATGCCGATTGAAGAGCTCCCGCGCGGACTCGACATGATGAAGCGCGGCGTGGCGGCGATGAAGCTCCAGATCGTCTGGTGAGCGCCATGGATCTCCTCGTCGGGCTCGACGTCGGCACGAGCGGCCTCCAGGCCCTGGCGATTGACCGTGATCGCGGCACCGTGGTGGCGCACGCCTCGCACGAATACCCGCTCTCCACCCCGCGACCGGGGTGGGCCGAGCAAGATCCTGCCGACTTCGAGGAGGCCGCGGTGCTCGCCCTCCGCGCCCTCGTGGAGCAACTGGGGCCGAAAAAAGCCTCGATTCGATCGATCGGCGTCACCGGACAGATGCACTCGGCGGTGCTGCTCGACGAGGCGAACGTGCCAGTTCGGCCAGCCATCCTCTGGTGCGATACCCGCACCACCGCCGAGTGCGACGAGATCCGCGCCACGATCGGCGACGAGGGGTTACGCCGCGCGGTGGGGAACCGCGCGCTCGAGGGCTTCACCCTCCCCAAGCTGCTCTGGGTCCGCAAGCACGAGCCCGAGGTCTGGGCCCGCGTTCGCAAGGTGCTGATGCCCAAGGACTTCATCAACCTTCGCCTCACCGGGGAGCTCGGCGCCGACGTGAGCGATGCTTCAGGCACCCTGGTGTTCGATCCCGGCGCGCGCCGCTGGAGCGCGGCGATGTTGAACGCCTTCGAGCTGCCCGCGTCGCTGTTCCCCGAAGTGGGCGAGTCCGCGGCGTGCCTCGGCCGCCTCACCGCCGACATGGCCCTTGCCACCGGGCTCCCCGGGGGTATTCCGGTGGCGCGCGGCGCCGCCGACAACGCGGCCGGCGCCGTGGGGATGGGCGTCGTGCACGCCGGCCGCGCCATGGCCTCCATCGGCACGAGCGGCGTCGTCCTGGCTCACACCGAGGGGTACGCGGTCGAAGAGCAGATGCGTTTGCACGCCTTCTGCCACGCTGTCCCCGGGCAACATTACTCCATGGGCGTCATGCTCTCTGCCGGCGGCGCGCTGCGCTGGTATCGAGACGTGCTCGGCGACGGAGAGCGCCTGGCGGCCGAGCTGCGGCAGGTCGATCCGTACGAGATCATCACCGACACCGCGAGCACCGCGCGCGCGGGCGCAGGCGGCGTGGTCTTCTTACCCTACCTCATGGGCGAGCGCACCCCGCACAACGACGCTTCGGCCCGCGGCGCGCTCGTCGGCTTGACAGCGCGGACCACCAAGGCCGAGATCTCGCGCGCGGTGCTCGAGGGCATCACCCTTGGACTCGCCGACTCGCTCGATCTGATCCGCGAGACCAGCGCCGGCGCGGCTGCGGAGATCCGGCTCACCGGAGGCGGCGCGCGCAGCCTGTTCTGGCGACAGTTGATGGCCGATATTTTCGAGACACCCGTGGCTGTCACCAATTCCACGGAGGGCCCGGCGTTCGGCGCGGCGCTCCTCGGCGGGGTGGCCGCGGGCCTGTTCGTCTCGGTGGAAGAGGCCGCCGACGCGCTCGTCCACGTGACCAAACGGCTCGCGCCCGAGCCGGCGGCGGCGGCGCGCTACCGCGAGATCCAGGCGATTTACCGCGGGCTTTACTCGGATCTGAAGGAGCGCTTCCGCGCGCTCGGCCGGATCGAGTAGCCGATTAGTTGACTCCCCGCCGCGCGCCGGGAACGATCCGCGGATGCGAGGCCTCGTCCGCTTCTTCTGGTTCAGCGTGGCCTTGCTGCTCGTCGCCGTCGCGCTGGGCGCGGTGCTGCCCCACTACGCCGTCGAATTGCAAGGGCCGCACCTGGCGCGGCGATCTTCGGCGAGCCTCGATGAAGAGCTGGGTCAGCTCATCGAGTCCGCGCTCGACCGATCGAAGCCCGACAGCGTCGACGCCGCGCTCGATTTCTCGCTCTCCGCGACCGACAAATTCCTCTTCTTCGGCCTCTCCCACCCGACGAGCAAGGCCTTCACGACCACGCCGCGCGAGGGCAACTGCATCGAGTACTCGGAGCTCTTCGCCCGGATCTTCGAGCGCGCCGTGAAGGGCGCGCACCTCGACGCCCGGGTGTTCGTGATCCACACCGACAGGGCCCGTCTCTTCGGCCTGAAGATGCCTTTTCGCGGGTGGTCCGACCACGACTGGGTGATGATCGAGGACCGCTCCGCCGGCCCGAAAGAGGAGATCCGGCGGCTGTTCGTCGATCCGACCCTCCACGACGCCCGGCTCGGCTGGGATATCGAGTCGAACGTCAAGGGGACTGTCACGCTCCCTCGTTGAATCGGCCTCAGTCAATCAGCGGTCGACTGAGCTCGGTGCACCAGCTCGCCGGATCGGGGCTCGACTCCGGACCGACGAGGTAAACCTCCCACAGATCGGGAGCAGGGGTGTGCCCCTCGGCCGCGATCCACGCCATGAGCTCGATCCAGCCGTCGCTGAGCCGCTCGTACCCTCCGTGATAGACCGTCCGCGCGACCTTGATCGCCGGCCATTCGCCCGGCTGCACGCGGCCCACGGCGGTGATCGGCGTCGCGACAGGCACGCTGACCTCGAAGTCGAAGATGTCGGGCACCATCCGGCGATGGTGGGTGAGCCACGGCCCGGCGAGGGCAATGCCCTGCGCGGCGACGGCGCCCATGAGCTCTTTGAGCGTGGGGCCCATGACGTGCCGGATCTCCGCCTTCGGTATGGTGAGGTGGATGAGGGCCGTGTGCCGGGCGGTGGTCTGGATGATTTGCGGTTGGTCGATCATGGCAGTCTCTTCACGGGTGAGATCCTACAGCGTCAAGCGGGGCGCTTCTTCGGAGGCGCTTGCCCGCCCTGGACCGTGGGCTTCGGCGGTTGATTCGGCTTCTTCGGACTGGCCTTCGGCTGGGGCTTCGGAGCGGCCTTGGGCTGCGGCTTCTGCGCGGGCTTCGGTCCGGCCTTTTGCTGCGGTTTCCCGCCCGGCTTGGCCTTCTGCTGCGGCCTCGGCTTCTCGTTTCGCGGCGCCGCCACCGGCGGAGCGCCCCTGGCGTTCGCGGTGGTCTTGACGATCAACACCGCCTTTCCGCCGCGGTACTCGGGGGCCACCGAGAACCACCCTCGCTTCTTCGCGTAGCCTGCCATGTCGCCTCGATTGGCATCCATGTGCTCGCTGAACTCTCTCCAGAGGGTCTTCGCGCCCTCCTCGGTCATGGCCACGCCGTCGATCACGCCGGCGAGCTTCGAGGCTTCCTCGCTCATTGGATCCCGTACTCCTTGAGTCGTCGATAGAAGGTTCGGCGCGGCAAGCCGATGATCTGCGCCGCCTTGACCCGGTTCCAGTTGCACTCCTTCAGCGCCCCGAGGATGCGCTCGCGCTCGCCGGCCTTGTGGGCGTCGAGCGACGTGGAGGAGGATTGATGAGGATCCGCCGCGGCGGCCTCGGGGGCGCGGGCGATCCGGCCCGTGGGGAGCTCGAAGTCCTCGATCTCAAGCTCGGGGCGATCGCTCAGGACCCAGGCGTTCAGGAGCACGTTCTCGAGCTGGCGGACGTTGCCCGGCCAGGAGAAGGCCATGAGTCGCTTCAGCGCGGCGCGAGAGACGCTGCGGCGATCGCGGCTGTAGCGGGCGGCGAAGATGCCGAGGAAGTGATCGATGAGGATGGGAATGTCTTCCAGGCGCTCGCGCAGGGGCGGGACCCGGACCTCGATCACGTGGAGTCGGTAATAGAGGTCCTCCCGGAAGCTGCCGTCCTCGACCATCGCGCCCAGATCACGGTGCGTGGCGGCGATGACCCGCGTATCGACCGCCTCTTCGCGGGCCGATCCCACGGGACGAACCACCTTCTCCTGGAGGACGCGGAGCAGCCCAGCCTGCATTTTCTGGGGCATTTCGCCGATCTCGTCGAGGAGGATCGTGCCCTCGGTGGCCTCGCGGAAGAGGCCTTTGCGGTCGCGATCGGCGCCGGTGAAGGC
>JBDTXR010000202.1:0-15544 GCA_040006075.1 Byssovorax sp. | reverse complement strand
GCGCAGGCGATGCGGGAAGAGACGCTGCACCTCATCGACGACATCGTCTGGGACCGGAACGGCGACTACCGCGATGTCCTCGACGCGGGCTACACCTTCGTCAACGCCGATCTCGCCTCGCTCTACGGCCTCCCGGCCCCGTCGGGCGATGGCTCGGAGTTCCTCAAGGTGCAGTTGCCGGACGAGCAGAAGCGCGGCGGCCTCCTCGGACAGGCTAGCTTCCTCTCGCTCTTCTCGCACACGGCCCTCTCTTCGCCCACGTTACGCGGCAAATTCGTGCGCGAACGCCTCCTTTGCGAGGCTATCCCCGCCCCGCCGCCCAACGTCAACACCGTGCTCCCGACCGACCCCAACGCCAAGACGGCGCGCGAGAAGCTCTCGGTGCACCAGACGGCGCCGGGCTGCAAATCCTGCCATCAGGCGATGGACCTCATCGGCTTTGGCCTCGAGAATTACGACGGGATCGGGGCGTATCGCACCACCGAGAACGGCGAGGTCATCGATCCTCAGACCACGGCAGAGGGCATCGGCGCCTTCGACGGGGCAAAGGGCCTGGGCACGCTGCTCCGCGACGAGCCCAGGGTCACGAGCTGCATGGTCCGCAACATCTTCCGCGGCGCCACCGGTCACATCGACACGACCGGCGAATCCGCAGCCCTGATCGCGCTCGACCAGAGCTTTGCCGACTCCGGATATCACCTGCAAGACCTCCTGGTGGAGCTCGTCGCGAGCGACGCCTTCCGCCTCGTTGGAGTCGTGGAGTAAGCCATGGCCAAGCTCGTCCTCGATCGCCGCACCATGCTCCGCGGGATGCTCGCCGGCGGCGCCGTCGCCCTCGGTCTCCCGACGCTGGAAGCCATGCTGGGCTCGCACGGCACCGCCTTCGCCGACGGCAGCCCGCTGCCGCGCAGGCTCGTCACCTGGTTCTTCGGCAACGGGGTTCGACTCGACCGCTGGGTCCCCCAGATCCAGGGCAACAAATACGAGCTCACGGAAGAGCTGGCCCCGCTCGAGAACGTGAAGGACTACTGCTCTGTCCTCACCGGCTTCAACAACAAGGCAGGCTACGGCCGTCGCGGCCACCACGACGGCGTCGCCGGCGCCTTCTCGGGGATCCCCTTCATCGAGCTCGATCCGGGCAACGCCAACTACTCTTCCAAGTTCGGCGGACCGTCGATTGACCAGGTCGCGGCGACGGCGATCGCCAAGAAATCGCCCACGTACTTGCCTTCTCTCCAGCTCGGCGTCTCCAAGCGCGTGACCACGGGCGAGGGGCCCACGCTGCAATACCTCTCGCACAAGGGGCCCGACCAGCCGCTCCCCTCCGAGTACAACCCGCAGGTGGCCTTTGCCAAGCTCTTTGGCTCGTTCGTCCCGAAGGACGATCACACCACCAAGCTCCGGGTCACGGCCCTCGACGCCGTGCGCGAGGACGCCAAGCGCCTGCAAATGCGCGTCGGCGCGAACGACAAGAAGCGACTCGACGCCCACCTGGAGAGCATTTACGTCCTCCAGAAGCAGATCCTCGCCATTCCCCCGGTGTGCACCAAGCCCGGAGAGCCGGTCGAGACCAACGACGACATCAACGGGGACGAGCCGCTCCTCGCCGTCTCCCGGGCCATGGCCGACATCATCGCTGTGGCCTTCGCCTGCGATCTCACCCGCGTGGTGAGCTTTCAGCAGAGCGGCAGCGTCGGTGGGACGGTCTACTGGATGACGGGCGCCACCGACGAGGAGCACGGCCTCTCGCACGACGGGACCAAGCAAGAGCTGGTGCACCAGGCCGTGGTCTTCAACATGGGCTGCTATGCGTACCTGCTCGAGAAGCTCAAGGCGACCCAGGAAGGTCAGGGCAACCTCCTCGACAACTCCGTGGTGTATCTGGGCAGCGACGCCGCCGAGGGGCTCACCCACTCGTGCTTCGATCAGCCGATCATCGTCGCCGGCCGCGGCGGTGGAGACCTGGTGTACCCGGGCGTCCACTACCGCTCCGACTCCGACGAGAACACCACCGATATCCTCCTGTCGGTCCTGAAGACCATCGATCCCACGGCCACCGAGGCCGGCGCCGATCAGGGCTACTCGAACACGCCTTGCAAGGCGATCACCCTCTGATCACGCGGCCACCAGCGCGTCCCGCGACCTCCGGAGGCGCGAGAGGCGCTCGGGCGGCGCCGCGGGATCGGGGTGGGCTATCCGCTCTTCACCCGCCGTCGCCGCCTCCGCCGGCGGGTTGCCGGTGAGCTGCTTCAATCCATAGAATCCATTCATCGCCGCCGAGAGCATCATCCCTCCGGGGCTGAGCTGCCGCGCCCCGCGCGCCAGCCGCGACAGCACCGAAGCCGGCGAGAACGCGCGATTCCACATCTCCCGGTGAGCGCGCAGCAGCGCCTCGGGCGACATCTTCGCCGGCTGGAACGCCACGTTGTAGCCATTGTAATGAGGCCAGCCGCGATCGGCGAGGATCCGCCCGTCCCTGAGCTGCTCGTCGTAGAGCGGAGTCCCGCGGAACGGCGTCAGGATGCTCAGGAACGGCACGTCGATGCCAATGGCGTTGAGCCGGTCGGCGGTCCCCACGATCATCTCCGGATCTTGATCGTCGAACCCCGAGATGAACCCGGCCATCACGCAGATCCCGCGGTCGTGGAGGCGGGCTATCGCCTCCTTGTACTCTCCGGCCCGGTTCTGCTTCTTGTCGACGCTCTTCAGATCGGCGTCGTCCAGGCTCTCGATCCCGAGGAAGATCCCGATGCAGCCCGATTTCTCCATCAGGTCGAGCAGCTCGCGATCCTTGACGATGTCAATCGAGGCCTGGGTCAACCATTGACGATTCAAGCCCGTCATCGCCCGGAGCAGATCCTTGGCCCAGCGCCGCTGGACCAGCAGGTTGTCGTCCCAGAACCAGGCCACCTTCTCCTGCCACGGGAGCGCGAAATGGCTGCTCTCGATGTCCCGGATCACCTCGTCCACCGGGCGCACGCGGAAGCCGGGGTTGAGATCAGGAACGCTGCAAAAGCTGCACGTGAACGGGCACCCGCGCGTGGCCTGGAGCACCCGGGGCACCAGAAACCGATTCTCCAGCAGATCGTACCGAGGCGTCGGGAGGCCCTTGAGCTCCGAGGCCGCGCCGCGATACACCCTCTTCGGAGTGCCATTCTGAAAATCGCGCAGCACCTCCGGCCACACGCTCTCCGCCTCGCCCACCACCACGGCGTCCACGTGCTGCAGGGCCTCGTCGATCCAGTACGACACGTGCGGCCCGCCCGCGACCACCGGCACGCCGAGCGCGCGGTAGCGATCGGCGATGGAATACGCGTTGCGCGCGAAGCCCGAGAAGAACGAGAGCGCCACGAGATCGGGAGCATCGTCGACCGGCACGGGCCGCACCTGCTCGTGGATCACCTCGATCTCGTGCTCGGCCGGCGTGATCGCCGCCAGGTGGATCCCGGTCACCGGCGGGACGAAGTGAAAGAGGTGCCCCCGGCGATAGCGAGGAGCGTAGCTCACAACGATTCTCAATTTCATCTGGGCATCTCCTCGACAACACGGTAGCGGATCATGGCGCGCGACGGCGCCTTCACGGGGGCGCGACGGCTCAACGCGCCCAGCAGACTCAGCACCATCATCAACAGCACCCCCACGAACGCCGGCCAGATCAGGTGGAGCCCGATCGTGAGCGCGGTCGCGAGGAAGAGCCCGCGCTCCCACCCGGACTGCGCCTCGGCCCGGCGCAGCTCGGCGCGGGCTCGACGAAACGCCCGGAGAGCCAGCGTCGCCAGCGCCGCCCAGACCGCCGAGAGGCCGATCACGGGAGCCCACGCAAACGCGCCTGCCGTGGTCGCCGGCGTCGGCACCGTGCGCGTCCAGACCGAGAGCACGTCGAAGAGCGCGATTCGCCCCCCGAGATAGCGCTTTCCCCACCACGAGAGCGCCGGGATCCCCAGGAGCTCTCCGGTGCGTCGGAGCGACTCGGCCGAATCCATATCACCCGTCGCCCGCGCGGCGGCGAGGCCAAACGCCGAGGCGCTCATGCCGAGCCCGCCCACGATGGGGCCCGAGTCGGAGTCCGGCCCTCGGGCGAGGCCGGCCGGGTACTCGCGAAAGAGGCAGAGCCCGCCGGCGCAGCGGGCGAAGCCCCGGCGATAGGCCGCCCACTGCTCGGCCGCGTACTCGGGATCCAGGTCCGGCAACACCGCGAGAGACCAGCTCAGCGCGCAGCCCCGCGGCACGTCGCGCGGGCGCCCGTCGAGGTAAACGAACGACGGCATCAACCCGGTCGAGCGGTCTTGAAACCGACGCATGGTCTGCTTGAAGCGCCCGAAGGTGGTGAACAATTTCGTGTCATAGAGCCTGTCGTGGATCTGGAGCGACCGATAGCCGAACAGGCTGTCCACGGGCCAGCTCATCCCGGGATAGGCCTCCAGCACCCCCGAGGTCGAGCCGGCGAAGGCCCGCGCGAGGACGGCGCTGTCGTCGTGAAAGCGCTTCACCTCGGCGAGATCGGCGTCGCCGACCAGCGCGAGGAGCCGAGCCCGGAGCAGGTTTTGCCCGGCGAACCAGCAGATCCCGCCGCGCACCGGCCAGCGCGCCATCCGGTCGAACGGCGCGTGGGTGAGCAGGCCGTCGATCTTCGGCAGCATCGCCCGCACCTCGCGCGCGGCCAAGGCGATGTCGTCGGGATCGCGCGTCGTCTCCGCCACGTTCTCCAGGGCGAGCCCGTAGAACTCGTAGGTGAACAGCTCTCCTTCGGGAAAGTACTTCTGGGCGAGCTCGGCGTCGAAGTCGGTGATCGATCGCGAGAGCCAGCGGAGCTGCATCCGGGTGTCGAGAGAGACTGTCCCGGGTCGATCCGGCACGGCCACCTCCAGCACGTGCGTGGCGCCGAAGACGACTGTCCACGCCAGGATCACCGCGCGCACGAGGAGCCGCCGTCGCGCGCGCCAGAGCTCAGGTCCCATGCGAAGAGCATGAGCACGCGCCGCGCGCCGCGCGCCGACAACGACGCCGAGCGGTCGCTATCGCCGCGTGAACGGTCGCAGCCGCGCGCGGGCGGCAGGGGTTCGCGGAGCGCGCTCGAATGGATTACGACAGGCGCATGTCCCCGAGCGCGACGACGGCCCGCGAGACGCTGCGCGCCCTCGCGGCGCCGCGGCGCCTCGTGCCGATCCTGGTCATCGCGACGCCGCTCTTGTTCGAGCAATCGCGCTACGCCGACGCCCGGGTCTTCCTCATCGGCGCCTCGCTCTGCGTCGCGTGCGCGGTGATCGCGCCGGTGTCGTGGCGCGTGCTCACCGGCGATCGGCCCACGATTTTCCGGGTGATCGTCTATGGGCTGCTCGGCGCGCTGGTGGTGGTCACGCTCAGCGTCGCGATGCCGGTCGCGCTGAGTCTGCGCCGCAGCTTCCTCACGATCCCGACGAGCGTGCTGATCTCGCTGGGCCTCTATCTCGTCGGCGGCTTCGGCCTCGGGCGCGACATCGATCTCGAGGCCAAGCTGGCCGCGCAGCGCGCCCGCGTCGAGTCGCTCGCGCGCGAGGCGGAGCGCGCGCAGCTCCTCGCGCTGCGCGCCAACCTCGATCCGCATTTCCTCTTCAACACGCTCAACGCCATCGCCGAGTGGTGCCGCGTCGACAGTGTCGTGGCCGAGCAAGCGGTCTTGCGCCTCGCCGAGATGCTCCGCGCGGTGCTCGCGGGCGGACGCGCCGAGTGGTGGCCACTCGAGCGCGAGCTGGCGCTGGTGGACGCCCTCTTCGAGCTCCACCGGATGCGCGATCCCGAGCGGTTCACGGTGTCACGCATCGTTGACGACGCGACCCTCCGGGTCCCGGTGCCACCGCTCCTGCTCCTTCCCATCGCCGAGAACGCCATGAAGCACGGCCCCGCCGCCGGCCACCGCGGCGAGGTCCGCGTGGCGATCACCGCAGAAAACAAGGGCCTTCACGTCGTCGTCTCGAACCCCGGCGCCTACCGCGGACCGCGCGCCGGCAGCGATGGATTGCCCACCACCGAGCGTCGCCTCGCGCTCGCCTACGACGGCCGAGCGAAGCTCACCATCGCCGGCGACGGCGACCGCACCCAGGTCGATCTCCTGCTCCCGGAGCCCCCGCGATGACCCCTCTTCGCATCTTGATCGTCGATGACGAGCAGCTCGCGCGGAGCCGCCTGCGCCGCCTGCTGGGCGGGATCGACGACGTGATCATCGTCGGTGAGCGCGACCGCGGCGACACCGTGGCAGAGGCGCTGCGCGAGAGCCCGATTGACGTGCTCCTGCTCGACATCGAGATGCCCGGCCTCACCGGCCTCGAAGCGATTGGCCTCCTCCCCGAGCCGCGACCGTACGTGATCTTCTGCACCGCGCACGCCGAGCACGCCCTCTCGGCCTTCGACGTCGGCGCGGTCGATTACCTGCTCAAGCCCGTGGACGCCGCCCGCCTCAAGGTGGCCATCGAGCGAGCGCGCCGTTCTGCCTCCGGCCGCGCCGCGACGGCGGACAAGGGGCAAAAGCGCCGGCTCGCGATCGAGACGCGCGAGGGTGTGTTGCTGCTCGATCCGGCGGAGATCTCGCATGCCGAGCTGGGCGAAGCCTTGGTGACCATCGTCGTTGGAGGGCGGGAGGTGTTGACCGATCTCTCGCTCAACACCCTCGAATCGCGCTTGCCTGCGGGCTCGTTCCTGCGCGTGCATCGGCGCGCGATCTTGAACCTCGATCACGTCGCGCTGCTGGAGCCCACCGCGTCGGGCGGGTACGTGGCAAAGACCCATCGAGGGCACGAGGTCGAGGTCTCGCGACAGGCAGCACGCGAGCTGCGGCGCGCGCTCGGGATTGGCCGCGGGAGCGGGGAGGAGCCTTGAGCGACGCTCCATGCAGGGCAGGCCACTGCGCGCTGTCGCCTGGCCCAACTCCAAGGAGCTGGCGGCCGCCACCCCGAAATTGACGGCGCCACGCCCTCAACTGGCCTTTCCTCGATGATTTCGCGGGCGATATCCTGGCATCTGACGTGCTCAGGGAAGCGCGGCGGGCCTTCCGGAAGGTGGGAGCAGGTCTCTCTCCGGCGGCGCCTCGCCATCTCCAATGCACAACCCGTTCGATCAACTCGCCAAGAAGGTCGGCAAGGAAGCATTGGATGCCTCCGGCCTCACCGTCGTCCAGTACGAGATCTCCCGGAACGCCCAGCACGCTGACCTCCGCCATGATCCGGATCCGGCGCGCAGCGCGGAGCGCGCTCGCCATGGTCTTCTGGGGCGCATCGCAGCCATTCTCTGCCTCATCGAGATCTACGGGCACGCGCCAACCGGCGCAGAGATCCGAGCCTGCCTCGGCAAGCACTTTGCCCATTGGGACGAGTGCGAGCGCAAGTCACGTGCGGAAAACAAGAGACGTAAGGAGAACAGTCTACCCGTGGAGCTGTTCGTCGAGCCTCGGCTCTGGATCATCGCCGCCACGGTGTCGGCGCCCGTGCTGCGGAAGCTCGAGGTCAAAACGATGCAGGGCTGGCCGGCGGGCGTGCATTTCCACGGCGACGACCTCTACCGAGTAGGCATTGTCGTCGCGGACCAGCTCCCCTGCGACCGATCGACCCTGCTCGTCCGCATCATGGCGGCAGGTGCGACGCTCCCGGGCGCGATCGCGGAGCTCGCCGCGCTGCCGGAGGACGCGCATGAGCGTGCCGTGGCCGAGCAGATCCTGCTACACCTACGCCACGTGATCGGGAAGAATCCGGGACGGACCCTGGAAGAAGAGGAGTTCATCGTGAGCATGCAGGGGACGTGGAAAGAGGCTCGCGCCGAGGGGCGCACCGAGGGAACAGCCTTCGCGCGCGCACACGCTGTGCTGACCGTGCTCCAGGCTCGAGGGATCGCGGTTCCGGACGCGGTCCGCGAACGCATCCTCGCCGAGCAAGATCCCGAGCGCTTGCAGCGCTGGCTGGAGAAGGCGGTCGTCGCTCCCTCGATCGCCGAGGTGCTCGACGAGCCGAGCTGAGGCCAATTCACCGCCGATTTCCCCGGAGGAACAGTGGCTCGCTACGACACGATTGGACACGGCTATTCCCAAACGCGGCGTGAAGATCCCCGGTTCCGTGCGCGGATTCATGCGGCCCTGGGCGATGCGCGCACGGTCGTCAACGTCGGCGCCGGGACTGGCTCGTACGAGCCGCCCGATCGGCACGTGATCGCCATCGAGCCCAGCGATATCATGGCTGCTCAGCGCTCGCCCGATCTGGCGCCGGCAATTCGCGCATCGGCAGGCAGCCTTCCCCTTCGCGATCGCTCGGTGGACGCCGCGATGACAATCCTCAGCCTCCATCATTGGGATGAAGAGCGTGAGAAGGGCGTCCGCGAGCTCCGGCGCGTGGCGCGAGGCCCCGTGGTGATCCTCACCTACGATCCGACGATCAGCGGCGCGATGTGGCTCATGGCGGATTACCTGCCCGAGGTCGCTTCCCTCGATCTCCAGATCTTCCCGCCGCCGGAGGAGATTGCCAGATGGCTTGGCGGAGAGGTGCGCATCGAGAAGCTGCCGATTCCACGCGACACGCCCGACTGGATGCTCGGCTCGTTCTGGGCTCATCCAGAGCGCGTGCTCGACGCGAGCGCGCGGGCGGCGACCTCCGGCTTCGCGCGCATGGCCTCCGAGGTGGTCGACCGCGTGGTCTCCGACGTATCTCGAGATCTCGCCAGCGGCGCGTGGGACCAGCGCCATGGGCACTCGAGGAAGCTCGACGCGCTCGACGCTGGCCTCCGGCTCATCGTCGCGACCTCGAATTGATCAGCCACACTCTCGTTCTCCCGGGAGAGAGGAAGTACGTGTTGCGATCATCGGTAATTCAGCCTCGGGCAAATTCACCGCGGCTCGTCCGACGGGCTGCAGCCCGGGCTTGACGGACCGCGCCTTCGCGTGTTTCATTTGCTGTCATGTGCTGTTTCTCCAGGCCCGTGATCTCGGTGTCGGCGACCAACATCTTCGCGCGTGAAGCGGCGGAAGGCGGCCAGTATCTCGCGTACTCGATGACGCTCGGTGCCGCCGACAAAACCATTAGGCGCCGCCTCGCCATCGAGACGCACGAGGGCGTGTTGCTCCTCGATCCCGCGAGGTCTCGCGCCAGGCCGCGCGCGAGCTGCGCCGCGCCTTGGGAATTGGCCGCGGCAGCGGAGAAGATCCCTGAGCGACCGGAATGTCAAGGCGACGCCCAGGGCAGGCTCACCCAGGAAATCCAGTGATCGCCGGATCTCGTAAGGACTCGCAGGGCGGGCAAGGTACAATGGCACGTGGGCTACATCGAGGAACGAGGACCACGAAAGATCGAAAGATTGAAGGGCACGGAGGACGAGATGAAAGCAATGGCGGTGTTGGTGACGGCGCTCGCGCTCGCGGGCTGCAACCCATCGGGCGCGGGGAAATGCTCCGACATCTGGGAGGGCGTCTACGGCGCGCAGGAGACCGATGGCGCGGCTTGCTCGGGCTTCATTGGCACCAGCTCCGAGGTGAAGCCGGACTACGACTGGTGGGCTGGGCAGTTCCAGTGGAAGCAGCAGCCGAAGGGCACGAGGCTGAAGATCGAGGTGAAGTTCTCGCGACCGCTCGACGACCGAGATAGCCCGGCGGGCGTGCATTTCCGCGGCGGGTTCTTCGATGTAGCGAAGGACAAGTACTACTTCTGGGAGGGCGACGATAGGGTGGGCGTGAAGCCGGCGGTTCAGCACTGGACCGAATGGGTGCCGACCAAGGTCGACATCACCCAGGAGACGACCGTCACGGTGCGCCAGAAGGGCGTCGACCTCGAGGGGTTCATCAACGGCGCGCTGGTCGGTACGTTCAAGCTCAACGCCGAGCCGACGCCCGGATCCGTTGGTGTCGACTTCAAGACGCCCAAAGGCAAGACGACCGCCAGGGTGAAATTCCGCGATTTCTCGGTCAGCGAGCTTTGAGGTAGCTCTTGCTGACGGGAAGGCGGCCAAGATCCGTGACGGGAACATCGGGCCCCCCACGAGGTCAGGTTCCCGACGCATGAGACCCACCACGAACCGCAGGCAATGGGCATTCACGGGGATCGCGCTGGCGATCGGGGCAGGCGCGCTGGCGATCGGATGGCGTAACGCCGCCGTGAAAACCTCGCCCCCGGGTGAGAACGAGCCGCTCGCGGTCGCCGTGACCGAGTCGGTGGCGGTGGCCGAGGCGCGCGGGGCAGGCAGCGACGAGGGCGCAGAAGAGAGCCCGCTCGCGAGCCCGCGCGGCCTCGGCACCATGACCGGGCGCGCCCCGGGGAGCGCGGCGATCATCGCCGGAGTGCGCCTCGCGTCCCACAAAGTCAACGTCGTGATCCGCGACGGGCTGGCTCGCACCGAGGTGGAAGAGACCTTCGAGAACACCACTGCTCGGGTGCTCGAAGGGCGCTATGTCTTCCCGGTTCCCCCGGATGCCAGCGTCTCGCGGCTCGCGCTCTACGTGGGGACCGAGCTGGTGGAGGGCGAGATCGTCGAGCGCGAGCGGGCGGCGCAGATCTTCAAAGGCATCGTCGAGGACACCGTGCGGCCGCGCGATCCGGCGCTGCTCGAGTGGGTCAAGGGCAGCGAGGTCTCGCTCAAGGTCTTCCCGCTCCCCGCGCACGGTACCCGCAAGATCGTGCTCGCCTACGATCAGGTGCTCTCCGAGGCATCGAGTCAGGTGCGGTATCTCTACCCGCTCTCGCTCGGGCAAGATCGCGCCGTCACCATCGACGAGCTGAGCATCGACGTCACCGCGGTCGACGCCACCACCTCGCTCGTCGGCGTGCGAACGCCCGGCTACTCGGCCACCACCGCGCCGAGTGGACCGCTCCACGTCGGGTACAGCGCGCACGCGTTCACGCCCGCAGGTGATTTCATCCTGGAGTACGAGCGCGCTCCGTCGGCGGGGCCCGACGTCTCGGCGCACCCCGCGCCCGTGAGCGCCGGCGGCGAGATCGGGAAGAAGGTCGTCGCGGAGGATGGGTATCTCACGATGCGCCTCCCGATCCTGGCGCCCGCGGTGACCCAGGCGCGGTCGTCGCACGATCGCGCCATTGTCCTCGATGTCAGTCAGAGCCAGTCCAAGGACACCCTCGCGGGCGAGATCGCCGTCGCGCGCGGGCTCCTGCGCCGCCTCGACGGGGGTGAGCGCTTCACGGTGCTCGCCTGCGACAGCGCCTGTGGGACGTTTCCCGAGGACGGGCTCGCCGCGGCCTCTCCCGCGACGATCGAGGATGCGGGGCGATGGCTCGCGGCGCTCGAGGTCGGCGGATCCTCCGATATCGCGGGCGCGCTGCTCGCGGCGACGAAGCGGCTCGGATCGGATCGCGCCGGGCAGATTGTCTATCTCGGCGACGGCGCCGCGAGCTCGGGGGAGCTCACCGCCGAGACCATCGCCTCGCGGGTGCGGCCGGAGATCCTGGCGCACAAGATCGATGTCCGTCTCTTCGGCGCGGGCCGCAGCGTCGATGAGGTCGTGCTCGGCGGCCTCGCCCGCTCGCTCGGCGCCTCCTACGAGCGGGTGAGCACCGGAGAGTCGCTCTCGCGTCGAATCGACGCCATCGCGCTCGGCCTCGACAATCCCCTGCTGGTCGACGCGGCGCTCTCTGTCCCCGAGGGCATCTACGATGTTCACCCCAGGGTGCTGCCGAACCTCCACGCTGGACAGGAGATCTTGATCACCGCCCGCGCGCGGGCCGGGGAGCGCGGGGAGATCAAGATCAAAGGCACGCTCGGCGGCGCGCCCTACGAGGGGGCGAAGGCCATCGTCTGGGAGACGGGCGCCGCGCCGGTGCCGCCGCGACTCTGGGCCACGGCGAAGATTGCCGATCTGGAGGCCTCGAACGACGAGGCGTCGAGAAAAGAGGTCGTGGCCCTGTCGCGAGCGCACCGGGTGATGTCCCGCGCGGCGTCGTTCCTGGTGCTGGAGAACGATCAGATGTTCGCGGCGTTCGGGATCGAGCGCAACGCGAAGAAGAGCCCCGAGCCGGACGTGGCGGGCCTGCTGAAGAGCCTGGAGGGAGCCTCGGGTGGCATGGTGGGGTTGCTCGACGGCCGCGCGAGCGGGGCGAGCTCCATCGTCCCTCCGGCCGACTCGGCACCTCTCGGGCCCAACCTCGACGCGATGGGCGCCGGCGGTCTCGGCCTCAGCGGCATTGGTGAAGGCGGCGGCGGGCTTGGCACCCTCGGCCACGGCAGCGGGACGGAGAGCGGCTTTGGCAGCGGGCATGGGCGGCTCGGCGGCGAGCACAAAAGCAGCGCCCCGTCGGTGCGCATGGGCACGGTCTCGGTGAGCGGGAGGCTCCCGCCCGAGGTGATCCAGCGCATCGTGCGCCAGAATTTCGGCCGCTTTCGCCTCTGCTACGAGAATGGTTTGCGCTCCAATCCCGGGCTAGAGGGGCGGGTCAGCGTCCGCTTCATCATTGGCACCGACGGCAACGTCAGCGCCGTGTCCAACGGGGGAAGCGATCTGCCGGACGGCAGCGTGGTGGCGTGCGTGGTCCGCAGCTTCGGTGGGCTCACCTTCCCGGCGCCCGACGGCGGCAACGTCGCGGTGACGTACCCCATCGTCTTTGCGCCCGCGAACGACTCGACACCGCCGCACACCCAGCTCTGGACGCGCGTCGCGCCGTCGTCGCCGAGCGCTGTTCACACCGACGGAAGCGAGCAGTGGACGACCCAGGGCGAGCCGGCCCTGGCGAAGCTCCGCGGCGCCGTGCACGAGGGCGAGACCAGCCGGCAAAGGCACGATGGATTGATCCGTGGGCTGCTGTCGCATGGGCGCTTTGCCGAGGCGCTCACCGCGGCAAAGCGCTTCACCGAGCTCGATCCCGATCTCGGCAGCGCCCGCGAGCTGCTCGCGCAGACCGCGGCGGCGGTCGGCGATGGATTGCTGGCGCGGACCTCGCTGGACGCCGAGCTCGAGACGGCGCCCACCAGCGTCGATCTTCACCTGCGCGCCGCCCGGGCCTTCGAAGCAGCCGGCGACGAGCGGCGCGCATGCTCGCACTTTCGATCGATCGTCGAGCTGCGCAAGGCCGATGACGACGCACGCTACGAGGCGCTCCGCTGCCGGGCGCGCCTCGATGAGCGCGACGCGGTCGTGGCGGAGATCACCGCGATCGAGAAGCCGGGGAAGCGCGTCACCGAGCTCGGCAAGGCCCTCGCCGCGGGCCAGGCTCCCGCGTACGTTTCCTCGGCAAACGGAGGCGATTTCGAGGCCAAGCTCGGTTGCGCGGACGAGTCGGAGCGCTGCCCCACGGTGGTCGTGGTCACCCCGACGGGCAAGGTGATCTCCCCCTGGACCCCGGCCTCCCGCGGAGGCGCGGTGACCGCGTCGGGCCTCGGCAGCGGGACGTATCGAACGTTGATCGTGGGCGGTGATCCGGGGACGGCGTGCGACGTCACGGTGCGCACGTTCGGCTCGACCAAGAAATTCTCGGTCCCGCGCGGAGGCACGCGGACGGTGGTCGCCACGCTGGTGACGATCCCCGAGCCGAGCTTCGGTGGCGGATTCGGCTGGAGGTGACAGGCCTTCACGGCGCGGCGCCCACGAGCGTCGCGTCCTCGGCGAACCACTGCCTCGCTTCGCCGGCCGCGCCGAAGATGGGTTTGTCGTGCCACCACCAGAAGGCCTGGCGATCGTAGTTGAACGAGGCCACCGTCATCCGCTCTCGGGTGACGTGCACCACCGCGAAGCTGTGCCAGATATGCTTCACCGACCCTTCCATGTACGCGTCGTATCCCTGCCACGAATAGCGGCCTGACGTGTGCGAATGGCCGTTGAAGATCCCGAGCACCTCGTGGCCGGCGAGGAGCTCGGCGAGCTGGGCCCGATAGTCGCCGTCGCCAAACCAGTTGCCCGTCGAATTGGGGCCTTCGAGGGGGAAGTGGAGATAGAGGATCGTGCCGCGGTCGGGCCCCGCCGCGTCGAGATCTGCGCGGAGCCAGGCGAGATCGGCGTGGTTGGGCGCCTCGCCGAGGCACACCAGGTGGAGATCACCCCAGCTCCACGAGTAGCGCATGCCGCCGTGCCGCCGCGCGATCTGCTCGTCGACGTAGGTGCCGCCCCATTTGTCGTGGTTGCCAGCGCCCTCGTAGACGGGATAGCGGAGCTGGCCTTCCTTCCCGGTCAAACCGAAGATGGCCTCGAAGCGCGCCCACTCCGGGGGACGTCCTTGCTCGGTGAGATCGCCGGAGATCAGCAGCCCGCGCGGCTCGGCGATGCGGCCTCCGAGCGCGGCGGGCCATGATTTTCCGGCGATCTCGTTCATGGTGCGGATCTCGAGGTCGCGCGCCTCGTCGACGCCCCGGCCCGAGGACGGGTGTCCGCCAATGACATCTCCGAGATATCCAACGTGGGTATCGGTGGTCATGAGAAAGGTCACGTCGAGGGCGCGCGGGCGCGCGTGACGGGAGGGCGCGACCGGCTCGACGCCCTCGGTCTGCGCGCGAGCTGGAGATGGAGGAGTCGAGCTTGCGATGGCCGGGCGGCGAAGAGTGCCAATCACGGTCGCGACCCCCGGGACCGCGAGGAGGGAGAGGCTAAGGAGACCGAGGACGTGGCGGTGGCGCATACGCGAGGACCGCGCCGCCCCGGCGTTTCGTGACTCTGCCACCTGTCGTTCCAGCAGGGCTGGATCGCCGCGAGAAAATCGACCGACGCGTCACACTCCGGCTCGGGCCTCCGGTTAGGCTGCCCATGAGCATGACGACCCAGCTCGAGGCCTCCCGGTTTTCGCCGACGCGCGCGGTGCGGGTCCATGTCGCGACCCCCGCAGCGCGGCGAGCGCTCACCCGGTACATCGCCTCGCGGATCGCGGCGTGCGAGGTCGAAGATCTGGTGCAAGCCACGCTCTGCGAGGCGCTGGCGTCAGGTCGGGCGCCCGACGACGAGCGCGATCTCGAGCGCTGGCTCCTGGGGATCGCCCGCTTCAAGATCGCCGATACCTACCGTGCTTCGGCGCGCACCCGCGCCGAGGAGATCGGCGATCTCGCCGCGCCGGGCGCTCCGCCGATGGAAGCGATCAGCCTCGCGCACTGGGCCGCGCGTCAGTTGCCGTCCGGCGACGCGGCGGCGCGCACGCTCGGCTGGATGATGCGCGAGGCCGACGGCGACAAGCTCGAGGCCATCGCCGCGGACGAAGATCTCCCGGCCGAACGCGTGCGCCAGCGCGTCTCGCGGCTGCGACGATGGATGCGCGATCGCTGGATGGCCGAGCTCGCCGCCGTGGCCGCCCTCGCGCTGCTCGGCGTGGTCGCGGTTCGCGCGCTCGTTCATCACGAGGTGAGGATCGCCCCCGACGTGCTCACCGAGCCGGCCAGCGAAGGCGCCGGGCTACGGCGCGCCTGGAAGCTCGTCGCCTTCGAGCCCGCGCAGCCTCTCTCCGCCCGGCGCGCGGTGCTCCTCGAACGGCTGAGGTCGAGCCTCGTCATCGTCTTCGACGGCCGCACCGCGCGGGCCTCGGCGCTGAATGGCACCTTCGAGCGCGGCTATGGCGCGACGATCGCGCCGGACTCCACCCTTGATCTCGACCTCGGCGAAGGCCACCTGACGAAG
>JBDTXR010000201.1:0-15575 GCA_040006075.1 Byssovorax sp. | reverse complement strand
TGAACCCCGCGGGCGGACCGCTCCTCGCCACCGCGGCGTGCATCGTCTTCGGCGCCCAGGCGATCCAGAACACCCGGGCCAGCCTCCAGCAAATCGCGCGCTAGTCCCCCTTGCGCCGTCTCCACCGATCATGAACCGCAGGACGATCGTCCGTGGGATCCAGCTGATCGTCGGGATCACGCTCGCGACCTTCACCTGGCTCCTCTACGCGTCGATCCGCAAAGACTCCGTCGACGGCCACCCGGCCGATTTCGCCGCGGGGTTCGCCCACCTCCACCCGCTCTGGCTCCTGGTCGCCGCCGTCCTCGCGCTCCAAGAGGGCGTGTTCGGGGGCCTCCGCGTCTATGTCCTCGGCCGCGTCCTCTCCGACAAGCTCCGCGTCCGCACCGCGATCATCTCCGAGTTCGTGCTGATGTTCTGCGCCGGCGTGACGCCCCTCCAGGCCGGCGCCGCGCCCTCGCAGGTCGCGGTCCTCGCCAACGGCGGCATGCGCCTCGTCGACGTCGCCACGGCGGAGCTGCTCACGGCGCTCTGCACGGCGACGTTCTTCCTTGCCTCGCTGGTCGGCATATTCATCCTCCGCGCCAACGGCCAGTTCGTCATCGCCGACGGCGAGCAGCTCGACTGGCTCCTTGCCCTCAGCGTCGGCGTCGTCGGCACCTCGTTCTGTGCGCTGATCCTCTGCGCCGCGTATCCCCCGCTCCTCAAGACCTTCGTCCGCGTCCTCGCGGTGCCGTTGGGCTTCGTTTACCGCGGCGTCCTCCGCGTGATTTACCTCTCGATGCGGTGGCGGACCTGGGCCACCACCGCGCTCGAGAAGCGCGGCGCGGTGCGCGATCGCCTGCTCCAGAGCGTCGACGAGTTCAACCACGGCTTCCGCATCTATTTGAAGCGCGGGAAGATTGCCTATCTCACCGCCCAGCTCCTCACGTTCGGCTTCTTCTGCTCGCGCTTCGCGGTGGCCTATTTCATCCTCCTCGGCCTCGGCCTGCCCGTCACGCCAAAGACGTTCGTCACCCTCGGTCCCCCGCTCGTGCAGGTGATCCTCGTCCAGGTGCTCCTGAATTTCGCCCTCTACCTCAGCCCCACGCCCGGGGCGAGCGGCGTCGCCGAGGCGGGATCGAGCGCGATCATGGCCCCCTGGGTCCAGCCCCCCTTCGTGATTGCCTATCTGGTGATCTGGCGGGTCCTGGCCATGTTCCTCTGCATGTTCGTCGGCGGGATCTACGTGTTTCGCTACCTCGGCACCGACGTCCTCGAGCAGCGCACCAGGGAAATCGAGGCCGAGAAGGCCGCCTTGAAGGCAGCCTGACGTGCGGCGGACCGCGGCGCGGGTCGCCCTTCTTGTCATGGCGATCGCGGCCTCGGGCTGCAGCGGGTGCGGCCCGAAGCGCGCGCCGCCGGGCGCCGTCACCGCGATCGTGCAGGACTTCGAGGCCTCGCCCTCGATCAAGAAATGGCCGAGAGACGCCCACGGCACCGCCGAGGTCTCCACCGAGTGGCACGACGAGGGCGGGCGCTCGCTCAAGATCGGCCCCGGGATCCAGGGCAGCTTCTCCGATCTCCACATCTCGGACTGGAGCCCGTTCAGCGTGCTCCGCTTCCACGTCCACAACCCGGTCGACCACACCGTCGAGCTCGGCCTCGAAATCCAGGACGATCACACCGACTTCTCGGCTCGCTTCCAGCACAGCTTCGGGGTGCTCCCCGGCGATCAGGTCCTCGAGCTCGACCTCGGAGGCGGCCTCTGGCGCGGCGAGGAGAACCGCGCCTACCGCGGCGACGTGAAGACCCCGCTCGACATCGCCAGGATCAGCCGCGTCGGCTTCATCAACCGCAGCTCGGGGGATCTCTTCATCGACACCCTCGCTCTGGAGAAGCGCGCTCGCGTCGAGGCCTCGGGCGCGTTCGCCTTCGACTTCGGCAAAGAGGGTCTCCCGGTCATGCCCCAGAGCGTCGGGGTCTTCGAGACCACGGACTACACGCCCGATCGTGGCTTTGGCATGCTCGGCCACACCAAGGCCTTTCTCTACCGCTGCACCTCGTTCCCCACCACGCTCCTCGGCTGCGGGCTCGGCTTCGATGCGGGCGGCTTTCGCGTCGATCTCCCCGGCGGCAAATACCTGGGCTGGGTGGCCTTCGAGCGAGGCGGCTTCTGGGAGGGCGAGGCCAGCAATTACCAGCACGCGGCGCTCCTGAACAACGGTGTCGTGGTGCACGAGCACGACTTCGCGCCGGCGGGGACCAGCTTTCTCTTCGAGGACACCGAGCTCACCCAGCTCGATCAGATCGAAGCGAAGGTGGTGCGCCCCGCCGCGGCGATCGCCCGCTTCTCGTTCGAGGCCGCGAAGGGCGGCAACGTCTTCACCCTCGACGAGACCCACGCAAACCGCACCCCGCTGCGGGTGGCCGGCCTCTTCCTCGCGCCCGATACGCCCGAGGGCCGCGCCTTCCTCGATGCGCAAGATCACCTTCAATCCGAGGCAATCGCCGCCTCGTACACCCCGCAGGATCGCGGCCGCCGCGGCCCCGGCCACGCCGCGCCCAGCGCCGATGTCGTGGTCGAGCCGATCCCGCCGGGCGTGATGCTCTATCCGCGCGACTACCCGGTTCACGCCGCGGGCGCGCCGCTCGAGGAGATCGCCACGGTGCGCGGCCAGAAGGCCAGCGTCCATCTCGGCCTCTACGCGCGCCGCGATCTCACGCTCCATGTCGTCGCCTCACCCCTGGTCCGCGCGACCGCGAAGGCGGGAGAGCCCCCGGCCGCCGGCGTGGTGAGCCAGGGCCGCTACCTCCCGATGCGCCACAACCTCCCTGGCCCGGTGTGGCTCGAGGTCAACCACTATCGCCCCGATCCCGACCTGACGATCGGCCCCGATCTCGCGCGACCTCTGCTCGTCGAGTACGATCTCCCGGCCTCCGGAGCAGGCCTGTTCACCGGGACAATCACCCTCACGGGCGGCCCCGCGCCGATCGAGATCCCGGTGGCGATCCGCGCCTCCGACGTGGCGTTGCCGCCGATCCCGATCCCCGTCGGCCTGCTCATGAGCGCGCTCCCCTTCCGGCCCAGCGCCGTGGGCGAGCCCCGCTGGTGGGCCTTGCAAGAAGACCTGATCGCCGAGCAGGCCCGCGCCGGGATCAACTGCTACACCGGCGGTCCCGGGGTCGATCACCCCCTCCGCGGCGCGCCGGGCGCCCCGGATCCCGCGGCCCACTACCTGGAGATCGCCGCCCGCCACGGCCCGGTCCTGGCCGTCGTCGCCTACGGGGGATTCTACCCCTCGCTCAAGGAGCAGCGCGAGCAGGGCATCTCCCCCGCGGACGCCGCCGCGCGGATGACGTCGCTCACCGTACCTCATTACATCAAGAGCTACGATGAGCCGGCCACCGACGCCGAGATCACCCAGGCGCTCGCCCTGGTCGCGCCCGCCACCCAGGCCGGGATGAAGACGATTGGCTTCCTCACCGATCCACCGAAGAACACCAGCTTCGACGCGCTCCTGGCCGCGACCACCGCGCTGGCGCTGAACCACCACGAGCCAACCGAGCTCAAGCGCCGCGAGGCCGGCGGCCAGCACGTGTGGACGTACAACAACGGGCTCGATCGGCCAGGCCTGGGACTCCACCTCTTCCAGGACATCCGCGCCGGCGCCGAGGGACGATTGGAGTGGATCGGGGCGATCACGCAGGGCTTCGCCTTCAACAACCTCGACGGGCGAGAGAGCTCGCCCTCGGCCTGGGTGGTCCACGATCGCCTCGGCGTCCTCCCGACGCCACGGTGGCTCGCCGCCCGCGAGGGCCTGCTCGATCTGCGGATCCGGCTCGCGCTCGACGCTTCCGTGCCAGCGGGCGATCCGGCGCTCGCGCTCTTCCCGGCCGAGAGCGCCGGCAAGGAGCGCCCCACCGATGGATCGCTGACGGCGGCCCGACGAGCGATGTTGCAGCGCCTCGACAAGCACCCTTGACGGGAGTCTGCATTCCCGTCATCCCTTGGCACCTTCCCCCGCCGCTCCCCCTCCCGAGGACTTCATGTCGATCATCACCGAAGCCGATCTCCACCTGCTCTTCCTCGACGCCCGCTCGCAGAACGGCTGGCTCGACCGCCCCGTGGAAGACGCCCTGCTCCGTCGCATCTACGAGATCGCCCGCATGGCGCCGACCTCGGCCAACAGCCAGCCGATGCGCGTGCTCTTCCTGAAGAGCCCCGAGGCCAAGGCGCGGCTCAAGCCGGCGCTCTCCCCGGGCAACGTCGAGAAGACGATGGCGGCCCCGGTCACGGCCATCGTGGCCCACGATCTCGAGTTCTACGAGCAGCTCCCCAAGCTCATGCCCCACGTCGACGCGCGGAGCTGGTTCGCCGGAGCCCCGGACGAGAAAAAGGCGCAGGTGGCCTTCCAGAATGGCACTCTCCAGGGTGCCTATCTGATGCTCGCGGCCCGCGCGGTCGGCCTCGACGTCGGGCCGATGGGCGGCTTCGACAACGCCAAGGTCGACGCGGAGTTCCTCCCCGATGGGAAGTGGAAATCGAACTTCCTGCTCAACCTGGGCCACGGCGACCCGGCGAAGCTCTTCCCGCGCAACCCGCGACTGGAGTTCGAAGAGGCCTGTCGAATCGTGTGATCGGGCAAAGCCTGCTCGGGCGCGCGAGGCAGAGAGCCTATCGCGCCCCCTCGCTGAGCTGCTTCCAGTAGGCGCGCGCGGCCTCGGCCTGGTCGGGGATGCGGACGAACGACACCAGCTCTTCCAGGTCGAGATCGGGCAAGAGCTTGCTGTGCTTCACCTGCCGATACCCCACCTTCCCCAGCGCGTGAACGGAGAGCCCGTCGTCTTCCCAGATCCAGAGCTCGCGCACGCCGAGCGCGGCGTAGAGGTCGAGCTTCTTGATCGCGCTCCGCGACGCGGCGATCTCGATCGCGAGGTGGGGAGACCCTTTGGTGACCTTGCCAATGAAATAGCACTCGTCGGGCTCGGCCCCACGACGCTTGGGCTTGCTCCGGAAGGTCATCGAGCCGAGGCCGTGAATCTGGACGTCGCGCACGACCGCATAGAGCTCGAGGAGCCTGGAAATACGCTTCTTGACGTCTTCATGGGCGTAACCAGGGCTCATGAGCTCGAGCGTCCCTTCGCTGTACGCGATCCGGACGCCCGGCCGATCGGCCATGACATCGTTCAATGCGACGTAATCTTCCCAGGCGACGCCGTGCAGTACGAACCGCTGTTCGTCCTGCGGGGGATCCTCGACCAGCGCGAGCGCGGGGGCGAGGAAGCTGTACGGCATCGCGGCGACCATCCCCTGAGGCTATTCCATCCCGCCCCCCTTGCCAAGCGCGTCCTTCCCCTCCGCCCACCTTGACGTGGTGATCGAGGTGGGGCCTTCTTCCCGCCGTGGCGCACACCGGACCGCTGGTCGCCGCGTGGCTCTGGCGGCGAAGCTGCTCTTGCCCTGTCGTGCCTTGTTCGTCCCGGTCGGGCCCCGGCGCCTGCGCATCCCGACTGGCACTCTCGGCAAACCGCGCTGCCCCGAGCGCGCCGCGTCGCGCCCATTCGACGGCCGCCGCCTCCGCGGCTCCCCGCAGCGAGCCTGCGCCGATGGGCACCGCGGACTGCCCGGGCGAATTCGCGTGCGTCAACGCGGTGAGCGTCGACAGCACCTCATTCCGGGCCGAGGCGTCGAGGTGCGGGTCGGCGTGCGGCGTTGATCGGCCGGCCAGGCGTTTACGGCGATCCATCGTTGGATTAGCGTCCCCGCCATGTCGAGCCGATCGCTGCGGATCATTCACACCACGAGCAGCCTGAACGGCGGCGGGATGGAGCATTTCGTCCTCCGCCTCGCCGGAGCGCAGCGGCAGCTCGGGCACGACGCGCAGATCCTCGCGCTCCAGGGAGGCCCTCTCGAAGAGCACGCGGCCCGCCTCGGGATCCCGACCACGGTGCTGGGCGGCGCGGGCACCGGCTCGCGCGTGCTCCGCGGCGCAGCGGTGCTCGGGCGCCTCCGCCCGAACGTCATGCACTCGCACAACCCGACGTCGCTCCAGTACGGCGTCCTCGGCAAGCTGGTCAGCGGCGCGCGCCTGGTCTTCACCGATCACCGCGGGATCGTCCGCGTCCCGAGAACGATCGAGTGGCTGCTCACCGACGCGGTCGTCGCGGTCTCGCGCGACACCGCGCGCCAGTCGTCGGCGAACGGCGTCGTCGACATCACGGTGATCTACAACGGCGTCGATCCGCCCGCGCCGAAGCGCACGCGGGCCGAGGTGCGCGCGGATCTGGGCCTCGGCGAGGGCCCCGTCGCGCTCCACGTCGCCAACTTTCTCCCCGTGAAGGGGCACGACATCCTGATCAGCGCGCTGGCGAAGGTGAAAGAGCGCGGCGTCGAGCTCACGGTCGTGACGGCGGGCGACGGAGCGGAGCGCCCGGCGATCGAGGCGCAGGCGCGCAAGCTCGGCCTCGGCCCCGCGCAGGTGCGGTTCCTCGGCTTCCGATCCGACGTGCCGGATCTGCTTGCCGCAGCGGACTTTTTCGTTCTCCCGTCCCGCATGGAGGGCCTCCCGCTCGCGGTCCTCGAGGCGATGTCGCACGGCCTCCCGATCGTGACGACGCGGATCGGCGGCAACCCCGAGGTGGTCACCGACGGCGAGCACGGCCTGCTCGTCCCGATCGAAGATCCCGAGGCGCTCGCGACCGCGCTCGCGCGCTTCGCCGGCGATCCCGCGCTCCGCCGCGCGCTCGGCGAGGCCGGCCGGATCCGCGTGCAGCGCGAGTTCTCTTTCGGAGAAATGACCCGGAAATACGAGGCGATCTACGACCGCGTCGTCACCCCGCGCTGAGCTACTTCGCCGGCACTGGCACCGCCGCATAGAGCGACTGCTTGCCGCGGCGAACCTTGAAGATCGCCGTCGATCCCGGCTTCAGCTTGTTCATCTCGGCGCGCAGGCCGACGACTTCCTTCACGGGGACGCGGTTGAGCTCGACGATCACGTCGCCGGGCGTGAGGTCGCGGACGTTGTTCGGATCGCGCACGTCGTCGACGCGGACGCCGCCTCCGGGCGCGTCGGTGATCTGGATCCCGAGCTTGCCCACGGGCTGCACCGACGAAGGCACGGTGGGGTGCGCGGGGCGCGGCGGCGCGCCGACGTCGTCGTCGGGCATCGCGTCGAGCGTCGCCGCGATCTCGCGCTGCTGCTTGTCGTGCAGCACGGTGAGCTTGATCGCGGTGCCCGGCGCGTGGACCGCCACGCGCCGCGGGAGCTCCTCGGCGTGGGCGATCGGCGTCCCGTTCACGGCGAGCACCACGTCGCCCGACTTGATCCCGGCGCGCGCCGCGGAGCCGCCGGGCTCCACCTCCGAGACCAGCGCGCCCCTGTTTCCATCGACGCCGAGCCCCGTGGCGAGATCGCTGGTCATGGGCTGGAACGCGAGCCCGAGGCGCCCGCGCTCGACGTGCCCTTTTTCGCGGAGCTGCGGCAGGATGTCCTTGGCCGCATCGACGGGGATCGCGAAGCCGATCCCGTTCGCTCCCGCGCGGATCGCCGCGTTGATGCCCACCACCTCGCCGCGCCAGTTGAAGAGCGGACCGCCGCTGTTTCCCGGGTTGATCGACGCGTCGGTCTGGATGAAATCGTCGTAGGGGCCCGCGCCGATCGAGCGGGCCTTGGCGCTGACGATCCCGAGCGTGACGGTGTGGCCGAGGCCGAACGGGTTGCCGACCGCGAGCACGTACTCGCCGACGCGGAGCTGCTCGCTCGATCCGAGCGGCGCCGCGGGGAGATCCTTCGCGCCGCGCAGGTGAAGCAGCGCGATGTCGAGCTTGGGATCGCGCCCGACCACGTCGGCGTCGAACTCGCGCTCGTCGTTGAGGTGCACGCGCACGTCGTCGGCGTCGTGGATCACGTGCTCGTTGGTGACGACGTACCCTTGCGAGTCGATGATGAAGCCAGTCCCGAGGGCTTGACGCTTCATCGATCGTTCGCGGGGCCCCGTCGGTCCTTGCGGGTGAGGGGCGCCGCCGCGCTGGCCGAAGAAGAACTCGAACGGATCCGCTCCGTCGGGGCCATTGCCCATCATCCCGCCGGGGACGTCGACCTTTTGCGTGGTCGTGATGTTCACGACCATCGGCTTCACCTTCTCGGCGAGCGCGGCCACATCGAACGTCGCGGGGACCGGCGCGGGCGGCAGCTCGGCCGTGTGAATCGGCGGCGGCAGGCTCGCGGGCGTCGCGGTCCCGAGCGCGGAGACCGGCTGAACAGCAGGGTCCGGCTGCGCCGCGGGAGTGAGCTGCTGCCCACACGCGACGGCGCCGAGGCCAAGAGCGAGCAGCAGCGCGACGAGGGGTGTGCGCCGGGAAAAGGCGGAAGTGACGCGAGGTTCGGTGTTCATGCGCGACTCTCCAGAGGACTGTTCTTGGTCGGCGGAACCGGGGATACCGGCGAATGATTCCAGGCAGGTGCGCGGGGCCACGCGGTCGACAGGAGCTGTACGGATACTCCGGGGGCAAGGTTCTGCAAGCTCCCGGCGACGCCGGAGATTTCCCGAGGCCATTCGGGCGCCGGCGAAGGAGCGCCCGGACCATGCTATTTCATTCCCGATGCGCCCCGGCTTTTTGTCGCGCTTTCCTCGCTTCGCGACGCACGCTCTTCTCTTCGGTGTCGGCGGTGCGACGCTGATCGGGTGTTTGCCGGCGACGTTCAACGTGCGCGCCGCGCGGGCCTACTCGAACGAGGAGGCCAACCCGACGATCGTGCTCGACCGCACCGAGGACCTCATCGCGGTGCGCGCCGACCTCGAGAAGATCCTGACGGCCACGCCGTACTCGCCGGGCGACGCGTGGGTGAAGGCGCTCGTGCTCGACGGGGCCGAGGCCGACACGCTCCGCGCCGGCGTCGAGGCCGCCCCGCCCTACCAAGGCGGCGATTTCGAGGTCCCGATCGTCAAGCTCTACCGCCTCCACATCGAGCGCGTCGCGAAGCAGGCCGAGGCGCCGCGCCTCGAGCCCGCGCGCTACCCGAGCCTGCTCGACGCCGTCGCCGAGCTCGCGCCGGGCGCCGCGGCGATCAAGCTCCAGTGGGAGGTCTTCGACAAAGCCGCGCTGGCGCGGATCGCCGCAGCCATCGCCGAGCAACACCTCCGCGACGCGCTCGCGCAGCGCGGGATCCCCACGGCGCCGCGCGCGGCCGATCCGCCGGCGCTCGTCGCAGCGGCGAAGACCGTCGCGATCACCGAGCGCGCCGAGGACCTCGCGAAGGCGGCGCTGCTCGCGTCGATCGACGCCCTGACCAGGGCCGATTTGCAGAAGCCCGAGCGCGCGCTCGTGGCCCGCGACGCGCTCGACACCCTCTCGATCGCGCTCCGCGTCGAGATGGAAGCGCTGGCGCTCTTGCCGACCGTCGTCGTGCAATCGGCGCACGCGGTGCAATCGGCCGGGCGCGATCTCGCGCCGGCCCGCGCGCCTGGCACCAGCCTCGAGGCCACCCTCGGGCTCGCCGATCTGCCGGCGCGCACCGAGGCCATCGAGCGCCGCGGCCGCGAAGAGCTCCCCGTCCTCGAGAAGTTCACCGACACCCTCGCCGAGAAGGTCGGCGTCGAGCGGGACAAGACGGCCGGCTTCGCGCTCCGCGAGAGCATCGTCGATCAGATCGTCGGCGTGCAGCTCGACTCGATCACCGCGCACGCCAAGCTCGACGGCGAGGTGATGTTCTTCCACCAGCTCGGAACGAACGGCACCAGCGGGGATTACACCGGGCGAACCCACCGCCTCGAGTACAGCGTCAAGCCGGTCACCATGGTCGGCGGGCGGGTCATCGTGGCCTTCGACTGGCTCCACATGCAGAACGCCGCGTCGCTCAACGGCGGCTTCAACACCGATCGCCTCTTCTCCTCCAACGGGTCAATCCAGAGCTCGGGATCGCTCGGCAACCAGATTGGCTTGAAGGGCTTCGTCAGCGACGTCTTCGACATCGGCGTCGGGCTGCTCGGGGTGCGCACGCGGCTCAAGAACGCCACCTTCACCGCGGGCGAGGTGCGCGAGATCGGCGTCTCCCCCTCGGGCCAGGACACTGGCGTCATCGGCAGGGCGCCGCTCCAGCTCTCCTATACCCAGCTCGACATTGGCTACGACATCGCGTTCCTGATGCCCGAGACCGCGGGGAAGTACTGGATTGAAGAGCTGCTGGTCGGCTTCCGCTACATGAATTACCAGCTCCCCCGGGTGCTCTACGAGCTCCACGACACGGCCCCTGCCAGCTCGGACAACCAGAATTTCGTCTTCGAGCGCGAGAGCCCGGCGCAGAAGCTCAGCTCGAAGTACTTCATGGGCGGGGGCACCTTCCGCTTCAGCCAGGGCGAGGGACGGAGAGTGTCACTCTTCGGCGACATCGGCCTCTACGGCGGCGCGGGCCCCACGTCGTATTATTTCCTGAAGGATACCTCGGCGCCCGACGCCCCGGCCAATCGCTCCACGCAGAGCCCCACGGCGCTGGTGTTCGACGTCTCTGCCGGCCTCGGCGCCCACATCCGCCTCACGCCGACCAAGAGCCGCTTTCGCGTGCTGATCGAGCCCCAGTACCACGCCGAGGCGGTGACCCAGACCATCGTCTCGGAGCTGCGCGAGACGCAGACGCAGAACGGCGGCTCGACGCTCTCGGTGGGGAAAAAGGTCGACTTTGGCGGGACAGACATCTTCCACGGGCCCCGCCTGCAAATCGTGGGGGTGTTCTGAAGCAGGCCTATTCGAGCTCGTCGATGAGCTCCAGCTTGGGCGCCATCACGACCACCCCGTCCTTGCCCAGCGTGAGGGTCCGCTCGATGGTGGACAGCTTGCCGTCGCCGTCGAGATCGCCGTGGGCGCGCACCGTCGCGGTGTGACCGTCTTTTGAAGTGACGACCTCGTAGCTGTAGTACCCGGGCGTATCCATCTCGAAGTGGAGGGCCTTCCAGGTCGGGTGGCTCCACGTGGATCCATCGGGCGAGGATCTGGTCCCCGAAGGCACCTTGGCGGGTGTCAGCGGCGCCGAGGGCGGGAATCGCGTCGCGCGCTTGCCCTTCGCGTCCTCGCGCTCCATGAAGGCGGCGAGCGCGCGCGAGATGGCGCCGACGGTGTTCTTCGCCTCGGCCAGCTTGGCCTGCAAGAGGTACTGTCGGACCCCGTAGATGCCGACGGCGGAGAGCGTGCCCACCAGCTGCGCCTGGGCCTCGACGCCGCCCTTGAGGTCGAGATCGGCGTGGACGCGGCTGCCCTCGGCGGCGACGTGGATCTGCGAGAGATACCCTTTCAGCGCCTCGCCCGCGCCGCCGGGGGCCGCGCCGAGATCGGCCGACGCCTGGTCGATCCCGCCGTGCACCTGCTGCGTGAGCGCGGTGGCCTCGGCCGCGGAGCCGAGGGTGCCCGTGGCGCGGATCGCCAGGTGATGATCGTCGATCTCGAACACGCCGGCGCCGTCGGACACCGGCCCGAAGCCCGGCCCCGCGAGCGCGAACGACGCCACGGTCGAAGGGCCGACAAAGAGCGCGCGCGCCGGCTTCGGGAGCGTGGTCGCGTGGGCGCGAACAGCCTTGATCGCCGCGTCGACCATGCTGTCGCCGCCGAGGATCGTGACCCCGTCGACGACGACGGCCACCGTCTCGACGTCGAGGCGCACCGCGGGATCGGGGCCGATCGTCGTGGCCTTCCCGTGGAGCAGGCCCATCACGCAGCGGAGCACGGCGCCGTCGTCGGCGCGCACCCGCGCCAGCGTCACGTCCTGGTCCTCGCGCGGGCCGGTCCGCGCCACCACCACCTCGTCGACGGCGTCGAGCAGGTCCAGGCCGCAGCGCTCGTTCACGTCGTCGAGGCGCGCCTGGATCATGGGGAACGCGTGGATGGCGCCCATGGCGTTGGCGAAGATCGGCGCGCCGCGCAGGGCCTTTCCATCGATCCGCACCACCAGCGTGGCGTTGGCCGGCACCGCCGCGAGGAGCGGGGACGCCGACGTCGCCGCGGGCGCGATCGCCGCCATGGCCTCGGCCGCGACCGGAGGGCTCGCCCCGACCGGCGCCGCCGCGGGCGTCGCGGTGGAGGGCGCGCAGGCCATGAGAGAGAGGGCGAAAGGGAGAGCGAGGAGAGCGCGGCGGATCAGCATCGAGGGTGACTTGTAGAGCCGCCGTGACGCGGCGTCACGCCTCGCGATCGAGCGCGGCGCGCCGGCGCCGGATAGAGTCGCGGCCGTCGATGCGCCTGCGCCACGTCCCGGATCTGCACCTCGACCGCGCCCTCGGCGATCTCTCGCGCGAGCCCGACGACCTCGAGGTCGCGCTGACGCTGATCTCCGGCGACGGGCTCGACGGCTGGAACCCGCCGGCGTGGGCCGAGGATCTCGTCTCCGGCCTCCGCGAGATCCGGGGAACCAATGAAAGACCGCCCTCCAGGAAAAATCTCCACCACGTCGCCGGGGAGGCGCGGTATCCTCCGGCGCTGCGGGCGAGACGCCCGGACCCAACCCGCCCATCCCGTCCCCGTCAAGGGGCCTCTCACGGCTCCGAGGGCCGGGCGCGCGGGCAAAAAACCGCACCCGGTCTCACCAGGGGCGCTTCCCCCACCTGATTTGCGAACCTGATGGCGACCAAGAACCCTGTTTCGATCCTCGGAATTTCAGCGTTCTACCACGACAGCGCCGCGGCCCTCGTCGTCGACGGCGACATCGTCGCAGCCGCGCAGGAAGAGCGCTTCACCCGCAAGCGGCACGACCACGAATTTCCGGCCAAGGCCATCGAGTATTGCCTCAAGGCGGCCAACCTCGAGCCCGAGCAGGTGAGCTACGTCGTCTTCTACGACAAGCCCCTCAAGAAGTTCGATCGCATCCTGGAGACGTATTTCGCCTACGCGCCCAGCGGGTTCTGGTCCTTCCGCAAGGCCCTCCCCCTCTGGCTGAAGGAGAAGCTCCACACCCCACGAGAGATCCGCCGCGGCCTCCAGGGGCGCTTCCGCGGGACCATGGTCTTCACCGATCATCATCAGTCCCACGCCGCCTCGGCCTTCTTCCCCTCCCCCTACGACAAGGCCGCCATCCTGACCATGGACGGAGTCGGCGAGTGGGCGACCACCACCTGGGGCACGGGCGAAGGCAACCAGATCAAGATCAAGAATTCGATCTCGTTCCCGCACAGCCTCGGGCTCCTGTACTCGGCCTTCACGTACTACACCGGCTTCAAGGTCAACTCCGGTGAATACAAGCTCATGGGCCTGGCCCCCTACGGCGAGCCCGTCTATGCCGACCTGATCAAGAAGCACCTCATCGACATCAAGCCCGACGGCTCGTACCGCCTGGCGATGGAGTACTTCAACTACTGCGACGGCCTGAAGATGACGGGCCCGAAGTTCGACGCCCTCTTCGGCGGCCCGGCCCGCACCACCGAGAGCGACATCACCAAGCGCGAGATGGATCTCGCCGCGTCGATCCAGGTCGTCACCGAAGAGATCGTGCTGCTCACGGCCCGCCACATCCACAAGGTCACCGGGATGAAGCACCTCTGCCTGGCCGGCGGCGTGGCGCTCAACTGCGTCGCCAATGGCAAGCTCACCCGGGAAGGCCCGTTTGAAGACGTGTGGATCCAGCCTGCCGCCGGCGACGCGGGCGGCGCTCTGGGAGCGGCCCTGTTCACCTGGTATCAGCTCCTGGAGAACAAGCGCGTCTCCACCGGCAAAGACATCCAGAAGGGCTCGTACCTGGGCCCCTCGTACGACCTGAAAGAGACCAAGGCCTTCCTCGACACGACCAAGGCCAAATACCATGTCTTCGACAAAGAGCAGGACCTGCTCGACCTCGTCGCCACCAAGATGGCCGAGGGCGCCGTCATCGGCTGGTCGTACGGACGCATGGAGTTTGGCCCCCGCGCCCTCGGCGCCCGGAGCATCATCGGCGATCCGCGCAACGAGACCATGCAGTCGACGATGAACCTCAAGATCAAGTATCGCGAGTCGTTCCGCCCCTTCGCCCCCTGCGTCCTCAAGGAGCGCGCTCACGACATCTTCGACATGAGCGAGACCACCGAGAGCCCCTACATGCTCCTGGTCGCCCCGGTGCGCGAGAAGTACCGCCGCGTCCTCAACGACGAGCAGAAGAAGGCCATGGTCGACGAGGACCTGCGCAAGCGCGTCAACGTGGCTCGCTCGGATTTCCCGGCGATTACCCACGTCGACTACTCGGCTCGCATCCAGACGGTCGACGAAGAGCGACACGGCCGCTTCTACCGGCTGATGAAGACCTTCGAGGCGCAGACTGGCTGCCCCTGCGTCGTCAACACCAGCTTCAACGTCCGCGGCGAGCCGATCGTGAACACCCCGGCGGAAGCCTACAACTGCTTCCTCCACACCGAGATGGACGTCCTGGTCGTCGGCGACTGCGTCCTCCTCAAGACCGAGCAGCCGGCGCTCACGAGCTCCGAGCAAAAGCAGTACCTCTCACAATTTGCGCTCGACTGATGGCCATCAAAATCTACGACGAAATCAACAAGAACCCGTCCTCGAAGGAGCTCCTCAAGTTCGGAGGCGCCTTCCTGGGCGGGATGGCCGCCATTGGCGCCCTCCAGTTCTTTGTCCTCCACCACGAGTCCCTCGCCAAGGGCCTGCTCATCGCGGGCGTGGCGGTGTTCGTGCTCTCGTTCATCCGGCCCATCGCCCGGCTCCTCTACATCCTCTGGATGGGGATCGGCATCACCATGGGGCTCATCACCCAGCCCATCATCCTGGTGGTCATCTTCCTCTTCCTGATCACGCCGGTCGGGCTCATCTTCAAGCTCGTCCAGCGCGACACGATGAAGCGGAAGCTCGACAAGAGCGCCGCTTCGTACTGGGAAGAGTACAAAGAGACGGACGATCCGGCCACCTACGTAAAGCAGTTTTGAGACGGAGCGCGAACATGGCAAACGAAGAGCCGGAGAAGGCAGAGTCGAAGTTCGAGGCCGCGTCGAAGGGCCAGAGCTCGTCCCTCGCGGGCGACACCATCGGCTTCCTCAAGAACAACAAGAAGTGGTGGCTGCTGCCGATCATCACCACCCTGCTGCTGATCAGCGTGCTCTTGCTGCTCTCGGGCACCGTGGTCGCGCCCTTCATCTACACGCTGTTCTGAAAGCGGCTATCGGGCCGGGCAGAGCGTCGGGAAGCGCTCTGCCCGCGCCTCGCTGCGCACAAAGCAGGTGCTAGCCTCGTGGAGTCTGTCGGGTGCAGATCCCAGTTTGCTACGTAGTTCCAGGCACTTGATTGCCAAAGAGGATGGCGCGCGTCACGGCCTCGGCGCTCGCTCCAGGATCTCGATCTCCATCCTGCTGTTACGGAGCGGAGGGGAATTTAACCGCCAGGACGCAAGGGTCGCAAGGGGCCGGTGAAACCGCGTCTTTCCGGGACTTGCGACCCTTGCGCGGTTGCGGTTGTCCGGATCCGGTCCGCGTGAAGAGCGTCATCAGCGACATCCGCAAGCGGAGCACGCCGGACCAAGTGGCGCCCTCCACGTCGATAGCGGTTCACGGCGAGCGCCGATCCGCACTGGCAAGCACTAAATCAGCGAGCACGATCCTCGCTCGACTGCCGCATAGCCGCGACCGCCAGG
>JBDTXR010000200.1:0-15636 GCA_040006075.1 Byssovorax sp. | reverse complement strand
AGCTGGAGCCGGAGCGCGATCTCGGCCGCTCCCCGCTCTTCCAGGTGATGTTCACCCTCCAGAGCCCGACCACCGAGGCCATGTCGCTCCCCGGCCTCACCCTCGCCCGGGAAGACGTGGAGAGCGGCACGTCGAAGTTCGATCTCACGCTCTGGATGCAAGACAACCCGGGCGATCTCGCCTGCTGGTTCGAGTACTCGACCGATCTCTTCGACGCCTCGACCATCGCGCGGATGGAGGCCCACCTCCGGACCTTGCTCACCGCCCTGGTCAAGGCGCCCGACTGCCGCGTTCGCGATCTCTCGATCCTCGACGCGGCCGAGCGCCGCAAGGTCCTCGTCGACTGGAACGCGACGGCCTTTGCCTACCCCGACGACGCCTGCATTCACGAGATCTTCGAGGCCCAGGCCGCGAGAGCACCCGACGCGATCGCCCTGGTTTTCGAGGACAAAACGCTCACTTACCGCGCGCTCAACGCCCGCGCCAACCAGCTCGCCCACGCCCTGCGCAAGCGCGGTGTCGGGCCCAGCGTGCTGGTCGGCGTGTGCATGGAGCGCTCGATCGAGATGGTCGTGGCCCTCTACGCCGTCCTCAAGGCCGGAGGCGCCTATGTGCCCTTCGATCCGGAGTACCCGAAGGATCGCCTGGCGTTCATGCTCGAAGACACCCACGTTCCGGTGGTGTTGACGCAGGCCCATCTCGACGGGGTCTTGCCGGAGCACGACGCGGCGGTGATCCAGCTCGACGCAGAGTGGGAGTCCATCGCCGCCGAGCCGGAGGGAAACCCCGCGCGCGACGGGCTCTCGCTCGACACGCTCGCGTACGCCATCTACACCTCGGGCTCGACCGGGCGGCCCAAGGGCGCCCTCAACGCCCATCGGGGCATCCTCAATCGCTTGCAGTGGATGCAGCGCACCTACCGGCTCGACGCCTCGGATCGCGTGCTCCAGAAGACGCCGTTCAGCTTCGACGTTTCGGTCTGGGAGCTCTTCTGGCCGCTGATGTTCGGCGCCACGCTCGTGGTGGCGAAGCCCGAAGGCCACAAGGATCCCGCGTACCTCGCCGGCCTGATCGAAGCGCAGGAGATCACCACGACGCACTTCGTGCCGTCGATGCTCAAGGCCTTCCTCGACGAGCTCCCCCGGGGGCGCTGCGCCTCGCTCGCGCGCGTGTTCTGCAGCGGGGAAGCCCTGCCGCCCGCGATGGTCGAGGCGTTCTTTGCGAAGATCGCCGGCTCCGAGCTGCACAACCTCTATGGCCCCACCGAGGCCGCGGTCGACGTCACCTACTTCGCCTGCCATGCCGGCGATGCCATCGTGCCGATTGGCCGCCCCGTCGACAACACCCAGATTTACCTCCTCGACGATCGGATGGAGCCTGTCGCGGTGGGCGTCCGCGGGGAGCTGTACATCGGCGGCGTGCAGGTCGGCCGCGGGTACCTGAATCGACCGGAATTGACGGCCGAACGATTCCTCCGCGATCCCTTCAGCGCCGTGCCCGGCGCGCGGCTCTATCGCACCGGCGACGTGGCCCGTCACCTCGTGTCGGGCGAGATTGAATATCTCGGTCGCGCGGACTTCCAGGTGAAGATCCGTGGTTTCCGGATCGAGCTGGGCGAGATCGAGGCGGTGCTCGCCGCCCATCCGGCGGTGCGCGACGTGACCGTCGTCGCCCGCGAGGACGCTCCGGGGCAAAAGCGGCTCGTGGGGTATCTGGTCTGCGCCGGGGGCCAGGCGCCCACGGTGGGCGATCTCCGCGCCTTCCTCAAGGATCGATTGCCCGAGTACATGGTCCCCTCGGCGTTCGTCCTCCTCGCGGCGATGCCGCTCTCGTCGAGCGGGAAGGTCAATCGCCGCGCTCTCCCCGCTCCCGAGGACGGCACCCGCGCCGAGACCGGGGCCGAGTTCGTCGCGCCTCGGAGCGCGGCCGAAGAGGCCCTGTCCCGGATCTGGGCCGGCATCCTCCGCTTGCCCAAGGTGGGTATCCACGACAACTTCTTCGAGCTGGGCGGGGACTCGATCCTCAGCATTCAAGTGGTCGCCCGCGCCCTCCAGGTCGGCCTCCACCTCACGCCGCGGCAGCTCTTCCAGCACCAGACCATCGCCGAGCTCGCGGCCGTCGCCGGCGCGAAATCGAAGGTGATTGCCGAGCAAGGGCCGATCACCGGCGCGGCGCCGCTCACCCCGGTCCAGCGCTGGTGGCGCGAGCTCGCGCCGCAGGATCCGCAGCACTGGAATCAATCGATCTTCCTCGAAGCGGGGGAGCCGATCGACGCCGCCGCGCTGGAGAAGGCGGCCTCTGCGCTCCTCGACCACCACGACGCCCTCCGCCTCCGGCTCTCCGGGGGAGAGCAGGTGTTCGGGCCGCCGGGCGAGCCGGTGGAGATCGTGCGGATCAACCTCTCTGCGCTCGCGGGCGCCGAGCAAACCGCGGCGCTGGAGAAGGCCGCGGGCGAGGTGCAAGGCTCTCTCGACCTCGAGCGCGGGCCGGTGGTCCGGGTCGCGCTGTTCGATCTCGGAGCCAATCAGCCCCAGCGTCTCCTCGTGGTGATTCACCACCTGGCGGTGGACGGGATTTCGTGGCGGATCCTGATCGAGGACCTCTGGACGGCGTACACCCAGGCCGCGCGTGGACAGGCCATCTCGCTGCCCGCAAAGACCACCTCGGCCAGGCGCTGGGCGGAGCTGCTCGCGGGCCGCGCCGGCTCCCCCGAGCTCGCCCACGAAGAGGCCTACTGGACGGGCGGGGCGAGCCGCCCGGCCACCCGCCTCCCGGTCGATCGCTCCGAAGGTGCCAATACCGAGGGATCGGCGCGCTCGATCACGGTGACGCTGACCGAGGACGAGACAGAGGCGCTCCTCCGCAAGGTCCCGGAGGCCTACCAGACCCAGATCAACGACGTGCTCCTCACCGCGTTCACACAGGCGATGGAAGCCTGGACGGGCGGCGAGAGCGCGCTCTTCGATCTGGAGGGACACGGCCGAGAAGACCTCTTCGAGGGCGTGGATCTCACCCGCACGGTCGGCTGGTTCACCACCGTCTATCCCGTGCTCCTCCAGCTCGCCCCCGGCGCCGGGCCGGCAGAAGCCTTGAAGTCCGTGAAAGAGCAGCTCCGCGCCGTGCCCGAGAACGGTCTCGGTCATGGCCTGCTCCGGTATCTTCGCGCGGACGGGGACACGGCGGCGCTCCTGCGGGCGGCGCCGCAGGCCGAGGTCAGCTTCAATTACCTCGGCCAGCGCGATCTGATGTTGCCGGAGGGCGCCCCGCTGCGCCTGGCCTTCGAATCGGCGGGCCCGGCCGCGAGCCCCCGAGCCCAGCGTCGGTATCTGCTCGACGTGCTCGGCCGCGTCACCGGAGGGGTCCTCTCGGTGCGCTGGATTTACAGCGAGAATCGCCACACGCTGGCCACGATCGAGGCCCTCGCGGGGCGCTTCGTCGCGGCGTTGCGCGCCCTCGTGGCGCATTGCCTCTCTCCCGACGCGGGCGGCTACACGCCCTCGGATTTCCGCCGCGCCCGCCTGGCGCAGCCGGCGATCGATCGCCTCGTCGCCGCGGAGGGCGGCAAGAAGGAGCTGGAGGATGCCTATCCGCTCTCGCCGATCCAGGCGGGCATTCTCTTTCACACGCTCTACGACGCCAGCCCCGAGGCCTACGTCGTGCAGCTCGCCTGGACGCTGCGCGGCGAGCTCGACATCCCCACGTTTACCCGCGCCTGGCAGGCGGTGGTCGATCGCCACCCGATCCTGCGCACCAAGTTCGAGCACGACAACCTGGACGAGCCGCTCCAGATCGTGAAGCGGAAGGTGCCTGTCGCGATCGCGCAGGTGGACATCTCGGCTCTCTCTCCGGACGAGCAGTCCGCGCGGATCGATCGGTATACCGCGGAAGACCGCCGGAGAGGCTTCGATCTCGCGCAAGCGCCGCTGATGCGCTGGTCTCTGCTTCGCCTCGGTCCCGACGCGCATCGCTTCCTCTGGAGCTCGCATCACCTCCTGCTCGACGGCTGGTCGACGCAGATCGTGGTCAAGCAAGTCTTCGCCCTCTACGACGCCTTCCTGGGCGGGGACGAGCCGCGCCTCGAGCGCGTGGCGCCGTATGGAGACTATGTCGCCTGGATCCGCGGCCAGAGCAAGGCGCCGGTCGAGGCCTTCTGGCGCGATCGGCTCCAGGGCTTCTCGGCGCCCACGCCGCTCGGGGTCGACAGGCCTGTTGGCCCCGGCGCGGGGGAGCGCTACGGCGAGGTTCGTTTCGACGTCTCGGAGGCCGACTCGGCGCTCCTCGCGACCTTCGCCCGCAAGCACAAGCTCACCGTCAGCACCCTGGTCCAGGGGGCCTGGGCGCTGCTCCTCTCGCGCTACTCGCGCGAGGACGATGTCGTGTTCGGATCGACGGTATCCGGTCGATCGGCGGCGGTCCCGGGCATCGATCGCATGGTCGGCCTCTTCATCAACACTCTCGCGGTGCGCGCGAAGATCGGCCCCACGCAGACCACGCTCGAGTGGCTCGCACAGATCCAGGAAGACCAATCCGTCCTCCGCGAGTACGAGCACAGCCCCCTCGTCGACGTCCAGGGGTACAGCGCCGTCCCGCGCGGGACTCCGCTCTTCGAGAGCCTGCTCATCTTCGAGAACTACCCGATCGAGGAGTCGATCAAGCGCGGCGCGAAGGGCTTCTCGGCCACGGATCCCCGCGTGGTCGAGCGTCCCCCCTATCCCCTCACGGTGGTCGCGGTCTTCCGCAGCGCGCTGTTCTTCCGCATCGGCTTCGATCTGGCCCGCTTCGACGAGGCGACGATCGCGCGGCTGACAGGGCACCTCCACACGCTGCTGCTCGGGATGGCCTCTGCGCCCGAGAGCCTCGTCGCGGCGCTCCCGATCCTCCCCGCGGCGGAGCGCCACACGCTGATCACCGAGTGGAACGCCACGGCGATGGAGTACCCGCGCGTCGGCGCACACCACCTCATCGAGGCTCGGGCCGACGCGAGGCCGGACGCGGTCGCCGTCGCCTGCGAGGGCGTCGAGATCACCTATCGCGAGCTGGATCGCCGGGGAAACCAGCTCGCGCGCTACCTGCAGCGCCGTGGAGCCGGTCCGGGGACGCGGATCGGGATCTCCACCGATCGCTCGATTGACATGGTCGTGGCTGCCCTGGCCGTCATGAAATCGGGCGCGGCGTACGTGCCGCTCGATCCGACCTACCCGAAAGATCGGCTGGCGTTCATCGCGGCCGACGCGGGGCTCTTGCTCCTGCTCACGCAGGCCAGCGTCGCCGACGAGATCGAAGGCATCGGCGGCGAGAGCATCCAGATCGACGCGGAGTGGCCGACGGTCGCCCTCGAGAGCGCCGCGCGCCTCGATAGCGTCTCTCCCAAAGCGATCGCCTACGTGCTTTACACCTCGGGCTCGACCGGCAAGCCCAAGGGCGTCCGGATCCCCCACCGCGCGCTCGTGAATTTCTTGACGACGATGCGCGCCGAGCCGGGCTTCACCGCGTCGGACCGGCTCCTCGCCGTCACCAGCCTCTCGTTCGACATCGCCGGGCTCGAGCTCTTCCTGCCGCTGATCGCCGGCGGCGTCGTCGAGATTGCCAGTCGGGCCGCGGTCATCGACGGCTTGGAGCTCGCAGATCTGCTTGTTTCCAGGGAGATCACCGTGATGCAAGCCACGCCGTCGACGTGGCGCTTGCTCCTCGACACCGGCTGGAGCGGCGCGCCGATCACCGTGCTCGTCGGCGGTGAGGCCGTGCCCCGCGAGCTGGTCGACAAGCTCGCTCCGCGCGTGACCTCGGTGTGGAACATGTACGGTCCCACCGAGACCACGATCTGGTCCACCCTCCAGCGCCTCCACGAGGGCGGCGGCCCGGTGCCGATCGGTCGCCCGATCGGGAACACGCAGGCTTACGTGCTCGATCGCCTGCTCCACCCGGTGCCGATTGGCGTCGCGGGCGAGCTCCACCTCGGCGGCGACGGCGTCGCGCTCGGCTACTTCGATCGCCCCGAGCTCACCCGAGAGCGCTTCATTCCATCTCCATTCCTCGCGGGCGCGACCCTCTACAAGACCGGTGATCTCTGCCGCTTCCGCGGCGACGGAGCGCTCGAGTTCCTGGGCCGCACCGACTTCCAGGTCAAGCTCCGCGGCTACCGGATCGAGCTCGGCGAGATCGAGGCGGTGCTCGCGCAGTATCCGAGCGTGATCGAGGCCGCGACCACCGTTCGCGAGGACACCCCGGGCGACAAGCGCCTCGTTGCCTACCTGATCATGACCAGGGAATCGTCGCTGAATCAAGCCGATCTGCGCGCCTTCCTCGGTACGAAGCTGCCGGGCTACATGGTCCCTTCAGCGTACGTGATCCTCCCGGCGATGCCGCTCACGCCCAACGGGAAGCTCGACCGCCGGGCGCTCCCCGCGCCCGGGGCCGACGCGCAGGGCGAGGCCGGCGCCGACTTCGTCGCTCCGCGGAGCGAGGCCGAAGAGGCCCTGTCCCGGATCTGGGCCGGCGTCCTTCGTTTGCCCAGGGTGGGTATCCACGACAACTTCTTCGAGGTCGGCGGCGACTCGATCCTCAGCATTCAGGTGGTCGCCCGCGCCCGCCATGCGGGCCTCCACCTCACGCCGCGGCAGCTCTTCCAGCACCCGACCGTGGCCGAGCTCGCGGCCGTCGTCGGCGCGAAATCGACGGTGGTGGCCGAGCAAGGGCCGGTCACCGGCGCGGCGCCGCTCACCCCGGTGCAGCGCTGGTGGCGCGAGCTCGCGCCGCAGGATCCGCAGCACTGGAATCAGTCGATCTTCCTCGAAGCACTGGAGCCGATCGACGCCGCGGCGCTGGAGAAGGCGGCCTCTGCGCTCCTCGATCACCACGATGCTCTGCGCCTCCGCTTCGCCGGTGGAGAGCAGGTGTTCGCGCCGCCGGGCGAGCCCGCAGAGGTGGTGCAGGTAAACCTCTCTGCGCTGGAAGGCGCGGAGCAGACCGCGGCGCTGGAGAAGGCCACGGGCGAGGTGCAAGGCTCCCTCGACCTCGAGCGTGGTCCGGTGGTCCGGGTCGCCCTCTTCGATCTCGGCAAAAAGCGTCCCCAGCGGCTCCTCGTGGTGATTCACCACCTCGCCGTGGACGGGGTTTCCTGGCGGATCTTGCTCGAGGACCTGTGGACGGCGTATACCCAGGTCTCCGACGGCAAAGCCATCTCGCTGCCGGCGAAGACCACGTCCGCCAAGCGCTGGGCGGAGCTGCTCGCGGGGCGCGCCCGCTCCCCTGAGGCCGCTCGCGAAGACGCCTACTGGACGGGCCGGGCGAGCCTGACTTCGGCGCGGCTGCCGGTCGATCACCTGACGGGAGCCAACACCGAAGGATCGGCGCGCTCGGTCACGGTGACGCTCACGGAGGAAGAGACGGAGGCGCTCCTCCGCCGGGTCCCGGAGGCGTATCAGACGCAGATCAACGACGTGCTCCTCACCGCGTTCACCCAGGCGATGGAAGCCTGGACGGGCAGCGACAGCGCGCTCTTCGATCTGGAGGGACACGGCCGAGAAGACCTCTTCGAGGGCGTGGATCTCACCCGCACGGTCGGCTGGTTCACCACCGTCTATCCCGTGCTCCTCCACGTCGACTCCACCGCTGGTCTGGCTGAATCCTTGAAATCGGTGAAGGAGCAGCTCCGCTCCATCCCGGGGAACGGGCTCGGCCATGGCCTGCTCCGGTATCTGCGCGAAGAAGGAAGCGCCGCGGCGTTCTTGCAGGGCGCGCCGCAGGCCGAGGTCAGCTTCAATTACCTCGGTCAGCGTGACCAGATGCTGCCCGAAGGCGCCCCGCTGCGCCTGGCCACCGAGTCGGCCGGGCCCTCCGCGAGCCCGCGGGCCCAGCGTCGGTATCTGCTCGACGTCCTCGGCCGCGTCACCGGAGGGGTCCTCTCGGTTCGCTGGATCTACAGCGAGAATCGCCACACGCCGGCCACGATCGAGGCCCTCGCGGGGCGCTTCGTCGCGGCGTTGCGCGCCCTCGTGGCGCATTGCCTCTCTCCCGACGCGGGCGGCTACACGCCCTCGGATTTCCGCCGCGCGAGCCTGGCTCAGCCGGTGATCGATCGCCTCGTCGCCGCGGAGGGTGGCAAGAAGGAGCTGGAGGATGCCTACCCGCTCTCGCCGATCCAGGCCGGCATCCTCTTTCACTCGCTCTACGACGCGAGCCCCGAGACGTACGTCGTACAGATCGCCTGGACGCTGCGCGGCGAGGTCGACGTCCCCACGTTCACCCGCGCCTGGCAGGCCGTCGTCGATCGCCACCCGATCCTCCGCACCCGGTTCGAGCAAGATCGCCTGGAGGAGCCGCTCCAGCTCGTGAGGCGGAGGGTGCCTGTCGCCATCGCGCAAGTGGATATCTCGGCGCTCTCGCCCGGGGAGCAGGCCGAGCGGATCGATCGGTACTGCACCGAGGACCGCCGCAAGGGCTTCAACCCCGCGCAGGCCCCGCTGATGCGCTGGTCGCTGCTCCGCCTCGCGCCGGACGCGCAGCGGTTCATCTGGAGCTCGCATCATCTCTTGCTCGATGGATGGTCGACGCAGCTCGTGCTCAAGGAGGCCTTCGCCGCCTACGACGCCCTGCTGGGTGGAGACGGGCCGCGCCTCGAGCGCGTGGTGCCTTATGGCGAGTACATCGGCTGGATCCGCCGGCAGAGCCAGGCTCCGGCCGAGGCCTTCTGGCGGGAGCGGCTCGAGGGCTTCTCGGCGCCCACACCGCTCGGGGTCGATCGCCCCGGCGGCCCCGGCGCGGGCGAGCGCTACGGCGAGCTTCGCTTCGACGTCCCGGAGGCCGACTCGGCGCTCCTCGCGGCCTTTGCCCGCAAACACAAGCTCACGGTGAGCACGCTGGTCCAGGGTGCCTGGGCGCTGCTCCTTTCGCGCTACTCACGCGAGGACGACGTCGTCTTCGGAGCGACGGTATCCGGCCGCTCGGCCGGGGTGCCGGGGATCGATCGGATGGTCGGTCTCTTCATCAACACGCTCCCGGTGCGGGTGACGATCGGCCCCGAGCAGACCACGCGCGCCTTCCTTTCTCGGCTCCAGGACGAGCAGTCGCTCCTCCGCGAGCACGAGCACAGCCCCCTGGTCGACGTCCAGGGCTACAGCGCCGTCCCGCGCGGGACTCCGCTCTTCGAGAGCCTGCTCGTCTTCGAGAACTACCCGCTCGAGGAGTCGATCAAGCGCGGCGCGAAGGGCTTCTCGGCGACGGATCCCCGCGTGGTCGAGCGTCCTCCCTATCCCCTCACGGTGATCGCGGTCTTCCGCAGCACGCTGTTCTTCCGCTTCGGCTTCGACCTCGCCCGGTTCGACCACGCGACGATCGCCAGGATGACTGGCCACCTTCATACGCTGCTGCTCGGCCTGGCCAGCTCGCCGAGCGGCCTCGTGGCCGAGCTGCCCATCCTCACGGCGGAGGAGCGGAGCGCGAGGCTCACCGCGTGGAAATCGGTCGAATTCCCGGTCGTGAGCACGATCCACGAGCGCTTCGAGGCCCAGGTCGAGAGGACGCCCGACGCGCTGGCCGTCACCTTCGAAGGCCAGAGTCTCACCTACCGCGAGGTCGACGAGCGATCGAGTCGCCTCGCGCACCACCTGCGCAAGCTCGGCGTCGGACGCGAGGTGTTGACCGGGATCTGCGTCCAGCGCTCGCTGTCGATGGTGATCGCCGTCCTCGGCGTGCTCAAGGCCGGAGGCGCGTACCTGCCGCTCGATCCCGAGTACCCGAAGGACCGATTGGCCTTCATGATCGAGGACGCGCAGATACCTGTGCTCGTCACCGAGGCCGAGCACGCCGCCGCGCTCCCCGAGCATTCGGCCCGCGTGGTGCGCCTCGACGCGGACGCCGACGAGATCGCCCTGGAGCCCTCGAGTCGCCTCGCGGGCGCCGCGTCGCCCGCGGACCTCGCCTACGTGATCTACACCTCGGGCTCGACCGGGAAGCCCAAGGGGGCGATGGTCACCCACGCCAACGTGGTGCGCCTCTTCGACGCCACGGACGCGTGGTATCATTTCGACGGGAGCGATGTCTGGACGCTCTTCCACTCGTACGCGTTCGATTTCTCGGTCTGGGAAATCTGGGGAGCGCTCCTGTACGGCGGTCGCCTCGTGGTCGTGCCCTACTGGGTCAGCCGCGCGCCGGAGGCGTTCTACAAGCTCCTTGGCGAGGAGGGTGTGACGGTGCTGAACCAGACGCCGTCCGCCTTCCGTCAGCTCGCCGCCGCGGACGAGGTGGCCACTCCGGAGGCGCGGGCGGCGCTCTGCCTGCGCTACGTGATCTTCGGCGGAGAGGCGCTGGATCTCGCCGATCTCCGTGGATTCTGGGACCGTCACGGGGATCAGAGGCCGCAGCTCGTCAACATGTACGGGATCACCGAGACCACCGTGCACGTCACGTATCGGCCGGTCAGCCGCGCGGATCTGGAGCGACCGTCGTCGAGCGTCATTGGCTGTCCGATCCCTGATCTCGAGGTCTACATCGTCGATAAGCGAGGAGGCCTCGTCCCCATCGGCGTCCCGGGCGAGATGCTCGTGGGCGGCGCCGGCGTGTCCCGAGGCTACCTGCGTCGTCCGGAGCTCTCGGCGGCGCGCTTCTTCCCCGACACCCTCGGGAGCCGACCGGGCGGGCGCCTCTACAAGACCGGCGATCTCGCGCGCTACCAGGCGAACGGAGACATCGATTATCTGGGGCGCATCGATCATCAGGTGAAGATCCGCGGCTTCCGGATCGAGCTTGGCGAGATCGAGGCCGCGCTCGACGCTCACCCGGAGGTCCGCGAGGCCGTCGTGCTCGCCCGGGAAGACACGCCCGGAGACCGGCGGCTCGTGGCCTATCTCGTGGTCCGCGGCGAAAAGGCCCCTCCCGCGAGCGCGCTCCGCGCGTTCCTCGAGCTCCAGCTCCCGGCGTACATGGTGCCTGCCGCGTTCGTGACGCTGCCGGAATTCCCTCTCTCCGCCACTGGCAAGCTCGATCGCGGGGCGCTCCCGGCCCCGGAGGGACACGCTCTCTCGGAGCGCGCCTACACCGCTCCACGAGGGCCGGTGGAGGAGTCGCTCGCGGGGATCTTCGCCGAGGTCCTCCACCTCGGCGCGGGCTCCGTTGGTGCCCACGACGGGTTCTTCGAGCTGGGCGGACACTCCCTCCTCGCGACCCAGGCCATGAGCCGGCTCCGCGCGGCGTTCGGCGTCGAGCTGCCTTTGCGCAGCATCTTCGACGCGCCCACGCCGGCCGAGCTGGCGCACCTCGTCGAAGGGGCTTTGATCCCGGGACAGCGCGCGGCGCTCGGCGCCTCGGCGCCTCCGCTGGTGCGCGCGGGCGACGGGCGCGCTACCGCCCTCTCGTTCGCGCAAGAGCGCCTGTGGTTCCTCGCGCAGCTCGATCCCGGCGATCCCGCGTATCTCGTGCTCCTCGGCATGCGCCTCGAAGGCCGGCTCGATCGGGCCGCGCTGGGGCGCGCCCTCGCCGAGATCATGCGCCGTCACGAGGTCTTGCGGACGACGTTCGCGTCGGTGGATGGCAAGCCCCACGCGGTGATCCACGCTGATTTCACGCTCGATCTCCCCGAGACCGATCTCCGCGCGCTCGCGCGTCAGGATCGCGACGAGGCCGTGCGTCAGGCGTCGGTCGACGAGGCCGCGCGCCCGTTCGATCTCGGGCAAGGGCCCCTCATCCGGGCTCGCCTCCTCGCGTTCGGGGACGACGATCACGCCCTCTTCCTCTCGATGCACCACGTCGTCGCCGACGACTGGACTCTCGCGGTGCTGATGCGCGAGATCGGCGCGCTCTACACGGCCTTCCACGCGGGCGAGGCTTCGCCCCTCGTGGATCTCGCGGTGCAGTACGCCGATTATGCCGTGTGGCAGCGGCGATGGCTCGAAGGCCCGGCGCTCGACGAGCAGCTCGGCTACTGGACTCGGCACCTCGAAGGCGCGCCGCGGATCCTCTCGCTCCCGACGGACAGGCCCCGTCCGCCGGTGCGCTCGTCGCGCGGCGCCCGCGCTCGCTTCGAGCTGGGACGCGAGCTGACCGACAAGCTCACCGAGCTCTCGCGGCGCGAGGGAGCGACGCTGTTCATGACCCTTCACGCGGCCTTCGACGTGCTCCTCTACCGGTACACCGGGCAGAGCGACATCGTGGTTGGATCGCCGATCGCCAACCGCACCCGGGCCGAGACCGAGGGGCTGCTCGGTCTCTTCATCAACACCATGGTGCTCCGGGTCGAGGTCGCTCCGGAGCTCTCATTCAAGGACCTGATCGCCCGCGTGCGCGAGGTCTGCCTCGGGGCCTATGCCCACCAGGACACGCCCTTCGAGCGGCTGGTGCAGCGGCTCGACCCCGAGCGGGATCCCGGCCGATCGCCGCTGTTCCAGGTGATCTTCAACCTCCAGAACGCGCCGGGCGGGGGCCTCGAGCTGCCGGATCTCCGCCTCTCGTCGATCCGGATCGACAACCCGACGGTGAAGACCGATCTGGTGTTGATCATGAACGAGGGCCCGCAAGGCCTCCGCGGCTCGTTCTACTACAGCGCCGAGCTCTTCGACGCGGCGACGATCGAGCGTTTGATCACGCACTATCTCACCTTGCTCGAAGGGGTGGTATCGACCCCGGCGGCGAAGATCGCCGATCTGCCGCTGCTCCCCGAGGCCGAGCTCCGTCGGGTCCTCTCGGGGTGCAACGACACCTTCGTCCGGTACGCGGGCGAGGCGACGGTTCATGGCCTCTTCGAGGAGCGCGCCCTTCGCACGCCGGACGCCCTCGCCCTCGTCGCCGGCGCCGCGCGCCTCTCGTACCGGGAGCTGGATCGCCGCGCCAACCAGATCGCCAATCACCTGCGCAAGCTCGGGGTTGGACCGGACTCGGTGGTCGGCCTGTCCCTCGATCGCACGGCCGGGATGATCGAGGCGCTCCTCGGGATCCTCAAGGCCGGCGGGGCCTATGTGCCGCTCGATCCGGGGTATCCGGCGCCCCGCCTCGCTCAGATCCTGGAAGAGGCGAGCTGCCGTGTCGTGGTGACCGAAGAGCGCTTTGCGGCGAACCTCCCGGACGGCGTCGCCCGCGTGCGCCTCGACGCCGACGCGGCAGCGATCGTCGGCGAGAGCGACGCGCGGCCGGCGTCCGTGAGCGGCGCCGCCAACCTCGTTTACGTGCTCTTCACCTCCGGCTCGACTGGCAAGCCGAAGGGCGTCGCCATCGAGCATCGTCAGCTCGTCAACTACGTTCGCGGCGTGGCCGAGCGGCTCGATCTGCCGACCACGGCCAGCTACGCGCACGTGTCGACGTTCTCGGCCGATCTCGGCAACACGGTGCTCTTCCCTCCGCTCTGCCTCGGTGGGACGCTCCATGTGATCGCCCAGGAGATGACGACCGATCCCGACCAGCTCGGGGCCTGCTTCGCGCGGGAAGAGATTGACTGTCTCAAGATTGTCCCTTCGCACCTCTCGGCGCTGCTCTCGGGCGCGCACCCCGAGCGGGTGCTCCCGCGCAAGCTCCTGGTGCTCGGCGGCGAAGGGTCGAGCTGGGAGCTGATCGCCCGCGTCGAGAAGCTCGCTCCGGCGCTGCGGATCATGAACCATTACGGCCCGACCGAGACCACGGTCGGGGTCCTGACGTACCCGGTGGAGAAGGGGCAAACCGTGCCGGGGACGGCGATTGTGCCGCTCGGGCGCCCGCTCCCCAACAGCCGGGTGTACGTGCTCGACGCGCAGCAGCGTCCGACGCCGATCGGCGTCCACGGCGAGGCCTACATCGGAGGGAGCGGCGTCGCCCGCGGCTACCTCGGGCGACCCGATCTCACCGCGGAGCGCTTTTTGCCAGATCCGTTTGCGGCCGAGCCTGGAGGGCGGATGTACCGCACCGGCGATCGGGTCCGCCGCCTCGCGGACGGGACCCTGGTGTTCCTCGGCCGCGTCGATTTCCAGGTGAAAATCCGGGGTTTCCGGATCGAGCTCGGCGAGATCGAGGCCTCGCTCGCCTCGCACCCGGCGCTGCACGACGTGGTGGTGCTCGCCCTCGACGACGCGCAGGGTGGCTCTGGCAACAAGCACCTTGCCGCCTTCGTGGTCGCGCGAAGCGGCGAAGCGGCGGAGCCCGCGGCGCTCGCGGCCTTCGTCGCGGCGCGGCTGCCCGAGTACATGGTGCCGGCGTCGATCACCGTGCTCCCGGCGCTCCCGCTCACGCCGAACGGGAAGATCGATCGGCAGGCGCTCGCGGCCCTCGATCGGCCGGCCACGCCGGCAGAAGCGGCGACCTCCGCGCCGCGCAACCCCACCGAAGAGGTGCTGGCGTCGATCTGGGAAGATGTCTTTGGCAAGGAGCAGATTGGCATCGACGAGAGCTTCGCCGATCTCGGCGGCCACTCGCTCCTGGCGATCCAGATCATCGCCCGGGCGCGCGACGCCTTCCAGGCCGAGATCTCGCTCCGCGCCATCTTCGAGAAGCCCACGATCCGCGGCCTCGCCGGGGTGATCGACGAGTCGGTGCGCGAGGGCTTTGGCCTGCTCGTGCCGGCGATCGTGGCCGTCCCGCGCGGCGCGGGGATGGAGCTCTCGTTCTCGCAAGAGCGCCTGTGGTTCCTCGATCAGCTCGAGCCGGGGAGCTCGTTCTACAACGTGCCTGTCGGGTGGCGCCTGCAAGGGCGGCTGGACACCGGCGCGCTGGAGCGGGCCGTGCGCGAGGTGGTGCGGCGCCACGAGGTGCTTCGAACGACGTTCACCACGGTCAACGGGCGCCCGAGCCAGGTGATCCACGAGGGCGTCTCGATTCGACTGCCTGTCGCCGACCTCGGAGCCCTCGCGCCCGAGGCCCGCGAAGAGGCCGCGAAGCAAGAGGCCCTCGCCGAGGCCAACCGCCCCTTCGATCTCGCGCGCGGTCCGCTCCTCCGGGTCAAGCTGCTCCGGCTCGCGCCCGAGGATCATGTTCTCCTGTTGACGCTGCACCACATCGTGTCCGACGCGTGGACCCGAGGGATCCTCAACACCGAGATCGGCACGCTCTACGAGGCTTTCCGCGAGGGGCGGCCGGCCCTGCTCGCGGAGCTGCCGATCCAGTACGCCGACTACGCGCACTGGCAGCGTCGGTGGCTCGACGGCGAGGTGCTGGACAAGCAGCTCGACTACTGGAAGACGGCGCTCGACGGCGCGCCGCGGGTGCTCGAATTGCCGGCCGATCGGCCGCGACCGCCGGTGTCGACGCACCAGGGCGCGCACCTCGGCTTCACCCTGCCTCCCGAGCTTTCGGCGGGGCTTCTGGCGCTCTCGCGGCGCGAGGGGACCACGCTGTTCATGACGCTGCTCTCGGCGTTCAGCGTCCTGCTTCATCGCACCACCGGGCAGACCGACATCCTGATCGGGACGCCGGTCGCGAACCGGGCCAAATCCGAGCTGGAGAGCCTGATTGGCTTCTTCATCAACACCCTGGTGATGCGCGCGCAGATGACGGACGATCTCCCGTTCGTCGAGCTGCTGGCGCGGATCCGCGAGGTGGCCATCAGCGGCTATGCCCACCAGGACATGCCGTTCGAGAGCCTGGTGCAGCAGCTCTCGCCCGATCGCGATCTCGGGCGCACGCCGCTGTTCCAGGTGCTCTTCCAGCTCCAGGCGGCGCCGATCGAGGCGATGACGCTCCCGG
>JBDTXR010000199.1:0-15662 GCA_040006075.1 Byssovorax sp. | reverse complement strand
GTAGTTGGGCCGAGCGAGCGTTCAGCCTCGATGGCGAGATCCATGACGACGCCGAAGGCGCGAGCTACAAGATCGTTCGCTTCCTGGGCCGCGGCGGAATGGGGGAAGTCTACGAGGTTGTTCGAGTCGATAGCGGGGAGCACTTCGCGCTCAAATGCCTCCGGCTCGAGCACGTGCGCAACCTCAAGACCATCGAGCGCACGCGCCGGGAAGCGATGACACTCAGGGATCTTCGCCACCCTAACGTCGTTCGCGTTCACGCGATCGGAGTCCGCGAAGATGGCTTGATCTGGATGGTCATGGATCTGCTCACCGGACACACGTGGGCGCAGGTTCACCGGCGGCTCGTGCGACTCCCGCTCCCCTGGGCCCTTCAGCTCGGAATCGCTGTCACGGCTGGGCTCGAAGCGGTCCACGCGTACGCCGTCCACCGGGACATCAAGCCGGACAACCTTCATCTCGGCAACGACTCCATTGTACGCGTACTCGATCTCGGGGCCGGGAAGTTCCACCGCGACGGGCTCCAGACCACCCGTGGAGGCACCCTAGGAACGGTGCCGTACATGTCGCCCGAGCAGGCGTCCGCCGGAACTACCATCGATGGTCGGAGCGACATCTTCTCGCTCGGTGTCGTGCTGTTCGAGATCATCAGCAGCGTGCATCCCTTGGCCCCGCTGGGACTGGAGAACGAGAACATGTTCACGTTCATCCACAAGATCGTCGCCGGGCCGCCGTTGTCGTTGCGAGCCTTTGCACACTGGGTGCCTGGCCACGTCGCTAACGTTCTCGACAAGGCAGTTGTTCGGGACCAGGGACTCCGCTACGGGAGCGCGGCCGAGTTTGGCGCGGCGCTCACGGGCGCCCTACGGCGCCTCGATAGCGACGTCGGCGGGGGAGAACCACTTGAGACCCTGGTGGGGGAGCTCAACCGTGTTGACAGCAACACCGCGCCTGCGGCGCCCTTCGCCGCGACCGCGCCGCTCGCCGTTCCGTCCGCGGAGAACGACGGGACGCTCGACATGGCGCAGCGCGATTCCTGAAGCGCGAGAGATCGTTTCCGACCGGCGTCGAAGGCGTCCCCCTTCATGCGGAGACTCGCTACGCCCTCAACCCGGAAGACGCCTGGCGACGCTGCTTCTCCGAGGGCCGCTGTCGACAACGGGGAAAGCGAGCGACGACTCCGTCGGTTGTCCCTACTACTGATCCAGCCCGCGGCGGGATCATCCTCCGCGGGCACTGCGGGCAACTGGCCCGCTCCCGGAAGACGCCGAGATCGCCGCGCCAGGCTTCAGCGCAGGACAAGCAGCGACAGGCGTGCCGGCGTGGGCACGACCTCGTGCTGGTCGCCGACAGACAGGGGCGGATAGGACGCCCAAACGCCTCAAGCGTCCGCGATGCGACCCGATGCGAGCTGCGGCGAGTCGACGTAAACTCCGATCTGCGACCCGCGAGCGCTTCTCCGGATTCCATCATAATATCGAGATGATAGTGCCCACCGGAGGGGCTGGTCGCCAATGTGGCGCTTCCGTCGGGTGATGGTCGACGAGGCCGAGTTGGCGCGGGAGCGTCGTCACCAACGATCGCGGCGGCCTCCTCTCGAACGCAGAGATCTGCGACCCGGCGAGCAACGCCTGGAGGCATCGCGCCCAGGCAGCAGGTGCTGCGCACGAGCTACATGGCGACGTACGAGCGCGTTCACCTCGACCGCGCGCTCGACGCCTTCGAGAAGGTCGGCAAGAAGTTCGGCGTCATCCCCTGATCGAGCGGCGGGGCGGGCCTCCCTCGAGGCGCCGCCCCTCCTTCGATCTCACTCCGCGTAGTAGAACGAGTTGCCCCACAGGAACGCGGTCGTGCCCGGCGGCGGCGTGCCGATGTAGCAGTGCGCGCCGTCCCAGCTCCCCGCGGCGCAGGTGTGATTGGGCCCGACGGCGTTGACGTAGTAGCTGTTCGACCAGACGAACGCCGTCGCCCCCGACGGGATGGGCATGAAGTAGCAGTTCGCGCCATCGTACCAGGAGTACTGGTACCCGCCGTTGGCGAGGTGCACGGGCTGCAGGCACGGGGTCGTCGCGTTCGTCACGCGGGCGAGCCGCAGCTCGGTGTTGTGGGCCCCGAAGACCATGTCGTGAATCATCACGCCCACGCCGCCCTGGGGGTTGAAGCCGTACGAGTCGGCGTTGTTGTGATCCTCGTCGTCGGTGTGGACGTAGCCTGCCTGGAGCCAGTGGGGAGAGGGGTAGTCGGAGGTCGCGAAGACGCCATACTCGATGCCCATCGCGGGGAAGGAGCCCATGCAATTCTGCGAGCTCGGCAGGATCATGCAGAACCGGAGCGTGGTGTTGCTGTTCGACACGTTGGGCCCAATGTTGCTCTGCGACCAGTTCTGGTTGTTGTCATCCTCGTTGTCGAAGCTGCGGCTGAACTCCACGCTCCCGACCGGGCACTGGCTCCCGAGCTTGAGCACGGCGTACGTCCCCTCGCGCAGGTCGTGGTTCTGGTTCGGATCGCGGCAGAGCGGCTGGAACTGGCTCCCGTCCACGCGACAGAACCCGAAGGTCGTCCCGGAGCTGTCCTGGCTCGTGGCGCCGACCCAGCCCCAGTGGTAGTTGTCGTTGCCGTCGTCCTCGTCATCCATGTGAATCTGGATGTACGGGCTGCCAGACGGGCACTTGCCTGCCTTCTTGGGGATCACGCCGACGTCGTAGGCGCCGGCCGTCTTCTGCGCGGACGCGCCTGCCTGCGCCTGCGCCTCCTCGCCGTTCCCCTCCTCCGCGCCGCAGCGCAGCTTGGAGACCAGCGAGTCCGCCGCATAGCAGCGCTCCGCATCGCAGAAGACACCGCCCTTGCACTCGCCCGGTCCAGGGGCCTTGGGGGCCTCGCACGACTCGAGCGGAGCGACTCCGCACATCGCCAGCGACAGCGCGGAGTCGGCCGCGTGACAGGCGCCCTCGCACGCGGGGCCCTCGCAGTAGGTCCCGTCCACGCATTCGCCGAGGCCGCAGGACGCCTCGCCGATGCCGCAGCCGCACATCACCTGCGACGTCACGGAGTCGGGGGACTCGCAGCCGCAGGCGTCGCAGTAGCGCCCGTCCGCGCACGCGCCCGCGCCGCACCCCTCCGGGGTCTTCCCGTCCTGCGGGAGCTCGGCCCCCGCGCACATCACCTGGGACACCAGCGAGCCGGGCGGATAGCACATCCCCGACTCCGCACAGCCGCCGCCTTCGCAATAGCTGCCCTTGGCGCACTCGCCTTCACCGCACGTGGGGTCGAGACCCCTCCACTCGCACGCGAACACGGAGACGCTCGAGTCGGCTGCGCGGCACACCTCGCCGTCGCAGAACTGGCTCTCGACGCACCCCACGGGCACGATCGGCGGCTCGTCCGCTGCCGCGGCGATGGCCGGGAAGCAGAGGATCGCGAGCGCGGCCAGCGGGATCGAGCGGGTTCGTCTATTCTTCATCAGCACGGCCTTTCCGGAGCTCTATGTCCTACTCGCGCGATGCGCGCGAGCGACGGATCGCAACGATATACACAGTCGCTCTCACCACGTCAATCACTTCTCCCGCGCGCGAACGCCGGAGTCCGGGCGTCCCCGCGCAGTTGGCCGAGGCCGGTTCGATCACGTAGCGAGGCAGAATGGCCCGCAAAAAGAAGCCCGTCCCGCAGCCGACGATCTGGCGTATCCCCGATGATCTCTGGGGATACGTGGAGGCCCTCATCGATCTCGAGGATCCAGCGCCTTCGATGGGGCGGCCCCGGATCGACCCGCGCGCCGCGCTCGACGCGATCCTCTTCCGTATGCGGACGGGCTGCCAATGGAATCAGTTGCCGGAAGAGTTCCCCGATGACAGCTCCGTGCACCGAACGATGCAGCGCTGGCAGCGTGTGGGGCTCTTCGAGAAGCTCTGGGCGGTGCTCGTCGAACGGTGCGACGAGCTGGGCGCAGTGAACTGGGAATGGCAGTCGACGGATGGCTCGATGGGGAAGGCCCGTTTTGGGGGATCTTGTGGGCCCGAACCCAAGGGATCGCGGTAAGCCAGGCACAAAACGGAGCGTGATCGTCGAGGCCGACGGCGGCACGTTGGGGATCGCGATCGCCGGGGCCAATGTGCATGACACGAAGTTACTCGCCGCAATGATTGAAGCGATCGTGGTGCCGCGTCCGATACCTTCGGACGACGCCCCACAGCACCTCTGCCTGGATAAAGGATACGACAACCCGACTGGGCACACGACGACCGCCCATCACCAGTACGTTTCGCATATTCGCCGCATTGGAGAAGAGAAACTCGATCCGCGTCGTCGCAAGCGCTTCCCCGCGCGCCGTTGGGTTGTCGAGCGAACGTTGGGATGGATCAGCAAGTGCCGAGGGCTCCTGGTTCGCTACGAGAAGAAGGCCTGCAACTACGTTGCTCAGCTCCAGCTCTGCTGTGCCTTGCTCTGGTTCCGTCGAACGGTGCGACTTGGCTTTTGAGATAGTTTCTAAGCAGCGTCCCCCGCCGACTGGACAAACAGTCTCTCGACGTCGATATCCGCCGCACCGACGAGTACGTGAGCGGGGGGCGCTACGGCAGGCAGGTGTTGAGCATCACGCGCACGGCCGCCTCGATCGAGAGCAAGGCCACGAGGTCGGTCCTGCCGTCATTGTTCAGGTCAGAGGTCACCACCGAGGTAGGAGTGCCTGCGGCGTAGGCGGCCGCAGCGCCGAACGTACCGTCGCCCTGGTTCAGCAACACCATCAAGTGCCGGTAGCTCGGGACGACAAGGTCTGGCTTGCCGTCCCCGTTCAGGTCGGCGGCCGCGATCGATCGCGGGGACCAACCCACGAGGTAGTGCGTCGCAGGGGCGAAGGTCCCGTTCCCCTGGTTGATCAACACGCTCACCGTGTCGTCAGGGGAGCTGTTCCCTCCCCCGGCGATGAGGTCGGGCTTGCCGTCTCCGTTCAGATCGGCCACCGCGAGATAGGAGGGCGAGTTGGCCAGAGTGCCAGCCGGGTAGCTAGCAGCGGGCGCGAAGGTTCCGTTGCCTTGATTGAGCAACACGCTCACGGCAAGGCTGTTCCGGGCCGCCACGGCGAGATCGGGTTTACCGTCGCCGTTGATGTCAGACACCACCACCGCGGAGGCGCCGGATCCCGTAGCGTAGTTGACCACCGCCGCGAAGGTGCCATTGCCTTGATTGAGCAGCACGCTCACCGTGCTGCTGTTGCCGTCCACGACGGCGAGGTCGGCCTTGCCGTCGCCGTTCAGGTCCGCCGCCGCGATCGAGCGGACGATGGAGTTCGTGCCCGATGCATAGCCGACGGGAGCGGCCAAGGTGCCGTTGCCTTGATTGAGCAGCACGCTCACCTCGGGGCCGATCCCGCTCGCGACCACGAGATCGGTCGTGCCATCGCCGTCCAGATCGGCGGCGGCGACCGGCCCGGGGGCCTTGCCCGCAGCGTAGGTGGCCTTCGTCGCGAAGATGCCATTGCCTTGATTGATCAGCACCGTCAGGGCGTCATCGCTCGAGCTCGTGACGGCGAGGTCGATCTTGCCGTCGCCGTCGACGTCGGCCGCGGCGATCCCCGAGGCGTCCGCGCCCGGGGCATAGTCGATCGCGGAGACGAACGTGCCTTGACCCTGGTTGAGCAGCACGCTCACGTTGTCGCTGCTGAAGTTCGCGCTGACGAGGTCGGGCTTTCCGTCGCCGCTCAGCTCTGTGACGATCCAGCCGCCAGTCGGTCCCAGGACGGCGATCGGGGCGGCAAAGGTGCCGTTGCCCTGGTTGAGCAGCACGCTGAGGTGGTCGATAAAGTCGTTTCCCACGACGAGGTCGGGCTTGCCGTCACCATCCATGTCGGCCGTCCGGATAACGTCAGGCCCCGGGCCGGCAGCGTAGGCGATCGGGGCGGCGAAGGTGCCGTTGCCCAGGTTGAGCAGCACGCTCACCGCGTCGCTGTGGACGTCTGTGACGGCGAGGTCGAGCTGGCCATCGCTGTTCAGGTCCAGCGCCGCGGTCGCCACGGGGCCGGAGCCCGCGGGGTAGGTGACGACGGGGGAGAAGGTGCCGTTGCCCAGGTTGAGCAGCACGCCGATGGTGTCGTCAAGGTAGCTCGCGAAGACGAGGTCGGGCTTCCCGTCACCATTCAGGTCCTCGAAGCTTGGCGCCGCCGCCATGGGGTACGCGACGGCGGGCGCGAAGGTGCCGCTGCCCAGGTTGAGCAGGAGGCTCACGCTCCCGGTGTAGCTCCACGCGGCAAGATCGGGCTTGCCATCGCCGTTGATATCCGCGGTCGCGGTCCACACAAGCTGGTCGCCCACAGGGTAGTTGACGGCGCTCGCGAAGGAGCCGTTCCCCTGGTTGAGCAGCACGCTCATGTGGCCACTGCCACCGCTGCTGCTGCCGACGGCGAGATCGGGCTTTCCGTCGCCGTTCAGATCCGATACGACGAGCGTCGAGGGCGCCGTTCCAGCAGGGTAGTTGACGGCGGGCGCAAATGCCCCGTTGCCCAGGTTGAGCAGCACGCTCACGCTGACATCGAGGTAGTCGGCGAGGGCGAGATCGGGCTTTCCGTCGCCGTTCAGATCCGATGCGACGAGCGACATGGGTCCATGTCCAACAGGGTAGTTGACGGCGGGGGCAAAGGCCCCATTGCCCAGGTTGAGCAGGACGCTCACGCTGCCGCTGTAGTAGTTCCCGAATGCGAGATCGGGCTTGCCGTCACCGTTCATGTCAATCGCGGCGATGCTGCCCGGGCCCTTTCCGGCCGTCAGCGTGGGCGCTGCGGGAAGTCCGGGCAGCCCCGAGCACGGGGCGGCGACGCAGGCTCCGGCCAGGCAGACGTTCCCGCCGGTGCATGCGGCGCCCTCGGCCTTCGGAGTGTGGACCGACACCTCTCCCTCGCAGAGGTCGTCGGTACACGGGTTCCCGTCGTCGGTCGGGACGCACGTCGTGCCGCCGCCGCCGGTGACCGACGAGGCGCCGCCGCTGCCCCCGCCCTCGCCGCCGGACGACGTGGTCGTGGCTCCGCCGGAGCCGCTCGTGCCGGCGCCGGCGATGGCTGCGCAGCCGGATGCGGCGACCAGTGAAATGATTGCCAGTGTCACGAGCGGTGCTGTCTTCATCATGATGAGCTCCTGATCTTCGTCTTCAATCCGGATCGCCTACGGGCAACACAGGCCGCTGTCCGACGTCACCGTGCCCGTCACATCGAAGCTGGTCGGCCCGGGGCCGTTCTCGACGAGGACGTCGATGCAGTTCTTTCCGGGGTGAAAGCACGCCGCGTCGCTGGTCTTCACCACGAGCGGAGCGCCCGAGTTGGAGAGGCCGCCGGGCGGACCCGGAAGCTCGCATCCATTGAGCTGGATGCCCTTGATCTGATCGTCGGCCAGCATCGAGAGCGCCAGCGACGGCGCGCTGAGCCCGTCCTTGAGGCAGAAGCAGCTCTCGTACGTGTAGAAGCCGGTGACGCCGGTGCTGTCGCCGTTCGGCGGTCCAATCCACTGCGAGCCGGGGAGGGCAGCCTGCCAGGCCGGGTTGGGCGAGAGGATCGTGGTCGGCCCGATCAGGTTCGGATCAGGGGCTTTGACGATGGTCCACGAGTCGTCGAGGGACCCGACCGCGCCGGGCATGGCCGAGGCGTTCACGACTCCGCTCGTGAGGTCCGACTGCGACTGCGAGCAGGTGGAGACCTCGACACTGTCACACGACCTGTTGTCCCCGGGATTGGCGTCGGCGCCGTTCGAGCTCACGGACGCACAATTCTTGATCTTGTCCTGCCCGGGGCTCTTGCTCAACTGAACGTCGAGCAGGATCGGAGGCGCCGACGTGAACGGCGGAAGCGTGCCGGCGAGGGTGCACGTCACGGTCTGCCCCAGCGCAGCGCAGCTCCACGGCGCCGCCGTGGGGCTCGGGACGAAGGTGAACGTCGTGTTGAGCACGTCGCTGACGGTGACCCCGGTGGCCGGAGAGCTCGAGTTGTTGCTCACGTCGAGCTGGAACACGCCGACGGCGCCGGGCGAGAACGTGCCCACGTGGTGCTTCTTTATCGCCAGATCGACCCGACTCACCTTCTCGGTGATGCAGCTCTGGTTGTTGGCGTCGTCGCTGTCGGCGAAGTCGCCCTTCGCGTCTTGCTCGATCGACGCGCAGTTCTTGATCGTGTCGGCGACCTTCGGGGAGACGTTGACCGTCAGCTCGAGCATCGGCAGGGCCGTGTGGGTGACGGGCAGCGGCCCGTTGAAGCAGCAGTGAACATCCTGGCCGGTCGCGGCGCAGGTCCAGGCGCTGGGCGAGGCGCCGGCGAACGTGAGCCCGGGGGCGAGCACGTCGTGGATGCAGATCTTCCCGCTGGTGCAGAGCGGATGTCCGGAGTAGTCCACGAGGATCCCGAACTTGCCTGTTCCACCGGCGCTGAGCGGGGTGAGCGCGACCTTGGTGATGGCGGCGTCGCACTCGCACACCGGCGGATCGGCGCAGGCTCCGGCGAGCAGGACCGCGCTGGAAAACAAGGCACATTTGACGATGGAGGACGTGTTCAAGATGGACTCCTGGGGTTACCGGCGCAGGAACGCAGCCGGTTGTGGGATCGTGGAGGTGGGTGGGAAGGAGGCTTGTTCGGCGCGCTCCCCGGAGAGGGCGACGTCGTGCGTCGCTGCCTCTCCTGGTACTACGCGCCGTCCGCCCCCGGCTGGACATGCCCTCGCGAAATGTCGCAGGGCCGAGCCGGCTACTGGATCAGCAGCACTTGCTCGCCCACGGACACGTTGTTCGTGCCGGTGAGCGCAGAGACGGACAGGCGCGCTCCGCTAGGGATGGTCACCGAGGTGGCCAGCTTGAACGTGTACGGCGTGCCCGTGGTCAGGGTTTGACCGGCCGCGCTGATGTCGACGAGCTGCCGGGGAGCGGACGCGGAGTCGATCGCGAGCTTCACCTCCGTCAGGCTCATCGCCGGGTTGATGAGGAACGTGAAGTGAGTCAGATCGACGTAACAGCCACGCGTGCAGGGAGGGTCGTTCGGCTGCGGGAAGAGCGCCGCGATGGCCGAGGCCGCCTTCTGCTCGCAGAGCGGCTCCACGGTGCAGTTGTTGTCCTCGGCCACGCCGCCGTCGACCTGCGCACCCGGCGCGTAGTCGTTCAGGGGAAAGTGACTCTGGTTGTGCTGCACCAGCGACGGTTGCTCCGAAGTCGGGCCACCGATCCACGGTATTTCGGGACATGTCCACGGATCGCCGCAAGGACCGCTGGCGCCGAACGACCTCGCGGGGCTCAGACCGGCGAGTTTGTCGAGGACCGTCTGCGGATGCGCCGCCAGGTAGGGGTTCTGGATCGCAGCAAAGCTGTTCTGCGCCATCGCCGCGGCGAAGAAGGAGCTCACCACCGCCGTGGGCACCGAGGTCCCGGTCAGAAGGCTCTTGCCCGCGCCGTCCACGCTCCAGCCCAGCCCGAGCGCGCCGTAGCGAGGACAGGCATTCTCGCGCGTCTTCTTGATCGGGACGCCTCCCTGATCGAACGCGCCGATCGCGTGGAGGAGGAAGCCAGGCGTCTCCGGTCCTCCGTTGGGGTGGTAGATCCGGATGAGCGGGGTCTGTCCGCCGGTGGCCGCGCTGTACGCCTCCTGGAGCGCTATGTAGCTATTCGAGGAGATTAGGGTCTCGCATTCCGCGGTGGTCGGCTGGAGTTTGTCCTGCCAGGCGGCCGGGTACAGGAGTCCGGTCGAGCCCTGGCCGCCGTGGTTCCCCGCGGCGGCAAAGATCACCCCGCCGTGGCACGAAAAAGCCCTCAGCGCCTGGAGCACGATGCCATCGGCGACGAAGTCGTCGCCCGGAAGGACCTTGTCCTGCTTTTCAAACCCGACGCTGAGGCTGAGCGCCAGCACCTCCGGAAACGGGTTGCCGCTCTGGAGATCGGCGCGCCACTGCACGAGCGAGCGATCGATGGCGCCCACGAGATCCGAGAAATGGCCGAAGTCGCCGCGGTTCGTGACGGTAGCTTCGATGTTTTGCAGAGGATCGCGGACGCGCGGCAAAGCGAGCCTCGTCTCCACCCGCACGGAGCATGGACCCGACGGAGGACACGAGAGCTCTCCGACGAGATCGGCCATCAGCTCGCCATGCCGATTGCTGCCTGCGGCGCCGCCCGCGCCGCTGCCGGTATCCTTTTCGGTGTCGGCCACGATCACCCGCACCCGGGGATCTGCGAGCGCAGGCGCCAGCCCCACGGGCCGCGTGATGCCGTTCACGAAGGTGGCGTGGGCCCAGCCTTCCACCGTGTTCGTTTGCGGGGTGATCGCCCGTCGATCGTGGGCCCTCGGGAGGCCCGGCGGCAAGGCCGACAGATCCGGTAAGGGGCCCAACGTGGCGGGCCACTCGTAAGCGCAGTACGTGCCCAGGATCCCGTCGATGCCAAGCGCCCCCTTGAGGCTCGGCGTGAACAGGTGGCGAGACAGCCATGGGGCTGCCGCAGGGCACACCTTCGCGCTGTCGATCAGGATCCAGTGTTTGTCGTCCTTGTCGAATATGTCACCGGGCTGCGGCTGCCCCGCCACGGGCGGTGGGGGGCATTCGCGTGCTCCGCCCGTTCCCCCGCCGCCCGTTCCCCCGGTCCCGCCGCCACATCCCGCCCCGGCCCCCAGCAACGATCCTGACGCCGTGAGTCCGAAAAACACAGCGCAAAGTACACGTGCCTTCATGATTTCCTCTTGACGACCTCTCGTGGTCGCGTCCTGTCCAATGCAGCGTTCCCCCGCGACTGGACAGTCAGCGCGGATTTATTTTTGAGTCACGGCACGAGCACCCGAAACGGTGCCCATGCCCCCACGGCCATCCCGGGGCCCTGGAGCGATCGGATCGCGATCCGCAGCGCCGAGGCCAGGTCCCACTCCACCCCCGCCGAAGGCCCCTGGTCGTAAAGCGTCTCCATCAATCGAGCAGCGAGCGCGTCGTCGACCTTCGCCGTGGTCGCGAGCACCTGCCGGCTGCCCCGCTCCAGGAACGCGTGGGCGACGCCCAGCCCCTCTTCGCGCGCCGTCTCGCAGCCCGAGAGCACCACCACGTCCGGCACGCGAGCCAGCGCCTTCGGATCCAGCAGCGTGGAGAGGGTCAACGGCCCGTCGACCAGCGAGAGGGCCGCCTCCATGCCGTCTTTCTTGGCACCGAACACCGCGTGTCCGTCGTACTGGAAGAGGCGAATGCAGGGGTCGCCGAGCGCGGAGATCACCGCCTGTCGCGTCGCGCCCTCGCCGGCGAGCACGATCGCGCCGGCGCCGAGCTTCGCCGCGATGTGCTCCCCGGCGCGCCGCGCCCCGCCGAGGTTGCGCGAGGGATCGAGCACCACGAGAGCAAAGGGCTTTGCGCTGCACACCTCCGGGCGCGGCGTCGCGTCCGTTGAGCCTGCCTGCCCCCCCGCGCCGTAGGCCACGCTCACCTGATCCGCGAGGCTCCCGCCCTTCCAGGGCAGGTTTTCGAGCTCGACGTCGCGGAGCGCCCGATCGGCGAAGACAACCACTCTCCTGGCTCCGGAGAGCACGCCCTCGAACGGCGCGAGGAGCGCTGTGGCGAGATCGGCCAGGGTGCCCCCCGGAAGGCCAGGCAAGCGCTTGATGGCGGACGAGCCCTGGGCGCTCACCGCCACGGCGATCCATCCGTCCTGGATCGGATGGTAATAGAGGTGCACCTCGCCCGCGGGCGGCACGTTCTTGGGCGAGAGATCCGTCGAAGCGCCGGCCTGCGAGAGCGGAAGCAGCGTGGCAAAGAACCGTCCGAGGCTCTGCCGCACGATCCGGCCCACCCGGAGCGCCCCGGCGAGCTGCGCTCCGGGATCCGTCGGCGCGCGCTCGGCCCGCCGCACCGCGAAGTCGACCCACGCCCGAAACGAGCTGCGCTGTCGCTCGAAGAACTGAGCGCGTCCTTCTCCGAGCGGCGCCGCGGCAGCCCAGGCGGTCTCCCGGCGCGAGGCCTCCTCGTAGGCGGCATTGGCCTCCTCCGGCCTCGAGAGGGCGTCGAGCGCCGTGGCCCGGCCGAGCGCGGCCTCGAACGCCATCTCCGGGAGGGGGCTTTGCTCCATCTCGTGCTCGAGCCGCGTCGCCGTCACGAGGGCGCGCGCGGGCTCTTCCGCCCGATCGAGGTCCAGCTCGAGGCGGGCAATCCAGGGCGCGAGGCGCGCGTTGTCCGATCCGCTCTTGCGGATCTGATCGAGGGTGACTCTGGCCTCCTTCGTTCTCCCCGCCGCCGCCTCGGCGAGACCGGCGTTGATCTGCGCCGTGGCGAGCGTGGCGCCGCACGCCGTGCCGCCGAGCACACGGAGCGCCTCTTCGGCGTGCGACGCCGCGTCTTCACGAGCGGCCTTGGTTCCCGCGGCGCGGTACTCGGCCCAGGCAAGGTTCATGAGCACCTGCCCACGCTCGCAGGGGCGATCGGGGGAGAGTGCCTTGGCGCGCTGGAGGAGGTCAATGGCCTCGTCGTCGCGGCCCCAGACGGAGAGCATCTCGGCGAGCGGCTGGAGCACGACGCCTTCCATGTCCGAGAGGGCCAGTCGCGCCGCGCTCCTCCGCACGGCGGTGAAGGCGGCGAGCGCCTCGGCGTAGCGGCCGCGCTCCTGCGCGAGCGTGCCGCGGTAATACGCGCCGTCCACCTGCCACGGTGGACACTGGGCCTCGAGCGGGAGCGCCGCGGCGAGCTCCCTCTCGGCGGCCGCGTGATCGCGCCGCTGGATCATCGCTTGAAGCGCCAGCAGGTGCCGATTCTCGATCTCGTCCGAGAGGCGCCCGGCCTGGGACGCCAGGGTGACCGCCTCGCGGTACAAGGCCTCTGTTCGCGCCGGATCTCCCTGCCTTCGCGCGATCCGCGCCCGCAGCCGAACGGCGGCGAGCCGGGCATAGGCGCTGTCGTCCGACAGCGCGCCGAGCGCCTTCTCGGCCTCGGGCAGCTTGTTCTCACCGACGAGCTTGGTGGCCTCGGTGATCGCGGAGACGCTGGGCGTGACCGCCATCGCGAGGCGAAACGGGGCCTCGGCGCCGGCCGAGGACAGGGTAATCTCCTGCGTGCTCGCGGCGACTGCCACCGTCCAGCGAGTCCCGCCCGCCACGGGGACGGCCTCGGCGCTCACCTGCTTTCCGTCGGCCAGCACCCGCCCTCGACCCGCGTCCCACGGCGCCCACAGCGAGAGCTTCGAGCCGGGGTCCATCTCGCAACGAGGCCCGCGGATCATGGCTTTGCACCCGCCAAACTCGATGTCTCCAGGCGCCGTCCGGAGAGCTCCTCCCCAGTCCTCGAGCAGGGCCAGGCGCCGCACCACGGCGATCCCGGGCGGCGTCTTCACCCGCGGATCCAAGGCGTATCGCTCTGCTTGCTCGTCCGTGGGCAAGGGCGCGCCGACGATCCACAAGAGCTCGGCCGGGCCGTTCTCCTGGTCGCCCAGCGCCTCTCGCGCCGACCTGTCGATCGTGAGCTTGCCCGCTCCGTCGTTCTCGAAAGGGGGCCGCAGGATCCGCGCTTTCCCGCGGCGCACCACCAGCATTCGCAACGAGGCATCGGGGACGGGGCGCTGCGGCGCCAGCACGACGAGGAGCCGGGTCGAAGGCCGGAGGCGCAGCGGCGCGTCGGCCGGAGGCGGCGGGTCCCCGCGAACCACGCTGTCGCCCTCGATCCGGAGATCGTAGGCCACGGCCTCGGGCGAGGGGCCACGGGTTTGCAACCAAACGACCGCGGGCACGAGGAGGCCAAACGCCGCGACGAGCGCCAGAGGCCACCAGCGCCGCGAACGCGGAGCTTTCGCCGCGGCGTGCGTCGCCTGGGGAGCCCCCATCACCGGCGACGCCATATGCGGCGATCCCAGACTGCCAATGTGCTGATCCGCGATGACCTGACGAGCACCGGGCGGGCGCGGCGCCCGATCTCGCTCGGTGGAGTCGTTCTGTGGCGCCGCCGGCGGTGGAGATGGCACGAGCCAGATCAGAGGTTGCCCTCTCGACCAGGGCGCGGCCTCTTCGCTGGCCGCTTCAGTCGGCCTCGCGTCCTCCGCCGGACCAAGGAGCTTGTCGGTGAGCGCGCGCCGATCGTCGGCAGAGAGCGGCACCAGCGCTCGCGCCTCGGGAAGCGACGACGCCTTCACGCGCGCGGCGAGCCCCTCCACCACCGGATCCAGCTCCGGCGCGGGTGTGATTGGCTCGTTTGGATCGGAGGGTTTCGTCACGGCGCGCTCCCTGTCTCCGCCTCTCTCGGGGTCTGCCCCGAAACGAGGGCTCGAATCTTCGCCTCCTGCCGCTGGACCCGCTTGTGGACGGCCTCCACGCCCACGGCGAGGCGCTCTGCCACGAGGGCATGCGAGGCGCCTTCCAGGTAGATCCACTGAAAGAGCGCGAGCTCCTCGTCCGTGAGCTCGTCTTTCAGGCGGCCGATCAGCTCGGCCAGCGCCGCCCTCTGCTCGGGCCCGCTGTCGGGAGAGACCTCGGCCTCCATGCTCTCGATCGGCTGCGGGGGTGGCAAACGACGATCGTGATCGCGTAACCAGTTCCGGGTGATGGCCCAGATGTAGCTGGAGAGCGAGCCTTTTTCGGCGTCGTACGAGCGGAGCCGCCGCCAGTCGTCCTGGTAGAGGTGCTGAAATACTTCCTGGATCACATCGGTCTTCTCGAACCGCTGGCCGCGCGCACCGAGCAGCGTCCGCGTGACCGCCGTGTCGAGGATCGGCAGCAAGATCCGCTCGGTCAAATCGCGCGCAGCCCCACGATCCCCAGCGAAGACGCTCGCGAGGAGAGCGCCCACCCCGGCGGTGGACGGTGGGGCGTGAGGTGGCATACTTCGCGAGTAGACGCGATGCGCGCCCGGGATGTCAAGCTGGCTCGGACCAGGCTCCTCCCGGGGTTTGCGAGCACTGGTTCGTGGCCTGCTCACGCGTATGGAATCCGCTGCCATAGTAGCAAATGGACACGCCGCCCCCGCTCTGCGTCAGCGCGCAGCAGCCGATCAGGTCGACGGCCGAGCAGGTGGTGCCCAGCGTCCCGCTCTGTTTCCCGCACTCGTCCTTCGCCGCGTCGGCGGCGGCTCCGTGAGGAAGCTTCGTGTAGTCCGAGCACAGGCCCAAGCTCGGAATGGTGCACGAGAATTCCACGGGCTCGCCTGGCCCGCTCGTTTCACCGCCGGCGCCTGTGGTCTCCTCTCGTGCCCGGCGAGCTGCACGCCGCGATGGCCAGAGTCCCCAGCAACGCAACGAACATGGACGCACTCGCTATCATGGGATGGTATCCTCCTGGGAAGGTGTCGCGCAGAAGTGGACCTGGCCCGACCGGACGGGGCAGCCACAGCGCTCACACTCTCTGCTGGCCGGGTCTAGGCGCCCATCGGCAACCAGTGGACAGCGCGGCGTCACTTTTCCCGAGGCGCCGCGATCGTCGAGCTCAAAATGCAGCGGCTCCACGATATTTTCGGAAAATCGACGCGGGCGTGTCCGCTCCATGCCGGTGGATGCGTAGGCCGTGCAGACAAAGGCTCCCGGAGGCGGTGGCCGATAGAAACGTCCGACGAAACGACGGAAGAGCCATCTGCAAGACGCTCGCTCTACGGGCTTCGATGGGACCGAGCTCCATCTGTCGTCGTATGTGCCCGGCCGGAAGAAGCTCCGGCTCTGGCTCGTGTTTCGCCCTTATGCGGCTATGGGGATCGCCGATTCAGCGGTTGATCGCG
>JBDTXR010000198.1:0-15662 GCA_040006075.1 Byssovorax sp. | reverse complement strand
AAGCAGCTCGGCCTCGTCGCCGCGATAACCAGCCTCAGCTACGTATTCTGGATCTGCGGTGGCATGGAGATGATCGAGCGCCTCGCCTACTACGGCGTCAAGGCGGTCGCCACGCTCTACGCCGCTGCGCCCGAGAAGGACGGCGGCCTCGGGGTCACCCTCGGGAGCTTCGGTAACATCCTGGCCACCTGGGCCCTGTTCCAGTCGATCATCCCCGCGCTCACCGGCGGGCTCAGCGACAGGTACGGATACAAAGAGACCATCTTCGTCTCGACGGTGGTCAAGATCTCGGGCTACCTGGTCATGGCCTTCTTCCCCAGCTACTGGGGGTTCTTCGCCGGGGCGCTCCTCCTCGCCACGGGAACGGCGATCTTCAAGCCCGGTATCCAGGCCACGCTGGTCCGCTCCACCTCGCGCGAGAACAGCTCGATGGCCTGGGGCATCTTCTACCAGACCGTGAACATCGGCGGCTTCCTCGGCCCGCTGGTGGCCGGCTACATGCGCAAGCTGGCCTGGCGCAACGTCTTCCTCGCGTGCGCCGTGATCATCTGCATGAACTTCATCATGCTCCTCACGTACAAGGAGCCTGGAAAGGAAGAGCGGTTGGAGCGCGGGCGCCTGGAGAAGGCCGGCAAGCTCCAGCGCAAGAACCTGGTGGCCGAGTCGCTGGTAGAGCTCCAGAAGACGCACGTCTGGCTCTACCTGCTGATCTTCTCCGGCTTCTGGTTCATGTTCAACGCCCTCTTCGATGTGCTGCCGAACCACATCCAGGACTGGGTCGACACCCGCGGCATCGTCTCTGCGCTGTTCGGCACCACGGGGACCACGAACCCCATCGTGAAGTTCTTCATCGTCATGAACAAGACGGGCACCGAGATCCAGCCCGAGGGCATGCTCAACATCAACGCAGGCTTGATCATGCTCACCTGCTTCCTCTTCGCCTCGCTCTCCGGGAAGATGCGGGCGACGACCAGCATGGTGGTCGGCACCCTCTTCGCCACCCTGGCCATCGTCCTCTCGGGCTTCTCCACGCTGGGGTGGATCTCGCTCGGCGCCATCGCCATCTTCAGCGTAGGAGAGATGCTGTCGAGCCCGAAATTCAGCGAGTTCATCGGCAATTTCGCCCCGAGCGACAAGAAGGCCATGTACCTCGGCTTCTCCCAGGTCCCCCTCGCCATCGGCTGGACGCTGGAGGGCAAGGTCGGCCCCTCGCTCTACGACCACTTCGCCTCCAAGGAGCGCTTCGCCCGCGAGATGCTCGAAGCAAAAGGCCTGCTCGTCGGCGACGCGCTGAAGGCGTTGAAGGAGGGCGAGGCCTTCGACAAGCTGGTCACGCTCACCGAGATGGACAAGTGGGACCTGACTCGCCAGCTCTACGCGACGCACAACGTGGGAATGGTCTGGTACATCATGGCCATCGTCGGCCTGGTGACGGCCTTCGCGATCTACCTGTACGGCCAGTGGGTCGCCAAGCTGATGAAGGCAAAATAGGCCTCAGTAGCGCAGGCGCCAGACCACGTCGAGGGCGGTGCTGCCGGCGTCGCCGACCACCGCCTCCAGGCTCCAGTTGCGGACGAAGCGCCAGTCCAGCGTCAGCTCGGTGCGATCGGGGTTATCGCCGGGGGCCGGGACACCGAGCTTGTAGCCGAGGCGGGCCGAGACCTTCTTCGAGATCTGCACCGCCAGCTCGGGCCGCGGGTTGTTGGCCTCCGACGTATCGACCCGGGTGGTGATCTCGGCGCTGGTGAGGTCGGAGATGGCCTTGTTCAACCCCTGCGTCACCACCCCTCCAGCGAAGCCGGCGGCCTTGACGCCGGCCGAGGAGGCCTGTCCCGACTTCGGGGCTGCGCCGAACGATCCATCGGGCGAGCCGAAGAGGATCAGGGCCAGGATCTGGTCCTGGGTCAGGCCCGGCTCCGAGCGCAACGAGAGCTTGCCCGACGACACGTGACCCGAGAAATCGGCGTAGACGCGGATCGATCCGGGAGCGTCCCAGTAGGCGGTGGCGACCACCTGAGGATCGGCCGGATCCGGCCCGACGAAGCTGACCACGCCGCGATCGAGAATGAACTGCTTGCCCTGGATCTCCAGCTTCCCGCGCCCCAACCGGATCTGCCCGGTGACCCGGGTCTCCGGGCCCACCTCGATCTGCGGCTCGCCCGAGACGTGGATATTCACCGTGGTGTCGCGCTTGATCTGCACGTCGCTCCCGAGCTTGACCGAGGTCCGGATCACCAGATCCGAGGGCGCGCGCGGCTTCACGGGCGGGACGAGCGCCAGGGCCACGAACTCGTGCTTCACCGGCACGCCGATCCGGACCGTCTTCTCCGGATCGAGCGATTGCACCGAGTGCCCGGAGCTCTCGGGCAGCTCCAGGTGGAAGCTCGGCACGTTGACTTTCACGTCGAGCACCTTGCCGTCGTCGGCCATCTTCAGGGTAGCATCGACGCTGCCATAGGCCTTGCCCAGCGATACGCCCTCGAAGACCAGCGGCAGACTCTCGGCCTGGGCGATCCGCACCTTGGCGCTGGCGCTCTCGAGCGAGAGGCCTTTGAGGACCGCCTCGGCCGAGAGGGTGACCTTGCCCGTGGTGCCCTCGGCCGAGAAATCCTCGAAGCGGAGCGTGCCCCAGGGCTTCATGATCACCCGCCCTTGCAAGGCGTGGAAGCGCTCGCCCACCTGGGGGAGCTCGAAGACGCCGTCGCGGATCACGATCGCTCCGTCGAGAGAGCCGCTCTTGCCGCCGGGCTCCACATGCAGCTTGGAGTCCGTGTCAATCCGCCCGTCGAGCTCGGTGAACACCCCTCGAACGAAGGGCATCGCCGCGTCGGCGCGGAAGTTCTTGGCGCGGATCCCCACGTCGATCGGCTGCTCGAGATCGAGCGAGGGAGCGAGCACCGCGCCCCATTTCATGGCCCCCTTGGCGCTGGTCTCGGCGTAACCGTCCTTCTGATCGAGGCGCACGGAGGCCATCACCGCGCCGTCGCGCATCGCCACGACGATCTTGCCGGTCGGGAACAGGGCATGATCGAGCGCGAGCCCGTGGAGATCGAGATCCGCGTCCAGGCTGGCCGCGCGGTGGAGATCCTTGACCGTGATCTTGCCGCTGAGGTCCCCGGCGATCGGCTGCTCCACGAAGGCGCTCACGGCGTCGAGCGGGAAGGCCTGGAGAGCGGCGTTGACCGAGGCCTCCCAGGAAAGCTTCTCGCCGGTCAGGGCCTCGACGAAATTCGCCTTCACCGCCGCGTCGGCGATCATCACCTCGCGGCGATCGCGCGACGCCGTCACCTTCACCTCGGCCTTGTCGCCGTCGACGGCCACCCGCGCCGTCATGTCCATGACTGGCACGCACGACGCCGCGGTCCGCGAGCGCAGGTTGGTCCCCTGGACCGTCAAGACCAGCTTCGGCGCGCGCACCGTGCCCGTGATCTCGGCGTCGAGCGCCACCTCACCCCGCAACGGCATCTCGCCCAGCGCCGGCGGAAAGGCCTCGAACGAGCGCCGCGGCACGCTGATCCGGGCCTGGATCGGCGTCTCGCGCACGCGATCGACCAGGCTCGCCGGCGCGCGGAGGATCGCCGCGAGCGGCAGGGTCGCGCTCGCCGTTAGCGACCCGAGGGGCCCGAGCTTGTCGTGGAGCTTCACCGCGACCTCGGTGAGGCCGCTCGATCCGGCGAGCTTGATCCCGAACGTTCCATCGGTGCCCTCGGAGCGCCAGGGCGCCTTGCCGAGGACCACCGATCCATCGGGGTTCGTCGTGGTCTCCTGCTTTCCGATCAGCGTCAGGCCGGAGGTCACGGCCTCGACCTCCAGCGCGGGAGCCACCGATCGCGACGGCCGCGAGGCCTTGCCCTGGATCGCGACAGTCCCTGATGCCTCGAAAAGAGGGCGCGAGTCCTCGGGGATCTGCGCCATCAGCCGCGCCAGATCCAGGGTGCCAGTCACCGCCACGCTGCCCGTGGCGTCCCTCCAGGAAGCCGGCGTCGTCGGCGGGCCTCCCAGCTCGAGATCGGTGGCCGAGAGCGAGAGCTTGCCGGCGTCGCCCAGGGCCAGCTCCACGTCGCCTTGCAGGTGCATTCCCTTGCCCGCGAGCACGATCCGCGCTGTCCCGCCGGTGATACCGCCGCTCGAGAGGTCGTGGACCTCGACGCTGACGCGGCCGTCGAGCCCGCGCCGCGACGACACCGCGTCGACGTCGAGCGCGGCGTGCCCGTGCACGTCTTCGTCGCGCCCGAGGAGCTTGGCGACGCGCTCGATATCCACGTCAGGCGACTTCGCGGTGACGGCGATGGTGCCGCCGGAGATCCGCGCCGAGGCCAGGATCGGATCGCCGAGCCCCTCGACCTTCACCCCGCGGATATCCACCGTGCCGCCCGCGATCCGCACCGAGTCGATGGTGGCCGTGCTCTTGATCTCCCCGCGCTCCAGGGTCACGTCGGCGCCGCGTACCGCCACCCCACCGCGGGTGGACACCCGGGCGCGGGCGGTGATCGAAGGCGCCTTGTCGCCGCCCGTGAGCCTTGTTTTCACGTCGATCTGGTCCGGCGTACCGCTGGCGTTCACGCTGACGCGCGTGAAGGCGTACCCGCCGGCGCGCAGCCCGGAGCCCTGCACCGCGGCCGTGAAGTGCGGTGTCGCGATCGGCCCCTCGACCGAAGCCACCAGGGATCCACGCGAGAGAACGACTCCGCCCGTCCCGAGGCCGCGGACATCGCCGGTCGCCCGCGCGGTGAGTCGTTTGGTGGTGAGATCGAGCCCGCCCTCGACGGCCACGCTCGCGCTCCCGCGGGCGATCGGCCCGAGCCGGGGGATCCCGTTGAGGTTGGCAATCGTCGACTTGCCCTTGAAATCGAGCTGATCCGGAGACGAGCTGCCCGGCCGCGGCGCCAGGGAGAACTGCACCGTGGTCGGCGCCCCCAGCTCGGCGATCTCGGCTGTGCCGCTCACCGTCCGAGGAGTGAAGTCGCCGCGCGCGCGGAGCGCCGGGATCACCTGCCCGCTCACCTCGCCGACCTGATTCTCGATCCGGTACGTTCCCGTGACCTTGCCGCCCGGTCGAGAGAGGATCGACACCTCGACCTGCGCTGTGAGCCGCGACGCCGGAGCGCGGGTATCGATCTGGCTCACGTCGAGATCCTTCACGTCGAGCTGCATCGAGGCCTCGAGGTTGACGCCCGTGGCGTCGGGCAGCGTCAGCTTGCCTGTTCCCGTGATCTCGCTCGCTCCGATCTTCGCGTGGAGCTCCGGCTTCAGCACCGGGAGCTCGCCGTGAACCTCGGCGTGCGCGCCGAGCGGGGCTCCCAGGTGGATCAGACCCGGCGAGAGGGCCGCGAACGCCGCGGGGCTGGTCTCCGGGACATCGACGGTGGCATTGACGATCTTGCCGAGGACCGAGCCCTCGGCGCGGACGGGCACGGCGCCGAGGAGACCATCGTACTTGCCCGTGATCCGATTCCCCTCCTTCGCGTCGGCCGGGAACGAGGCGTTGCCGACCACCTCGCCCTCCGGGTTCATCCCGGGGAGCCCGCGGCCGCGCACGAAGAGGTGGAGCACGTCGAACCCCAGGGTCTTTGGCGTGTAGATGAAGGAGCCCGCGAGATCCTTCAGATCCGCGTCGATCACCGGCATCGCCGCCAGATGACCGTGCGCCCAGGCGTGCCGGATCTGGATCGCGTCGATGGTCACCTCGGTGCCGCGCGACGGCGCGCCGGTCGATGGTGTGCTCGACTCGAACGCTCGCGCCAGGCTCAGCTCGCCGGCGTCGTTTTCCTCGAGCACCACCTCGGCGCCGTCAATCGAGACCTCGGGAATGTGGATCGTGAGCGTCTCGCCGCTCACCAGCGATCGCAGCAGCGACACCGTCCCGAAGCGCGCGTGGACGCCGCGGGCGTCGATCACCAGGTGTCCTTCGGGATCGAGCACCCTGGCGTCGACGTCGTCGAGCCGGGTGAGATGGATCGAGCCCAGCCGCTGGATCACCACCTTGCCCTTGAACGCGCCGTCGAGGAGGCCATTCACCCGCGCAGCGAGGAACCTCCGCGGAGCGGCCATGTTGAGGTGAAGCGCCAGGCCGCCCACCGCCGCCGCCGCGAAGACGACCCCGACGCCGACCGATTTCGCCACCGCGAAGATGGCTCGACGCGCCCGCCCGGGTCCGGGAGAGGCCGGGTCACGAGCGCTCTTTCGGTAGATCGAGGCGCTCATCAGAAGGCCTCTCCGATACCGAACGAGAACGCCATCGGCACGCCGAAGAACGTCCCGGCGTCGGCGTTCACCGCGGCGGCCTCGGCGACAGGCACCTGCACGCCGGGGATCCGGAACCCCACGTCGAGGCGCACCGGGCCAATCGGCGTATCGTAGCGGAGGCCGGGCCCACACGAGAGGTGAGGATAGTTGAAGCGCACCGAGAGCTGATCGGGCGAGACGTCGCCGGCGTCGCAGAACCCCGAGCCGCTCACCGGCCCCAGGATGGGAAAGCGCAGCTCGATCGACGCCTCCCAGAGCGAGCGACCGCCGAGCGGCACAGCGCAGCTCGCCTCGCTGAAATTCGGGCTGGTGCGATCGCAGCTCGCCGAGGCCACGCCGACGCCGGACGCCAGGAAGGGCACCACGCCGTGAGGGCCGACGCCGCGCAGCGGATACCCCCGGTTCGAGCTCGGTCCACCGGAGAAGAAGCCCCGCAGATAGATCAGCTCGATATCACGGATCGCCTCGGCGCGCCCGGGATCGCCGGGCTTGCTGTCGATCGCCGCCTTGGGCGCGTTACCGTAGTTGAACGGGAACAGGAACCCCACCGTGGCGCGTCCGGCCAGGGTGACCTTCTTCCCGATCGGCACGTAGCCGCGCGCCTCGGGCTGGATCCGCACGTCGAGCGCGTCGCCGCCGAGGCCGGCGAACTGGAGATCGTTCTGGAGGTAAACCCCCTCGTGCGGACGGAGGCGATCGTCGCGAAAGTCGAAGTGTCCGACCGCGTCGATGTACGAGATCACCAGCGGCCGGAGATCCGGATCGCGCGTCCCCTTGTACACGAAGGGGTTGTTCCACTGAAAATTGTAGCTCGGCGAGGCGAACAGCTTCCAGAGCGTCCGGTCGAGGCCGACCGATCCCTTGTACTCGAGGTAACCAAGCACTGGAGCCTTCGGATCCACCGTGGTCGTCAGGAGCAACGGATAGGTGTTGAGCTCGCTGCTGATGACGCCGTTGGTCCGCGCCTCCAGGAAGCCGGGCTGGCGCAGCTCGGCGCGAAACCGCTCCTCGAGGAGCGGCGTCGTTGGAGCCTGAAAGCTCGGGATCCGGGTGGGGTAGAGATCGAGCCCGGGCTTGACGTCGACGATGAAATGCCGGAACCCGCCGAACAGATTCTTGTGCTCCCACCCCACGTGCAAGTGCACTTGCGCGCGGATCGAGTCGAGCTCGACGCCGCCGCCGAGGATCACGCTCTTGAGCTTCTGCACCTGAACATGCACCTTCAGCGGCACCACCGCGTCGGCGGGCGGCGGCTCGACGAGCTCGGGGGTGATCTCGACCGAGCTGAACGTACCGAGCTCGAGCACCGCTTGCTGAGCGGCGTCGAGCTTGGAAGTCGAGTAGGCGTCGCCCGCCGGAAGAGCGGCGGCGCGCAGCACCGGCTTCTCGGGGAGATCGCGCAGGCCCGTGATGGTGATCGCGCCGAACGTGGCCTTGGGGCCGAGACGGACCGTATAATACAGCGTGGCCTGATGATGCGGCAGATCCACGTCGGCCCGCCGCTCGACCCTGGCCCAGGCATAGCCGCGATCGGTGAGCGCGCGCGTCATCGCGACCTCGGCCTTCTGATACGGCTCCTCCTCGAACGGCGCGCCGTCCTTCACGAGCGCCGTGAGCGCGGATCGAGCGGCCTTGTCGTCCTTCGCCGAGAGGCCCTCGAGCCCGGTGATCTGCGCCTGGTGAACGAGGACCGGTAACCCTTCCTCCACCTCGATGGTGACCTCGACGTGCTTCTCTCCCGTGTACTGGATCCGCCCGGCGCGGGCCTGAGCCTCGTAGTAGCCGCGCGCGCGATAATACCGCTCCACGCGCTCGAGATCCCGCTGAACCACGCTCCGATCGAGGAGCTCGTAGTCGTAGACAACCCCCCGGAAGAGCGCGAGGAATTTCGGGCTCGGCGTCGTGGCGAGCTTGTCCTCGATGTCCGAGCTGGAGACGGCTTTGTTGCCATCGATGGAGACGGAGTCGACCGAGGCGGCGCCCTTCGGGATCGAGGCGCACCCGGTGGAGCCGAGCCAGAGTGTCCCGAGCGCCGTCGCGATCCCCGAGCGCGCAAATCCGAGCCTGAATCGCGCGTGGTCGGGACAGAGCCGCGACGACTCGCGCCGGAGCGGAGAAGCAACCAGAAAAGACACCGGGGCGCGCTTGTGCAATTCTCGTTCCCCGATCTCGACCCTGGCGTACTCGACCGGGCACGGCACCGCGATTGCACACGAGCCCGCCGGTCCTGCAAAGATACCCGATGATCTCCCCTCCTGGCTCCCGTTCCCGCTCCGCTCTGGGTGCCGCGCTCGCGCTCGCCTTCGCCTCGTTGCCGGCGTGCTCCACCAGCTTGCCAAAGCCTCCCGGCGGAATCGTTCCGACCAGCGCGATGATCGAGGTCCCGTATCCGCCGCCGGCGGCCCGCGTGGAGACGATCCCGGAGAAAAAAACCGCCGGCCAGATCTGGATTGATGGGCAATGGGAGTGGGATGCCAAAGCGTGGAAATGGCGGGACGGCGCGTGGACGACGGCGCCGCCCAACGCCTATTTCACCCCGTGGACCACGAAGCGGCGCGCCGACGGTCAGCTCCTCTTCGCGCGCGCAGAGTGGCGTGATCCGTCAGGTCGCCCGCTCAACGTCGATGACCACGGACAGGTCTGCGCTGTGCTGGTGCCCGCGCCTGTCGCCGAGGTCACCAGGCCATGACCAGCGAGGCGCACGACGCGGCGCTGGCGATCGGCCTCGTTGGCTCATTTGCTCTGCTGGTCACCGTCCACGTCGTCGCGGTCTTCGGGCTCGCGCGCCGACGCCTTTTCGCTGCGGCGCTCGGCTCCCTGGTGATCCCGCCGCTGGCGCCCTATTTCGCCTTCACGCAGGGCATGCCGGCGCGGGCGATCGCCTGGCTCGCCGGAGCGGCGCTGTACGCCGTCGCGTTCCTGCTCAATCGTTGATGGGGGGTTCGACGCCGGTGTCGCGCTCTTGCAGCGGTGTGGCGTGATTGCAGGGCGCGCCGACGACGACGCCGTCGTCAGTCGCCGCGGACGAAGCCGAGCTTGAACGAGACCACGAGGCCGAGCGACTCGCCCCCGATCTTGGTCTTGCCCCACTGGACCTCGATCTTCAGGTCCTCGACCGGATCGAACATCTTGCCGAGGCCGACGGTCCGCGTGAGCGTCTCCGTGAAGTTCCACGCGGGCTTCTTCTTCGCGAGAGCTGCGTTGACGGCCTTGGCGATGGTGTCGTCGATGAACCCGGGGAGAGCGTGAAAGTCCGCCTCTTCGACTTCCATCCCGAACTCGAGCACATGGCCCTTGTTCTTCTCGACCACCCTCGGGCGAATCATCACCTTGAGCTCGTCGATCTTCATCGTGGGGCTGATTCCGGCGATGGACCAGGTGATCTCCGCGGGGCACGTCACCCGGACGCCCTCCTCGGGAACGAGGGTGATCTGGCTCGCCGGGTGGAGCAGGAGAGAGCGCTCGGGCTCGTCTTTCTTCTTCTCGCCCTCGCCTGTTTCGTCTTGATCCAGGAAGATCTTCACCGGGAGGAACTCCTCCAGCACCTGAACGAGATCTTCTTGCGAAATGATAGCTTCAAGCCACATGGGTCATCCTCGTGTCGGGGACGGTGCCAAATTACCCGCTGTTCGCGCCGGGACAGGCGCGACGTCGTCGGCGCGTTAGCAGGACTCGCGCCAGCTCGCGCGGCGCCGCTCGCGGCACAAGTGTGGGCGCGCGCTCAGGACCCGGCGCGCAGCAAAATTGACCACGATGTCGCGTATTGCCACACCGTCGACTCTGCGAGAGCGCGCCCGGGCTGAGCCGCGAGCGGCATGCTCGCTGCTAGGACCGACGCTCCGAGGCCCCGTGGACCCGCCCCAGAGCTCAACGTCGCAACCCACCGAACGAAATCATCCGTCTCTCTTCTCCTGGGCCGGAGTTCGCGCGCGCGTCAGGGCCCGTCGTGATCGCTTCTCGGCCTTGCACCCGGCGCGGAGCCCGGCCCAGGTTCACCCGGCCACGAACGCCGCCGAGGACGGCTTCCTGGCCAGCCCGCGCGCCTGGATGAGGTGCCTTCTGACGCGGCTCGACGCCAATCGAACGCTCGGGCTCGGCGCCGAGATGGCGTTCTGGCTCTTCCTCTCTCTCTTGCCGCTGGCCGCCGTGGTCGGCGTGGTCGCGGCCAAGCTCGCTGTCGGCAACTGGTCAATCGCTGCCCCCTTGCTCGACTCCCTCCCCGGCGCGACGCGCGAGCTGCTCCGGGCCGAGCTCGGCCGGATGGCCGCCTGGAACGGGGGAAAGGTCGGCCTCGGAGCGGGGGTGATGTTTCTCTGGCTCGCTTCGAGCGGGGTGCATTCAATCTTCGACGGGATCGAGATCGAGGCCAACGCCACGCCCCGACCGTGGTGGCGGAAGCGCGTCGCGGCCCTGCTCACGTGCCTGGTCCTCTCGGCGGGGACTGCCTTGCTCACCCTGCTCGCCACCGGCCTCGGCTGGACCTGGCACATCCTCGGCGGAACCACCCTGTTCCAGGCGCTCCGGTTCGAGACCAGCGGCGTGGGTCAGTTCCTGCGGTTCGGCCTGGGAGCCCTGGTGTCGCTCGGGCTGGTGAGCGGCCTTTACTGGATCGCCCTGCCCCCGGCGACGCGGCGGACCATGCCCATCGTGCCCGGCGCGCTCCTCGCGACCGCCCTCCAGATCGCCATTGGCTTCGGCTACGGGCTCTACATCAAGCGGGTCGGTGACGGCGGCGCTTACCAGGCCGGCCTGGCGTCGATCGGCGTGACGCTGATGGCGCTCTACCTGTTCTGCCTGGTGATGCTGGTGGGCGTGGAGGTCAATCAGATGCTGGGCGAGTACCGGCGCGCCCAGCATCTCGCCGCGGCCGTCTGAAGGTCTGACCGGCTCGCTCAGTCCCAGCCCATGTCCCGATCGAGGAGCGCATAGAGCTGCTCGTTCCAGGGGCGGTAGAACGCCTTGAGCTTCGCCCGGGTCTCTTTCTCGAAGGGAGGTGCCTTGAGCGGGTTCTGGTTCATGACCTCGTGGAGCTCGGGCTTGATCGGGGGGATCCCCAGGAACTCGTGGATCTTGCAGAGCGTCCCCTGGACGTCCTTGAAGAAGTCTTCGGCGCGCAGGACGTGCACGTTCTGACGGCCGAAGCGATCCATCCACAGCTCGACGGCCTTGACGTAGATGCCAGTCTGGAGCAGCTCGAACTTCGACGCTGCGGAGGGGAACGGGACCGCCGGGAAGAAGTCGAGCGCCATGTCGACGTGACCGGCGAACGACTTGTAATAGGGGTGATTCAGCATCTTCTTCCCCCCGATGAGCAGATCCCATTTGTAGTGCGAGTAGGCCCGATCGACGGGGTTCCGCAGCATGAGGATGATCTTGGCGTCGGGCTTGGCCCGGTGGTAGGCGTCGATGAGCGTCAGGCTGTGCATCACCGGGTTGAAGTACCCCGAGAGCGCCTTGCCGTTCCGGCGCGCGGCCTCCTCTTTCTCCTTCACGGTGGGGTAATAGAGCAACCACTCCTTGGTGTTCCCGGTGGTGACCTCCTTCGAGAGCGGAGGGAGGATGCAGGGGTGTTGAAACAGGTACGTGGAGAGATCGCTCGTGCCGCTCTTGATCGCGCCGACACAGGCGAAATCGGGCAACGTGCGCGGCCCGCCCAGGGAGCGGAGCCAGAGCCTCCACCCCGGAACGCCGTGAAAGTAGTGGGGGAGAAACTGGTACTTCAGCGTCGAGACCTTGTACTCGATCCGCTCCGCGAGGGTGGTGACGCCGTTGTACCGGGCGGTCCGCCGCTGGTCATCCAGGGCGTACGCTTCCATCAACCGCTTCCAATCGTGTGAATTTCGTTGCATGTAGCTCGTCTCACGCCACGGACTTTCCGGCGAAATTATCACGGTTCGCGCCGGCGCGGGCGATGGTCTTTGGTGGACGCGCCGACCGCGATCCGTGGGCCAACCGGGATCCAGAGGGTGGGCAAGCGACACCCCACGCGAGGCGTGTCCGGAGCCCACGAGCGATCGGGCGCCGATCGCGTAACGGCTGGAAATTCTCTGGATCCGGACCGGACCGCGGAGGCTCGCGCGCGAGGCCTGAGATGTGCAGTGCAACGCGCGCGCACCATGGAAAGCCCCGCCCCTCGCTGCCTCTCTCGCCTTGCCCCGGTGCTCGGCGCGCTGGTCCTCCTCTCCGCGGCCGGCTGCATCGCCGCCCCTGCGGACGAGTCGTTCGAGGCCGAGGACGCGAATCAGGACGGCCTGACTGGCTCCCTCCCCGTCGGCACGACGCTGAGCACCACCACGGGCCTCAACCTGCGGAGCGGCCCGTCGACGTCGAGCAGCGTGCTCACGGTGATCCCGACCGGCGCCGAGGTCTCGCTGATCGACGCCGATCCGGTGAGCGGCTTTTACCACGTGAGCTACCAGAGCCTCACAGGGTGGAGCTCCGGGAAATACCTCACCGGCCCGGCGCAAAGCACGCCCGTCGCGAGCGGCAAGGCCTGGAAATTCCGCGCGAAGACGCTGGCCGTCGACATCGCGGTCTTCCTCCCGGAGGCCGCCGACGCGGCGAGCGACGTCGACGTGCTGGTCTATGCGCACGGGCTCAACGTGTGCTCCCCGGTGGCCAAGACTCCCCCGCTCAGCTTCGTCACCGACGCTCCCTTCAACCTGGCCAAGGTCGTCGACGCGACCAAGCGGCCCGTGGTGCTGGTGGTACCGTTCTTCGACTGGGAGCACCTCTCCGCGAACGGGATGGCCTTTGGCGGATCGCACCACAAGCTCGGGATCCCGGCGAACCTCAACGGCGTCGTGGCCGAGGTGCTCGCGCAGGTCGGACAGCACCGGACGGCCGGCGCGCCGGGGATCTCGTCGTTGATCCTCGCAGGGCACTCGCGGGCCTACGATTTCTTGAACCCGCTGGCCGCCGCGAGCGCGGACCCGCAGATGGCGACGGGCGCGCTCGCCAGGCTGACGCAGGTGTGGGGGCTGGATACGGGCTATGTGTGCTCGCCCATCCAGACATGGTCCACCTGGATGAAGTCGAATCCGGAGCTCGAGGTCACCATGGATTACCGCGCTGGCACCCAGACGGCGTCGTGCGGGCAGCAGTTCGCCGCGATGGTGCCCGCGAGCGGAGGGCGGCTGTCGGTGCACGTGGCCAAGGAGGAGCACTGTGCCGTGCCGGGGACGGAGCTGCCGGGGTTGCTCGACGCGCTGCCGTGAGCGACGCGACGCGCCTGAATCGCGCCGCGGCACGCCCGAGGAGAGGTAGTCTCCCCGCGATGCTCCGCGCCCTCGCCCTCGCCACCACGTCCCTCGCGCTCTCGCTCGCCGCATGCGGCGCTCCCATAACGGCCGCCCCTCCCGCCGCCGCGCCCGCGGCCACCGAGACGTCCGCGGAAGCCTGCCTCCGCACCGCGGGCGCCAAGCGCGAGAAGCGCGCCGGCGAGCCCGCGCGCATCGGCGCCAAGCATGTGCTCATCAAGTACTACGGCGCGAAGGGCGCGAAGCCGGCCATCGCGCGATCCCGCGAGGAGGCCTGCCTCCGCGCGATCGAGGCCCGCGACAAGCTCCGCAGCGGCGCCGACTTCAGCAAGATCGTGATCGAGTACAGCGAGGAGCCCGGAGCCGCGTCCCGCGAGGGATCCGTCGGATCGGTCGAGCGCAGCGACGTGGTCCCGCCCTTTGCAGACGCCGCGTTCGAGCTCGACATCGGCCAGCTCTCCGACGTGGTGGAATCCGATTTCGGCTTTCACATCATCGTGCGAACGGAGTAGCCGCGCGCGGCGATCGGCGCGGGCATCGGCTCAGCTCGCTCGATGCGATCGCAGCCGCACCGTGAGATCGTCGACCGTGCCCGTGCCCGCGAGCCGGAGCCACTCGCGCAGCGTCGCGTCGTCGTGGGTGGCTCGGACGACAGCCGCCAGATCTTCCGTCAACCCGCCGAAGCGAGCCTCGCAAAGATCGAGCAGCGCCTCTTGCCGGCCTTCTTGTCGGCCTTCCGTGATTCCGGCTTGCCGCTGCTCGCGCTTCCAGGCTTCCACGATCTCGTGCGTGCTCATCAGGAACTCCTCGTCGTCGCTCGTTCGCTTCGCCAGATCCGCGGGGACATCGAGCCGGTAGCGTAGCAGGACTGGCAAGACGATGGCACTCTCCGGCGCGTTCGTGGGGAGCGCCCTCAGCTCGGCGATCGCCCGCTGCAAGGTTCGACCGGCACCCATCAGGCGCAGCAGCAGGGTCTCGCGCGTCGCCGGCAGCTCGCTGATGACTACGAGCCCGGTGAAGAGCCGCGGCGGCGCGAGGTAGACACCCGGCGCGATGCCCTCCGCGCTGCCGAAGCCGAAGCCGTCAATGCCGCTCTGCGGTCTGCCCGAGGAGAGGATCCACAAGCGCGGCAGCGCCGGCGCGGATCTTCGAACGGAGAGGACGTGACGGAAGTTCCACAGCTTGCGGATGCACTCACCCACCTGCTCGCCGTCCGGCGTCGCGTGGAACGGCTCGAGCGTGCACGCATCCTGCGTGATCCGGCCGAAGAGCCCGAGCCGATTGCGCGTCGGCTCGCGCGACGGATCCGGCGCGAACCAGCCATCGATGCGCTGGGTGGAGGGGGTCGACTCGGCGTCGGACTCGAACGTTCCGTCGGGCTCGAGGGACTCACGACAGAGGTCCTTCACGGCCTGATCAAAGCGGTTACGGAGCACGACCGCACCCTCGCACGATCAACGCGACTGGCCCAGTTCATCTCCTGGAAATCGTCATGAGCAGAGCGCGATGACGCCCTGAACAGAATAGCTCAAGCTCAATACTCCGACGGCGGAGGCCGCGTGGACGGCGTCCCCCCCTTGCGCGACTTCGCGCCGCCGAGCTGGCTTTGCGGGCCCCCCATCTTGCTCACGGGTCCCTCGGCATCTCCCGCGCGCAGATGCGCTGTATCCGTCTCTCCCAGGATCGATTTGGCCGCATCTGCCCGGGCCGCGCCGTGCGCCAGCGTCGCGTGGTCGACGACCCAGTGCGCGTTGAGCAGATCCAGATAGTCGAGGTCGAGCTTGCCCCCCGAAGGCAGGATGAACACCGCCGCGAGGTGGGCGAGCGCGGTCACGGCCTGCACCATTTCCCTCGGGATATACAGGGCGGCGTGCGTGAACAGGTGCACGACAGGCGATCTCGGATCGTGGTGGCGGCTCATCTCGAGATCGTTGGCGAGCTCGGCGAACACCCGCGCGGGGTTGCGGCCGTGCTCGCCCTTGAACGAGAGCAGGTGGGCTGTCGGGAGCTGGCCATTGCGGGCGCGCTGGAGCTCGTACATGCGGGAGTCGAAGAAGCGAAAGGCCACGTCTTCGCCCTCGAGCAAGAGCTTCTTTCCGGTGGCGATGGCCATGCCGCGGGCGAAGGTCTGTCGGTCGCCGCGCATCGAGGCCGAGG
>JBDTXR010000197.1:0-15691 GCA_040006075.1 Byssovorax sp. | reverse complement strand
GCCCTCTCCGCCGATGGCTCGGTCCACTCGCTATGATGCGTCGGCGCGCGGTGCTCCAGGACGACGTCTCCAGACCACGGCCGACTCCTTGACCTGCTTCGACGATCTCACCGGCGCGCCGCGGTGAACGACTCGTAGAGATCGTCGAACAAAGCTGCTCCGCGCGAGAGGCGCGCTTCGTCGTCCTTCTGCGTCAGGGCGATCCCGGCGACAAGGCGCTCAACCCCGGGCTTCTCCGCCCTGCCGAACTTGGCGTCCTTGAGATCGATGTCGTGGATGATCTCGCCCACGGCGCGCAACCCCGCGTCGTCGAGGCCGAAGCGATCGATGAGCACCTCGAACGTGCAGCGGTCGCCCTCGTGGGTGAGCTCGGCCTCGAACATGTCGAAGCGAAGCTCGCCCGGCTCGGGCACATAGCCTTTGCTGGCAACGAACTTGAAGCGCGCCTCGGGATCGACGAAGCGGCGGATCAGCCAGGCGCTGGCGATGCGGTCGACGTGGATGCCCTTGCGCGTCACCCATGTTCGCCGGCGAACGTCTTCGACTCGCATCGAGCTTGCTGATCGTCGCGGGATGCCGCCGGAGGCTTCGTGCAATCGCGCGTCGAGGCCACCAAGCAGGCCATCGGTGGTGACGCGGCCTGTCGCTCCGAAGAAGTCGATGGCGGCGATCTCGGCGAGGCGCTGCTTCAAGCGGGCGACATTCGCCTCGATCTCCTCCCGGCGCGGCGCCGAGAGCGCTCCCCGCTTCGGGAAGGCCTTTTGCGCGGCCCGTACCTCCTCCGTGAGCGCCTCGTAGTCGGCGTTGCGCGCTGTGTGGAAGAGCGCCTCGAGCTGCTCGTCCGAGAGTCCCTCGACGAGGCGCGCCTCGTACACCGAGGCCTCGCCGCCGGCGCCGGTGATCTCCCGGTACACCCACGCGAAGTCCTCTTGCGTCTGCGGCGTGGCGGGGAGTGCGTAGACCGAATTCTTGATCGCGACCGCGCCGATGCGGGCCAGGTGTCTCCCGATCTTCACGCGGAAGTAAGGCGGCGTCGGTGGGAGCTGATGGATCAGGAGCAGCCACGATCCGCGGCGAGGGTCGTCCGAGCTGAGCATCGATCCCAAGGCTTTCGCGCGGCGCGCGGCCGACCGCAAACGTTCTGGTTGATGCAGTTGCGTGCCCGGTAGTGCAACTGATACATCGTGCGCCCACGATGACGCGATCACGAACCTTCCCGGCAGCCTTCACGCTCCCCGCGATCCTCGCCGCCGCCTGCACCAACGCGCTGCCGGCGACCTCCGGCAACCCGACGTCCAGTGGCGATGCGACGAGCTCGGGCGCGTCGGCGGGCAGCGGCGCGGGCAACGGAGAGATCGCGCTGCCCGAGGGCGCGCCGGGGATTGGCTTCGACGATCTCCGCTCCTCCCCCGAGCTCGGCCGCGTGCTCGTGCCGGCCGCGCGCAGCGGACGCGTCGATCTGATCACGCCCGGCTCGAACGCGGTGACGGCGATTGGCGGCTTCAGCGCCGCGACGACGTTTGCCGGTGGCCACGAGTTCGGCGTCACCTCGGCCGACTTCGGCCCCGGCGTCATTTTCGCGACCGATCGCACCACGGGGTTGCTCGCCGTCATCGATCCCGCATCGCAGAAGATCACGGGCTCGGTCAAGCTTGGCGCGGGCCCGGACTACGTGCGCTGGGTCGCGCTCACGCACGAGGTCTGGGTGAGTCAGCCGGACTCCGATCGCATCGAGGTGTTCACCGTTCCTGCCGGGCCCAATCCGAGCCCGGTTCACGCGGCGACCATCGCGGTCCCTGGAGGCCCCGAGTCGCTGATCATCGACGCGACCCGCGGCCGGGCCTACACCCACCTCTGGAAAGGCACGACCAAGGCCATCGACCTGAAATCACGCGCCATCGTCGCTTCGTGGCCCAACGGCTGTTTGGGCTCGCGCGGGATCGATCTCGACGAGAAGCGCGGCTTTCTCCTCGTCGGCTGCACGGAAGGCAAGGCCGTGGTGCTCGACGTCACCACCGGAGCCATCCTGTCGAGCCTCTCGAACGGCTCGGGCGTCGATGTCATCGCCTACAGCGCCGGGCTCGGGCATTTCTATTTGCCGGGCGCAACGAGCAAGACGATGGCCATTCTCGGGGTCTCGGCGAAGGGCCAGCTCTCCTTGCTCGGCACGGTGCCGACCGCGGCAGGAGCGCACTGCGCTACCGCAGACACGAGCGGAAATGTCTACGTGTGCGCCCCGGAGAGTGGGAAGATCCTCACCTTCCACGACGGCTATCCTTCGAGCTTCTGATCCAGCGGGCGGACACCGCGACTGGCCTGTTCCGCGCTTCGCCGAGAGAGAGAGAGTTGCGTCGCGCCCCATGGCCGAGGACACAGCAACATGGAGAGGCGATGACGACGATCCTCCTGCCGGGGGAGGGAGCTCGTGAGGCCCCGGTGCGGTCGCGCGCCGGCCGCGCCTTCGCGCTGGGCCAATGGATCGAGCGCGAGAAGGTGCACTGCGGGATGGGCACCATGGAGGCGGATTGCAAGACTACCATCTCGAAGCCCTGGAAATAGAGCTGCCCATCAGCCAAGGCGAACGATCTCCTCGAGCGGCCGGCCCGTCCGCTTCGCGCGCTTGAGCTGCGCGTACCGCCAGTACGTGTACACGACGGGGATGATCTCCAGCGTGAGGAACGCGCTGGTGAGCAGCCCGCCGACCATGGGCGCCGCGATCCGCTTCATCACGTCCGCTCCGCTGCCCGTCGCCCAGAGCAGCGGGACGAGCCCGATGAGCATCGTCGAGACGGTCATCAGCTTGGGTCGCACGCGCATGACCGTGCCCTCCATGTGCGCCCAGATGATGTCGTTGAGGTCGCGGACCTTGCCCGCCTTCAGGCGTCGGTGGAAGGCCTGGTCGATGTAGACGATCATCACGATCCCTGTCTGCGCCGCGAGGCCGACGAGCGCGATGACGCCGACCCACACGGCGGTGGAGAGTCGGTAGTCGAGCAAATACAGGAGCCAGACACTCCCCACGAGGGCAAAGGGGATCGACAGGAGCACGATCAAGACCTCGATCACGTGCCGGAACTGCAAATAGAGCAGCACCATGATGATGCCGAGCGCGACCGGCACGAGGATTTTCATCCGCTCACGCATCTGCTCGAGCTGCTCGTACTGCCCCGTCCAGCGCAGGTACATGCCCGAGCCGAGGGTGAGCTCGCCCTTTTGCTCGGCGGCGGCCACGATCCGCTTGGCTTCGTTCACGTAGCCGCCGATATCCCTCGTCGGATCGACGTCGATGTAGACATAGCCGACGAGCAAACCCGCTTCGTCCTTGAGCATGGGGGGCCCCTCGACGACGGCGACGCGCGCCACGTCGCCGAGCGTAACGTAGTTGGCGCCCGTGGCCGCCGCGCCGGCTCCCTCGGGCGGCGGCGCGCCGGTCGCGCCGGGGAGCGGGACGAGCACGCCGCGGAGCTCCTCCACCGAGGAGCGGAAGTCCTGCTTGTAACGGAGGCTCACCGTGTAGCGCGCTCGCCCCTCGATCGTGGTCGTCACCGGCTCGCCGCCGATCGCGCTCTCGATCACCGACTGGACATCATCGACCTGGAGTCCATAGCGCTGTAGTGCGGTGCGATCAGGCACGATGTCGATGTACGTCCCTCCGGTCGACCGCTCGTAGATCACGCTGCGGGTCCCCGGGACGCGGCTGAGCATCGCCTCGAGCGCCTTGCCGGCGCGCTCGATCGACGCGAGATCGCTGCCGAAAACCTTGATGCCGACCGGCGTGCGCACGCCGGTCGCGAGCATGTCGATGCGGGTGCGGATAGGCATTGTCCACGCGTTGGTCCAGCCTGGCAGATGCATCGCGGCGTTCATCTTGGCGATGAGCTCGTCCCAGGTCTCGGTCCGCTCTTCCGGCCAGATCATGCCGAGCGGATGCTTGAGCCACCGCGGCGCCCAGGAGGAGTACCAGCGATCGTGACGCACCTTTGGCCATTGCTCGGGGGGCTGGAACTGCACGATGGTCTCCACCATCGAGAGCGGCGCTGGATCGGTGGGGGTCTCGGCGCGGCCGATCTTGCCGAACACCGTCCGCACCTCGGGGAAGCTACGGAGGGTTTCGTCCTGGCGCTGGAGCTGGCGCTTGGCCTCTTCAATCGAGAGGTTTGGAAGCGTCGTTGGCATGTAGAGCAGATCGCCCTCGTTGAGCGGCGGCATGAACTCGCTGCCGAGCCGGAGGAAGAGCGGGATAGCCGAGATGACGGCGAAGACCCCGATGAGGATCGTGGTGATGGGCTTTCGCAGCGCCACGTACACGAACGGCTTGTAGAGAGCGATGATGAACCGGGAGACCGGGTGCCTGGACTCGGGCCGGATACGGCCGCGGATGAGCAGATCGCGCAGCGCCGGTGCGAGCGTGACACTGAGGATCGCCGCGGAGAGCATCAGGAACGTCTTGGCGAAGGCGAGCGGGCGGAAGAGGCGGCCGGCCTCGCCGGTGAGACCGAAGACCGGCACGAACGAGACCGCGATGATGAGCAGCGAAAAGAAGATGGCCGGGGTGACCTCCTTGGCCGCTTCCCCGAGGAGCCGCGCGCGCTCGACCTGCGTGAGGCCCGGCGGCGCGTGCTCGAGCTTCTTGTGACAGGCCTCGACCATCACGATCTCGGCGTCCACCGTGGCGCCGATGGCGATCGCGATGCCGCCGAGGCTCATGATCGTCGAGGGGATGCCGAGCAGGTACAGCGGCACGAACGAGAGCAGCACCGCGAGGGGCAGACTCACGATCGGCAGGAGCGCGCTCCGGAAATGCAGCAGGAAGAGCATGATCACGAGGCTGACCACGATCATCTCTTCGGTGAGGGCGTGCCGAAGCGTGGCAATCGAGCGCTCGATCAGCCCTGCTCGGTTGTAGGTGGTGACGATCTCGACGCCTTCCGGCAAGGTCCGGCGGAGATCGTCGAGCCTGGCCTCGACGCGCTGGATGAGGCCGAGGGCGTTCTCGCCGTAGCGCATGATCACAATCGCGCCGACGGCCTCCCCCATCCCGTCGAAGTCGGCGGCGCCGCGCCGGGCCTCTGGACCGAACTGCACCGTGCCAACGTCCTTCACCCGCACGCTCGCGCCTTCTGGACCGGCGCGAAGGGCGATATCGCCGAGTGAGGCGAGATCGGTGAGGTAGCCGCGCCCGCGGATGAAGTATTCGCGGCCGCTCATCTCGAGGACGCGACCGCCTACCTCGGAGTTCGAGCGACGCACCGCGCGCGCCACATCATCGACGGTGACGCCGAAGGCGCGTAGTCGGTCCGGGTCGAGCGTGATCTGGTACTGCTTCTGGTAGCCGCCGACCGCCGCGACCTGGGCCACGCCAGGCACGCTCTCCAGCGCGTAGCGCAGCGTGTAGTCCTGAAGCGTGCGCAGCTCGGCGAGGTCGTGTTTGCCAGTCCGGTCGATGACCGCGTATTCATACACCCAGCCGATGCCGGTCGCGTCCGGCCCGATCGAAGGCGTGACCCCCTCGGGCATGCGCGCGTTGATCGTGCTCAGGTATTCGAGCACGCGCGAGCGCGCCCAGTAGACGTCGGTCCCCTCTTCGAAGAGCACGTAGACGAAGGACATGCCGAACATCGAAAAGCCGCGGACATCGGTGACGCGCGGAGCGGCCAACAAGGCGCTCGCGATGGGATACGTCACCTGGTCTTCCATGAGCGTGGGCGACCGGCCTTTCCATTCGGTGAAGATGATCACCTGGGGATCGGACAGATCCGGGATCGCGTCAATTGGAGTCCGGCGCAGGACCGCGGCGGCGCCAAAGGCCATGACGACGAAGGCGAGAATGACGAACCAACGGTTCCGGGCGCAGAGATCGATGAGCCGTCCGATCATGGTGGGGCTCCTCAGCGCCAGGGTTTGGGGATGGTGCTCTTGCAGTCTTGCTCCATGGTCCCCATCCCGCGGTGGACCACTTCGCATTGGCGGCACTGCTGCCACTTCTCGGGGAACTTCCCCCGATCGAAGTCGACATCGCAGCGCGACGGCGGGAGCGCGACGGCGTCGGCGGGAGGAGCCGCCGTGCCGCCCTCCGCAGCGCCGGTGCCAGGCGGCGCCGGGCTCACGGCGGTGAGCGACGCCTGAAGCCGGCTCTCGGCGTCGATGAGGAACGTGGCGCCGGACACGACACGATCGCCCTCGGCGAGGCCGCGATCGACGATGAAGCGATCGCCTACCTGTCCACCGAGCACCACCGTTCGCGCCTCGAAGCGGCCGCCCTCCCCGGCGAGAAAGACGTACACGGCGCGGCCGGTGTCGACGACGGCGTCCCTCGGGATCGTGAGAACGTCCGCCGTCGCGCCGCGGAGCTCTACGGTGCCGATCTGGCCGGGCCGCAGGACCAGGCCAGCGTTGTCGACGCGGAGACGGACGCGGGCCGTGCGCGTGGCGAGATCGACGTCCGGGTAAACGAGATCGACCTTGGTCTCGAACGTGCGCCCCGGCAGCGAGGGCGTCGCGAACGTGGCCGGCTCGCCGACGCGGATCGCCTCGATCTGCCGCGGATAAACGCTGGCGATGATGTAGACGCGGCGCAGGTCTGCGATGCGGAAGAGCGGCTTGTCCGTCGTCACGTACGAGCCCAGGACGACGTTCTTCTCCACCACGTAGCCGTCGATCGGGCTGCTGATGCCGACGGCGCGGACCGGCTTCCCGGAAGCGAGGATCCGGTCGATGGCGTCGGTGCCGAGGCCGAGCAACTGGAGCTTTTGCCTCGCTGCGTCCGTCGGCGATCCCGTCGTGGCCGGCGCGGTCCACCCGCGCATCGCGAGCAGCTCTTGCTCTGCCTGAAAGACCTCGGGAGCGTAGATGGCGGCGAGCGTCTCCCCCGCCTTCACCTTCACCCCGACGTCGCGAACGTTGATCGCTTCCACGTAGCCGGGCGCACGCACGTGGACTTCGGCCCGCCCTTGCTCGGGCGTCTCGACCACCGCGGTCACGCGCAGCGGGTCCGAGGAGCTCCTGCGCTCGACCAGCGCGGTGCGCACACCGATCGCCTGGGTGCGATCGAGGCTGAGCGTGATCGGCGTGGTGTCGGGCGGCGCGCTGCCTGCCGTCGAGGGTGTCCCGTCGTGCGCCGCGGGAGGCGCGCCGCCGTCGGAGGATGCCGACGGCGTGGGCGCTGGCATCGGCGCGGCTGCGCGTGCCGAGGAGGAGGGCACGAGCGCGGGCGTCGGCGCGGTCGGCGCGGTCGGCGCGGTCGCCTTCGCGCTCTCCGGGATGGGCTCGAGCGACATGTGGCAAATCGGGCACTCGCCGGGCTGATCGGAGACGATCTGCGGGTGCATCGGGCAGTGGTAGCGCGGGGTCTTCTGCTCACTCGGAGCGCCCTCGGCGAAGAGCGGGACCGCGAACGATGCGAGCGAGAAGACGGCGGCGATGATCACGAGGACGAGGAGGATCCATCGGACGATCGCCATCGTCCGGACGCCCGGCGGCGGCGCCTCTTCGCCCTCCTCGAAGGGATGCTCGGGCAGCGAGGGGTTCGGCGGCGCCTCCGAAGGCTTCGTGTCGTTTTCGGGGTCAGCGCTCATGGGACACCTCCTTCGCCGCAGGCAACGGGGCACGGGCGACCCGCTCGCCCGCCGCCCAATCGAGGTCGGCCAACGCGCGAGCAAGATCGGCGCGAGCGGCCTGGATCTCGACCTCGACATCCAGCGAGGACCGCTCGGCATCGAGCCACGCCAGGAGGGTGGTTCCACCGCCGGAGTAGCCGGCCTGAGCGGCATCGAGCGCGCGCTGCGCGGCCGGCCGGGTCAGGTCGCGGAGCAGGACGAAGCGCTGCGCAGCCGCATCGACGGCGGCGAGCGCCCGCATGAACTCCGCGTCCACGCGGACGCGCACGCCTCGGATCGCGGCCCGCTCCGCGAGCGCTCGCTGTCCCGCGCTCTCCGCGCGGCTCGACGCGGCTCCCCAGACCCAGGGCAGCGACATGCTGAGCGACGCACCCCAGCCGACGGGCATGCTCCGAACCGGATGGAAATAGTCGAGCCCCACCATGAACGACGGCAAGGTCGCCTCGCGGTCAAGGGCTCGCGCCGAGGTCTCGGCCGCCTGGTGCATGAGATCGGCCGTGGCGATCTGAGGGTTCTTCGCCGCAGCATCGCGCAAGCGCTCGTGAGCCGAGGGCGCGACCGTCTCCGGCGCGTCGTCGCGCGGCGCACCGAGCGGCGCGTCCATCGGGCGCGCGAGCAGGCCGTTGAGCCGCGCGCGGACTTCGGCGACCGCGCCGCGCTCACGGGCGACGTCCACTTCGAGCCGCGTTCGCTCGAGGTCCGCCTTGGTCAGGTCTCCGAGCGGCGCGCCGGCCGGGTAACGCGCGCCGGCCACAGCAACCATCCGTTCCACGATCGCGCGGTGCGCGAGGTGCGCGCGATGGCGCTCCGTCGTCTCCACGTAGTCGGCGAAGGCGCGGTCGATCTCCCGCACGAGGGACCGCGCGTCGACAGCGACCACCGTCGCTGCGGCGCGGGCTTCGAGCGCGGTCGCTTCGGCCGTCAGATCGAGCGAGCCAGGTGCCGGGATCTGCTGGCGCAGCGAGATCATGATCATCCCCGCCTTGTCGAGGCGATACGGCGCCGAGAGCGGTACCTGCCAGATCTCGGACATCAGCTCGGGCGGCGGCAGGCTGCCCTCGGCCCGCGCGCGCGCGATCAGGGCTCGCGCGCGGTGTGCACCCGCCTCCAGGCTCGGCTGATCCGCGAGCGCGACGGCTTCGAGCGTCGGTCGATCGACCGCCTCCGCGAGCGCCGCCTCTCGCCGCGCCGCAACCTCCTGCGTCCGGCGGCCTGCGCTTCCAACAGCATCCTCGCCGGGGCCCGCGCCGACCTCCGGCGCGCTCTCCGCGGCTGCGATCGCGCGGCGTGCGCTCGTCGACAAACAACCTCCGGCCATAGCGCTCGTCGCCATCGCGACGCCCGCCAGCCAGGCGCTTCCATGTGCCATTCTTCGCCTCCAGCTCGCTCTGCGTGACGGCCGTCGTCACGCAGCAAGCGCGCCGGAGCCGTCCTTCAGGGCAGACGCAGCCGTCCGCCCAACCCGACAAGCAGGCGGCTGGTCAACAGCGGAAGACTTGGAGGGCGACGCAGACAGCGGATGCGTATTGCGGCCCCGCACGAGCGGGACCGTAACGCGCGACCGCGGGAGGACGGGGCAGAACGAGGCGGCGAGCCGACGTGCGCGGCGATTCGAGCGAAACGACCCGCGCGTCGATCACAGTCGCCAGCGCCGCGGGGACACCCTTCATGGGCGCCGGGACGCGCCCACTCGTCAGCTCGGAGACATGCCGGCTATCGCAGCAGGGTTGTCGCAGCGTCTCGCCCGGTTGAGCACGCGCCTCCAGCTCCGACGTCGGCTCCGTGTCGCAGCAGCACCCGTGCATCGCCCGCTGCATGGGGACGCACCAAAGGTACGTGCTCCCCGACACCAGGGAAGCGACGAGGAAGAGCGCGAGCAGACACGCGGACCCGAGGCGTCGCGTCCAGGCGACGTTCCTTTCGGGGCGCTTCGTCGGCCAGCTCTGACGCCTCTCCATTGTGCGACCTTACCACGCGCACGAACCACGCACGATGAATCGATGTGACAACTGTGCTTACATGACCGAGTTGTCAGCTTGGAGGTTCCGATGGTGAGGTCCCAAAGTTTTGCTCGCGTGGCGCGAGCCGCCCTTCTGGTTCACTCCACGGCGCGCCGAGCCCCGTTGACCTTGCTCCTCCCGCCGATGCTCGTGATCGCGTTCGTGGCGGCCTGCTCGTCGGATCCCACGACGGGCGCAGTCGCGTCAGGCACCGGTGGCACCTCTCTGACCACGGCGACGTCAACCGGGACAGGCGGCGTCACCACATCGAGTGGATCTGGCGGATCCCTCCCACTGCCCGACAAATTCGTGGTGACCGGCCTCGTGACCGACGGCACCTCACCGGTCGACGGCGCGACGGTGATGCAAGGCGGCGGCAAGCCCGCGTTCACCACCGGACCGGACGGCACCTTCTCGATCGAGCTGTCCAACGCGATCCCCGGCATCCCCGGTGTCGTCGCTGCGAAGCTCGGATATCGCACCGCCGGGGCCGAGTTTCTCGAGCTCCTGGACGGGCCGATCACGCTCGCGCTCAAGTTCGCCGCGCAGCCGGACAACATCGGCTACGTCTACGGCGAGCCCGGAAACGGGGACAAAGCGCACGACAAATCAACCAAGTTCTGCGGCCACTGCCACACCACGTTCTCCAAGCAGTTTCAGACCTCGGCGCACGCAAAGGCCACGCGCGATCCACTGGTGCAGGACCTCTATGCCGGCGTCGCCTCCGCTATCACCGCGCAGAGCGCGTGCGTCGCAGCGGGCGGTGCGTGGCGCACTGGACTCGTCCCCGGCGACCCGCAAACATCCGCTTCGAAGTGCTATGTGGGCGATGGCGTTCTCCCCGATCTCAATCCCATCTGCGGTGGCGTCGGGAAGCTCACGTGTGATGATCCGGCGCTCGCTGCGGCGAGCAAGCCCACGAGCTTCGGTCGCTGCGCCGATTGCCACGCGCCCGGGATCAATGGGCCCGCGGGTGGGCGCAACCTCCACGAGGCCACCGGCATCGCCTTCGACAACGGCAATCATTGCGATGTTTGCCACCACGTCCGCGACGTCGATCTCTCGAAGCCACCGGGGATCGGCGGGGCGCTCATTCTCCAGCGCCCGCGCGAGCACCTCAACGACGACTTCAACGGCATCCTCGTTCAGGTCATGTATGGGCCGCAACCGGATGTGCCCAACTCGTTCATGGGGGGGAGCATGCAGCCCAAGTTCGCGACCTCGGAGCTCTGCGGCGGGTGCCACCAGCAGAAGCAGGAAGCGATGCTGCCCGGCACGTCCCTGGATCCAGTGCGCTGGCCGAGCGGCCTGCCCACGCACTCTACCTACGAGGAATGGTCCACAAGCACTTACAACACGAAGGGAACGCCCTGTCAGTTCTGCCACATGCCGGCGGACGATACCGGGCTCACCAACTCGGTCGACGTGACCAAGCCGACCGACGCCAGCATCACCTTCGGCTACGTGCGCCCGTCGGAGCAGACCAACAAGCACATCTTTCGCAGTCCGCTCGAAGGAAGCCCGCGGCTCATCGACAAGTCGGTGACGGTGGGGATTGCGGGATCCGTGAACGCCGGGCAGCTCGGGATCACGGTCCAGGTCAAGAATGGGACGGCCGGTCACGCCATTCCCACGGGCGAGCCGATGCGTTCACTGCTGCTCTTGCTGCACGCCGATGCCTGCGGGAAAACCATGACGCCGGCCGGCGGAATGACGCTGGACGACTGGGGCGGCGCCTTGGCCGAGGCGACGGTCGGCGGCGGCGCGACGGTGAATGGCGCGCAGATCACCTGGGCGGCGGGAGCTGCGGCGGCGAAGGCGGGCGACGTGCTTCGCTTGGTGCGGCCGACAGGCATGTTCGATGACTACAAGGGGGTTGGATTCTTCGCCAACCCGAGCCTGACGCCGAGCGACAAAGGCCTCGAAATCCGCACGCCGGTGGGAGAAGCACAGGTGGTCTCCGCGGCGGGCGGGGTGATCACGCTGAGCCAGGCGATCACGGTGCAGGCCGGAGACATTCTCTTCCTCGGCGAGGCCGCGGTATGGCCTCCGGTGGACGGCGGAATCTCGATCGCGCTCGCCGGGGTGAGCGGTTATAGCTTCGCGCGCACGCTGGTCGATCCGCTGGGGCGCCGCGGAGTCCCCCACTTCCGCGCTAACGACATGGTCAGCGACAATCGCCTCGCGCCGCTCGCTCCAGTGATGACGACGCACGCCTTCGCGGTCCCGCCGAGCTGCGCGAAGGCCACGGTGTCCGCTGTGGTGGTCTATCGGCCGCTCCCGGTTCGCCTTGCCCGCCAGCGCGGGTGGGATGCGCGCGACTACGTCATTGCAACGACGACGCAAACGATTGCGTTGCCGTGATGGCCATGCCGCCGAGGTCGTAGACCGCCTCACGCATGCCGACGGTCCACCCAGGCGCGCGCCAGGCTCGCCGCCAAGACACCTGCTGTCAGTCCGCCGAGTAGCCCCGCGGCTTCGCCCAGCAGGAGCGGCCCGCAGCGGAGCGCGGCCACCGAGGCGGCCCCGAGCGCCACACCCAGCGCAGCCTCCGCCCGTCGTGCGCCGGGCGCCCTGGGGATGAGCAGCGCCAGCGAGAGGCCGAGCAGCCCGCCGACTGCCGCGCACATCGGTGGCATCGAGCCACGGCAACAGTCCACGGTTCCCGCCGCGCAACACGGGCGTAGGATCGACAGTGGCAGAAAGAGCGCCGCAACGCCCGCGAGCAGGCCGCGCCGCGCGCCGCGCAGCATCCAGGCACCACGCCACTCGATGAGCACCCAGCCGAGCAGCGTGAGCGGCAGCAAGGCCAGCGCCCGCATCCCCACAGCGATCGCCGCCGCTCCCGCGACGAGCACGGCAATCGACGCCGCTCGGAGCACCGCTGTACGGAGGCGGCCCAGCTCGTAGGCTCGCTTGGCGGCCCGGCGAGCGGTCTCGTGATCACCGTCCATTGAATCCTCCCAGCAGCACTCGCAATCGGGCATACGCGCGCGAGATGCGTTTACGGAAAGCAACCTCGCCGATGGCCGGCCGCGCGGCGCGCCCGAGCAGCGCGCCGATCGCCTCGGCGGACGACTCGTCGAGATCGGCGATGGCGCGCTCCATCGCCTCGTGAAGCTCGCGGTCGAGGAGCAGACGCTCGGGATCTTCGGGCGAGGCCGCCCAGGGGGACTCCGCGTCTTCCTCCGGGACACCGTCGCGCGGCGCGGGAGCGCGGGCGACGGCGCGGATCTCGTTGGCCGCGACCGCATAGAACCAGGGCAACACGGCGGCGCCCGGGGTGAACTCGCTCGCGCGAGAAAACACCTTCACGAGCGCCGCCTGCGCTGCATCCTCGGCGCGATCCGGACCGAGCCGCGCGCGCGCGAAGCGCAGCGCGCGGGTGGAGGGCGCGGAAGAGCGGATCGAACGCCTCCCGCTCTCCATCCGCGAGCCGCGCCATCGCGCGGTCGAGCTCGTCTTCCTCCGGATCGCGCACGCGGGGATCGCGTTACTGCTGGGCGACCGCGCCGTGCTGGCAGCAGGGCGAGCCCGGGTGGCAGCACGACGCGCCGACCGCGCAGCACGAGCCGGTGGACCGCGCGTAGGCAACGCCGCCGGCTGCGCCGAGGACACCGAGACAGAGAAGAGCGGCGGCGATCTTGCGAACATGGGTTCGTAGCGTGTTCATGATGGGCAATCTCCTTGCCTGTCCTAGCGGCGTGCCAGGGAACTGTGACCGAGATTTTTCACGGCTGCGTTGCCCGCACTGATCGGGGCCGGAAAGCGCCGACGCTTCCTCTTGACCAGCTCTGCGCGCGGGTGCACCGTTGGCCGGCTGGAATGAGGCCGCGTCTGCCCACTCGATCCCCGCGTCGCCGTGTGCTCGTAACTGCGCGCGTGCTTCCGCTGTGGCTTCGACGCTTCGTTCAGGTAGCCCGGCTCCTGGTGGTCGCGTGCGCCCTTCAGCTCTCCGGCGGCGCGCACATTCTCCTCGACCTCGTGGGGGGCGCCGATGCCGCCTGCATCGACATGTGCGATTGCTCCGATGACGGGAGAGCGGACGAGCACGGCTGTCCGCCCGATTGCCCCGACTGCTCCTGTCCTCACGGCCGCTTGCCTTCGCTCCCCCCGGAGGTGGCTGCGGCCGTCCCCGAGCAGTTCGCGTGGGATCTCCTCGAGCCCTGGACGCCTTACCTGTCCGGCGCGCCTCCGGCGCCGCCGCGCTCGTCGCTCGAACGTCCGCCGCGAGCCTGAGCCGCTGAGCCAGTTCAGGGACGCGCGTTCGCAGTTCCCTCGTGATCACTGTCGAAGGCATTTCCCGCGCGCTCGTTCGCGCGGGATCGCGCGTGGCCCCGTCGTGGGCCGCGGAGCATGCCGAGGAGCGTCGAAATGGAACCGAGGCATTGTCTCGCGGGCGCCTTGCCCTGGGTGCTCGCGGCGAGCGCGTGGCTCGTAGGCTGTAAAGATCACTCGAAGGCCGCGGAGGCGCCCGCGCCTTCACCGTCCACGGCCGAGAGCGTGCACGCCGACGAGCCCGAGCACGACGAGCTTCCCAAGCGCGTGCACCTCACGAAAGAGGTGATCGCGGGGGCGAAGATCAAGACCGCGCCCGTCGTCCGCGAGGCGCTGCAAGCGGTGCTGGAGCTGCCGGGCGAGATCGCGGCGGATCCCGATCGCTCCGCGCGCGTGGCGGCTCCGATCGCCGGCACGATAGAGCGCGTCGCCTTCACCGAGGGCGCCGCCGTGAAGGCGCGGGACCTGCTCGCCGTCGTGCGCGTGGCCGATCTCGCGGATCGAAACGCCGCCTTCGCCGGCTCAGCGGCCCGCGCCCAGGCGGCGAAGATCAACGCCAAGCGGCTCGACGCGCTCGCCGCCGAGGGGATCGCCTCCGAGCGCGATCGGATCGCGGCGCAGGGCGAAGCCGACGCGCTCGACGCCGAGGCCAGGGCCTCCGCGGAGCGCCTGCATGCTCTCGGACTCGGTGCGACGGGCAAGGCCGGATCGCTGATCGAGCTGCGCGCGCCGATCGCCGGGATCGTCGTCTTGCGCGACGCCGTGGTCGGGCAGTCCGTCGGTCCTGATCGCCCGATCGCCACGATCGTCGAGCTGGGCCAGGTCTGGTTCCTCGGGCGCGTCTTCGAGAACGATCTCGCGCGCGTGATGGCCGGCGCGCCCGCGGAGGTGCAGCTCAACGCCTATCCCCAGGAGCGCTTCAACGGCCCACTGGAGCTCGTGGGCCGGCAGATCGATCCGGTCGCGCGCACGGTCACCGCGCGCATTCGCCTTCAGAACAGGGGCGATCTGCTCCGCCTCGGGCTCTTCGGGACCGCGCGCATCTCCGCGGGCGGAGAGCAGAAGGGCGCTCCAGCGCTGGTCGTCCCGCGAAGCGCCGTCACCGAGATCAACGGTAAATCGGTGGTCTTCGTTCGCCACCCCGACGACGACTTCGAGCTGCACCCCGTCGTCCTCGGCCGCGCCGCGCTCGGCAAGATCGAGGTACTCTCGGGCTTGCGGGAAGCGGAAGAGATCGTCGTCGACGGCGCCTTCACGCTCAAGAGCCTGGTGCTCAAGAGCACCCTCGCGGAGGACGAGCAATGAAGCTGCTCTCCGCCATCGTCGAGTGGTCGCTGAAGAACCGGATCATCGTTCTTTGCGCGACGTTGATCTTCGTCGCCGTCGCGATCCGCGCGGCGCTCTCGTTGCCGATCGACGCGGTGCCCGACGTGACCAACGTCCAGGTGCAGGTGATCACCGCCGCACCCGCGCTCTCGCCGGTCGAGGCCGAGCAGTACGTCACGGTGCCCGTGGAGCGGGCGATGGCCGGGATACCGCACGTCACCGAGGTGCGATCGATCTCCAAGTACGGCCTCTCCGTCGTGACCGTCGTGTTCACCGACGAGACCGACATCTACTTTGCGCGCCAGCAGGTGAACGAGCGCATGCGCGAGGCGGAGCAGGCGGTGCCGGCGCAGTACGGGAGGCCGGAGATGGGCCCGATCACCACCGGACTTGGCGAGATCTTCCAGTTCACGGTCGAGAACGACGCGCTCTCGCTGATGCAGCGCGAAGAGCTGCTCGACTGGTACATCG
>JBDTXR010000196.1:0-15858 GCA_040006075.1 Byssovorax sp. | reverse complement strand
AGAGCCCGCCGATGTCCTGCGGGGTGATCAGCGAGATCGCCGTGCCGGTGCGGCCCGCGCGGCCGGTGCGGCCGGTGCGGTGCACGTACGACTCGGCGTCTTGCGGGAAGTCGTAGTTGATGACGTGGGTGAGGTGCGAGATGTCGATCCCGCGCGCCGCGACGTCGGTCGCGACGAGGAAGCGGAGGCGCCCCTCGCGCGTCGCCGACATCACCCGCTCGCGATCGTTCTGGGCGAGATCGCCGTTGAGCCACGCGGCGTCGAAGCCCTGCCGTTGCAGCGCCGAGGCCACGCGCTCGGTCTCGTCCTTGGTGTTGCAGAAGACGACCGCGCTCTCGGGATCCTCGACCTCGATCATCCGCAGGAGCGCGCCGATCTTGTCGGCCGCGACCATGTACACGTAGTGCAGGATCGAGAGCGCGCCGATGTGATCGCCGGAGAGCGTGATGAACTCCGGCGTGCGGAGCTTGTTCTTCGCCATCCGCTCGATGTCGGGCGGCACGGTGGCCGAGAACAGCAGCGTCTGCCGCTCTTTCGGCATGTGCTCGAGGATCGCCGAGAGCTCGCGCTCGAAGCCCATCGAGAGCATCTCGTCGCTCTCGTCGAGGACGACGAGGCGCACGTGCTTGGGATCGATCGTCCCGCGGCGGAGGTGGTCGAGCACCCGGCCCGGCGTGCCGACGACCACCTGCGCGCCGCCGGCGATCTGCTCGATTTGCCGCGGCATCGGGGCCCCGCCGTAGATCGGGACCACGCTGATGTTGCGGCGCTTGCTCAGCCGATCGAGCTCCGAAGAGATCTGGATCGCCAGCTCGCGCGTGGGGCTGAGCACCAGCACCTGCACGTTGGCCTGCGAGCGGCGCACGATGTGATCGACGATCGGCAGGCCGAACGCCGCGGTCTTGCCGGTGCCGGTCCGGGCTTGAACGACCGCGTCTTTACCGCGGGTGGCGGGCTCCCAGACGGCGAGCTGGACCGGGGTCGGGTGGGTGTAGCCCATCTCGACCAGCGTCTCGCGCAGCTCTTTGGAGAGGGGGAGGACGTCGAAGGTGGGGGCGGCCGGGGTCGCGTCGGGCTCGGAGCGCGGGAGGCTGCTCGAGGACGCGGCGGGGGAGGTGATCGTGAGGTCCGTCATCGGTAATCTTTGGTCGGGTCGGGGGACCCGCAGCGGGTGCGGGTCGAGTCGTGGGGCGGGGCGCCGAAGGAAGCGATCGGGCGCTGGGAGGCCTAGGGAGGGTTCGCGAGCGTCGGGTGGGCGGTGGGGCCGGGAGCCGGGGCCTGCAGCGCAGGGCGGGACAGCTCTCGGTCGACGATCGCTTCGACGCGGCGACGGAGCGGCGCTAGCTCGCCCGCCTCGCGCCGCACCGCGTGCTCCTCGGCATAGCGGAGCCGCTCGATGGCGTCGAGGGCGCCTTCGTCGTCGGCCGAGGCGTGGCAGGCCGCGGCCACGTCGTCGCGGTGACCCCACTCGGGGGTGAGCGCCGCGCGAAAGCGGGCCAGCGCGGCGTCTTCGCCGTCGGTCCCGGCGGCGGCGAGGCGCGCCCGCTCGACCGCCGAATGAAGCGCGAGGAGGCCTTCGCGGCAGCTCGTGAACGACGCCGCCGGGGCGCCGGAGCACGAGAGCCCGCCGGGGCACGGGTTGAAGAGCACCTGCTGCGAGACCTGGAACGCGCTGGCGACCGCGACGGCCACGGTGACGGCCCAGAACCCGCCGATGGCGACGCGGCGGCCGGTCCTCCTCGCGCTGGGCGGCGGGCGGCGGGCGGCGTCGGGGCTTTCGGGGGTCGGGCTCGGCATTCGGAGGGCGCGTTCCTTCTACGCGCACGCGGGGGCGCGCGGCAGTGCTATCACCGTGCGGCGGGCGCGACGATACGCCGATGGTTCGTTTTTTTCCTTGGCCGTCGATTACCTGGGCACGCGGCGCAATCGTGCCCGTCGTCCTCGCCGGCCTCCTCGCGTCCGCCGAGGCCCGAGCCGCCGATCCTCCTCCGCCGCTGCGGCAGGGTCGCTTCGCGATCGACCTCTTCCAGGGCCCGCTGCTCGCGCCGATCAGCGTCACCGGCATCGCCGGCGCCTACGCCGCGTACGCCGAGGGCATCTCCGGGTTCGTCGCCAACGCCGCGAGCCCCGCGGTGCGCGAGCCCTTCAGCGTGAGCGATTTCGAGATCGACGGGTCGGGATCGATCTCCATCCCGATCTCGCTCTTCGAGAACAACGACTTCGATAACTCGGGCTCGCTCGACTTCGACTACTCCAACTTTCTCTACGGCACGTTCGGCGGGATCATCCAGTACGGCCGCTTCGGTACCGGCTTCAACGCCGAGCTCCAGCGCTACTCGCTCACCAACGCGCAGGCCAAGACCACCAACGTCACCATCGGCAAGTACCACCTGCTCGGCGCGTTCCGCTTGCTCGGCGATCAGCTGGTGATCGGCGGGGGCGCGCGCTTCGCGACGCTGGGGATCAGCGCGCCCGAGGGCACGTTCACGATGATCGGCGGCTCGCCCGAGCTCGGCTTCCTGATCCGGCCCGACTGGCAGTCGTTCCGCATCGGCGGCACCGTGCGCCTCCCGGTGCAGGGCGTCCCCGCGCCGGGCTTCAGCAACGGCCTCCCCGTCGGCCTCGCGCTGCCGGGCCATGTGGTGCTCCCGTGGGAGGTCGAGGTCGGCGCCGCGGTGCAGATCGGCCCGCGCCCGCTCAACCCGGTGTGGATCAACCCCGTCGAGCAAGAGAACGAGGTCAAGGCCGCGTTCCAGGCGCGCCTCGCCGAGCGCGCGCGCCGCCGTCGCGACGAGGTCGCGCGCATCGTCGATCCCGTCGCCCGCGCCGCGCGCGAGCGCGAGCTGCTGGTCGAGGTCGCCCTCGGTCTCGAGCGCGACGCGCGCGAGGAGGCGCGGGCCCTCAACGCGCTCAAGCGCGATCGCCGCGCCCGCTACTGGAACTGGCCGCGCGAGCACCTGCTGCTCACGGCCGAGCTCCTGGTCACGGGCGCCGTCGATCAGGGCGTGAGCATCCAGGCCTTCCTCGGGCAGAACGAGATCCACCGCGATCCGTCGACGGGCGGCGCGGGCTCGTCCGGCGCCTCGGTCAGCTTCTCCCCGCGCTTCGGGGTGGAGACCGAGCCGATCCCCGATCTCGTCCACACCCGCTTCGGCACCTATTACGAGCCCAGCCGCTTCGGCGACCGCGTGGGCCGCCAGCACTTCACGTTCGGAGCCGATCTCAAGCTCTTCCACACCACCTACTGGGGCCTGGTCCCCGAGGTGATTTACAAGATCCAGGCGACCGCCGACATGTCCCCGCGCTACCAGAGTGTCAGTCTGGGAGCGGGGGTGTGGCACTGACACTCTCGAAGCACTCTCCCTCTCCCTCCACGGAATCAGAGTGCGGCGCGGCGATTGCCGATCGGATCAGTTGAGCTCTTTTTCGGGGCGCTCGGCTTGCTCGGCTTCGAGGAAGGTCGCGGTGATTTCTCGCTCGAGAGCCAGGGTGATCTCGCGCTCGATGGCTTCCATGTTGCCGGCCAAACGGGCCACGTTGAGCGCGTACACGAACACTCGCGCGCAGGGGCCCGCGAGGGGGCGGCTGCTCTCCGACAGCGGGCCGCCGAGGAGGCCTCCGCGGGGCTTCGGCTCTTCGGAGAAGCCGTCGAGCAAGACGAGCGCGCGGGGATCGACGCCCTCGGCCACGAGCTCGACGCCGGGGACGTCGGACACGTAGACGTCGGCGCCGTCGACATAGTGCTTCAGCACCGGGTTGAGCGCGGCCACGGCGCGCTCGACGATCTTTCCGGTGGCCTCGCGGCCGGGGGCCCACGGGGGCATGCCCATCTCGAGATCGAGCTCGCGCGACTTCAGGAACGCCGACGTGGCGCCGCGGGTGTCGCCCTTCTCGTCGCGGATCAGGCCCAGGTAGTACTGCGCCTCGGCGTGGCGCGCGTCCTTCTGCACGGCCTCTTCCACGAGCGCGGCGGCCTTCTCGGCCTGGCCGATCTCGTAGAAGGCGCGGCCCACGAGGAACGCGTGGTTCGGGTTATCGTACGGGCCCGCGGGGATCTTGGCGACGACCTTCGCCGCCTCCTCGCCGTCGCCCTTGCCGAGCAGCGCGTCGAACTTCAGCAGGAGCGCGTCGATGATCTCTTCGTCGACCTCGGCGAGATCGAGCGCCTGCTCGCACATCTCCAGGGCCTGATCGTAGTCGCCGAGCGGGTGGATGTAGACCTCGGCCGCGTTGAGCATGGCCTCGAGGTAGGTGTCGTCGAGGGCGATGGCCTGGCGGTAGGCCTCGATCGCCTCTTCGCCGTCGCCCTCCAGGGCGGCGACGAACCCGAGCAGGTTGTGGGCCTCCGGCGAGTTGGGGTCGAGCTCGAGGGCTCGCTTGGCAGAGGCTTCGGCGCCGCGGGTGTCGCCGCGCTGAACGAGGTCCCACCCCCGATCGAGGTGCGCGGAGAACTGATCCATTGGACTCACTGGAGTGTTCGAGATGCGCTTTCGAGTCAAGTCCAGCGTGCGGCGCGCCGAAATTTGGCCCGTTCGAGCGGCCTCCGATAAGGGCATGGGTGTCCCGCCGCTCGGTGTCCGGTCTCCCTCCGGCCTTTCCAGCCGACGCCGCGGCCCCCTCGAGGAGATCCGTCATGCGCTCAGAGAAAAAGGCCGACCTCATCGCCGAGCTTCAGCGCCTCTTGCACGACGTGTTCGTCGCGCGCGAAAAGGGCGAAAACTACCCGCGGCTCGCGCGGGCTCACGGCTATGTCGACGGCTACATGCGCGCGCTCCTCGAGAGCGGCCAGGCGACGAAGCAAGAGCTGCTCGAGCTGGTCGCGGCCGAGCGCGCTCGCGTGAGCGGCCCCGCCACGCGCGACGTGGCGATGGAGTCGGCGTCCGAGATCCAGGCGGCCTAGCTCAGGGCGCGCAGGCCTTGATGCAGCCGCTGAAGGTCGGACCGTTGTGCTTGATCTCGTCGCACGGTGACGAGTAAAGGCAGTCGGCGGCGCAGGCGGCCTCGCCCGTGCAGTTGAGCGGAGCGCCCCCGTCGTCGCCCTCGACGGTGAACTTGCACTCCTCGGTCAGCCGCGCGATCGCCTTCGCGCACGGGTCGGTCGACGCCGGGGCCTCGGTCGCGCAGGCCGTCAGCGCTGCGCCCGCGAGGGTGGTCGCGGCCGCAGCGAAGAGCGCCGCGACGAGGGCCCGCAGCGCGGTCACGGCGTGACGACCGCGACGTCGCCGACCACGTCGGGGACGCCGGCCCGCCACCAGTTCACCAGCGAGAGCTTCCCGTCGATCTCCACGACGTGCGAGAAGGCGCCGGCGAAGTTCTCCTGCTTGATCTCCTGCACGGCCCAGGTGTGCTTGTCGGCCGCGAGCGAGCCCACCGCGTAGTGGAGCGTGCCCGCCGTCGCGTCCTGGAAGCTGACCCGGACCTCGCCGCTCGGGGTCACCACCAGGTTGGAGTCGTCGCCGACGAGGTGCTGCCCGTCGGGGAAGGGCACGCCCGCGAGGCCGAGGCCGTCGTCGATCACCTCGGGCGCGCTGGCCTTGGTGCCGCCGGTGAGCTTCACATAACGAAGCGACTCCGCGAGGCCGTCGACGTAGGCGATGTGCCAGTCGTTGCTGGTGTCGATGAACAGCGACGCGCCGATGCCGACGTCGCCGGTGTCCTTGCCCATCGCGTCCTCGCCGTCGATGATCTTCGCCACCCAGGCGCCGCTCGCGTGCGACGCGACGCCGAGGTTGCCGTGGATGCGATCGTAGTAAGCGATGCCGATGGTGCCCTTCGGATCCACCGCGATCGAGATGTAGTCGCCGACCACCTCGGGGTACGAGTCGATCTTGCTCGCGTCGATGGTCACCGCGCAGCTCGGGGCGCCGGCGTTGTCGACGCAGGCGCTGCCCGAGGCGCACGACGGCGTGCACTTCGCGCCGTCGAGCTCCGGCGCGCAGGCCTTGGTGGCCGCGATGCACGCGTTGCCGCTGCCGCAGAGCGTGGCGCGGCACGGGGTGCTCTTGTCGATGACCGCGTCCTCGAACGTCCAGTCCGCCGCGCCGGGCGACTCGCTCGTGCTCGTGGCCACGCGCACGGTGGAGATCAGCCCGCCCTTGTCGCCGCCGGCGGTGACCGTGCTGTAGGCGATGACGAAGCCGCCGCCGAGCGCGACGATCTTGGCGTAGCGCCCGGTGTTGGCGCCGGCCTTGCCGTCGACGACCGACACCGACCACTTCGCGCCGTCGAACTTCGCCAGCTTCAGGGCCAGGTTGGTCCGATCGTAATAGGCAACCGCGGGGTTGCCCTTGGAGTCGAGGGCGATCGAGGTCCAGATCCCCACGTCGTCGCCGGCTTCGGTCTGGCCGCCGCGGAAGCCGTCGACGTCGACCGTCTTGGGATCCGGCGGCGGATCGGTGGGCACGCCGTCGACCGACGCCCACTCGACGTTCTTGCCGTTCCACTTGCCCACGACGAGATCGCCGTAGGTGTTGCCGTTGTTCCAGTCGGCCTCGGAGTAGCCCGCGACCCAGAGCGTGGTGCCCGAGACCGCGACCGACGTGTACGCGCCGATCAGGCCGGGCGAGAGCGCCGGCGCGCCGCTGCCCGTCGACGAGCCCGAGCCGTCGGACGTCGACGGCGTGGAGTCCGCGCCGCAGTTGCAGCCCGCCCACGTCGACGCGAAGGCGACGACGAGGACCGGGGCGACGTGGCGCCGGAGCGAGAGCGTGCGCCGCGGGAGCGCCGCGCTCTTCGCGGCCTTGGCGACGACCTTCGCCGAGCGATCGCGCTTCCAGAGGCGCGAGGCGATCCCGGCGACGGCGACGCCGAGCAGCCAGATCGAGCCGCTGGTCGACTGATCCGCGCCCGCGACCGTGCAGCCGCAGCCGGCGGCGCCGGCCTCGACGCGACCGCGCACCAGCTCTTGCGAGGCGGTGGCGACGTTGCCTTCTTCGTCCTTGGCCTCGACGTCGATGTCGCCGGCCTCGCCGACGTCGACCGTCGCGAGCGCGGGAACGAGCTGCCACTCGGTCCACTTGCCGCCGTCGAGGCGGACGCGCGCGACCGAGCGATCGCCCGAGACCTTGTCCTTGAACGTCAGCGCGACCTTGTTGCCGGCCTCGACCTTGCCGATGGTGATCGTCGGCGCGACGGCGTCGACCACGACCTCGACCTGCGCCGGCTCCTCGTCGAGCGTCGAGGGATCGCCGGCGACCTTCGAGCGGACCTCGATCACGTGCTTGCCCTGGACGCGGAGCCAGCCGTCTTGCACGTCGATGCGACGCGCTTGCGTGTACGGGTGCCAGAAGCCCTGATCGACGCGGTACTGGTACTCGATCGTGTGCTGTCCATCGTCGAGCGACGAGCCCACGTAGAGCGAGGCGACGGGCGCGTTGTCGTCGCGAACGGTCTCGAAGACGAGGCCCTTCTTGTCGACCTTCTTCGCGATGAGCTGCGCGTGGGTCTTGCTCCCGGGCGGCGGCACCGGGCCGGGCTTCGGCATCCCGAACGCCGCGAAGATCCCGAGGTAGTTGTCGGTGCCCTTGCTGAGCTTGCGGAGGCCGGGCGAGCCCTTTCCATCCACCGTGTCGGGGATGTCCAGGCTGAGGCCGAGCGACGCCAGCGACGCGTTGAGGTTGATCGGCTTGAGGCCGCCGCCGGCGAGCTGCCCGACCTGGCTGGCGATGAGATCGCCGAGCGACGCGGCGATGGTCTCGGGGTGCTCGCGCAGGAGCGAGCTGTTGGTGACCTTGCCGTTGGTGACGCCGATCTTGTTGAGCACCGGGGTGAGGCCCGCGGGCGTGACCGTGAGGTTCACCGGCACGTCGAGGTCGAACGTCGCCGTCATGAAGCGGATGTAGCGGTCGAGCGAGAAGATGTAGAAGTCGAACGCCGCCTGGTTGAGCTTGATCCGGAGCAGCGGATCGGTGTCGAGGCTGGTCCCGTTCCCGAAGGCGATGGTCGGCGCCGTCGACGGCCGGATCACGATCGCCACCTGCTGCGCGTCACCTTGCAGCCCCAGCGTCTTCGACGATGAAGCGAGCAGCCCGAGCGTGCCCGAGTTCAGCAGCGCCACGTTCTCGGTCGAGATCCCGATGCAGAGCAGCCCGCTGTTGTAGAGCCCGGCCATCGCGTAGTTGGCGAAGCGCTCCGAGACCGCGAGCCCGAGGTGCGGCCCGGGCGTGCCCGCCGGCCAGTCTTTCACGGTGTCCCCGAAGAGCTCGTCCGGGATCGGGATCCCGGTCGGGAGCGCCAGATCCGAGAGCTTCACGCACTTCGAGAGCGGGTTCGGCTCGGCGCCGCCGTACATCCCGAGGGTGAACCCGTCGCCGACCCCGTTGGTGATCGTCCCGGGATCGAGATCGCCCCAGGCAAACCCGGGGTGGTGGTCGCTCTTGCCGAGCCCGCCCGCCGCGAAGAGGAAGTCGAGCCCGCCGGTGGTCCCGGGCGAGATGCTGGCGAGGAGCCCGCCGAGGTTGATGTGCCCGTCGGTGCCGAGCACGATCGAGGCGCACTCGTCGGTGTCCTTCGTGCCATAACGACACACCCCGGCCACATCGTTGGTGCCCGTCGGGCAGGTGGGGTTGAGCGCCGGGTTGGCCTTCTGGCAGAGCTGCTGGTCGATCTGGCTGGTGAGCGTGCTCAGCAGCGGGCCAATCAGCTGGCCGAAGACGACGCCCTTGAGAGCGTTGATCAGGCCAGAGCTGAAGCTTCCACCGCAGAAATGCAGCGCATTCTGGATCTGGGCCTCATCGACCTTGAGCGTTACCTTGAGCTTGGAGTACCCGACTCGCGAATGATTCGCGTTCTGGTCCGCGGCGATCTCAATATCGACATCGATATCGATGTTTGCGTAGTCTTCCGGGCCGCCGGGACAGGTTCCGTCGCCGTCAAGGACGCCGGTGGCGCTGTCGTTGATGAATCCGAGATAGGTGAAATCGATCGGGAGATCCCGGAGTCGAATCGGCAGCGGGCCGTGAATACGGAGGTTCTGGCTCGCCTTGGGATCGATCGCGAGGTTCGCGGCGCCGATGTTGATTTCGGCCTGGCAGGTCGGCGGGTTCGCGTTTGGATTCGCGCCCTTGGGACAAACATTGTAGTCGATGACGCCGCCAAATGAACTGGAGGTGTTGGGTATGTCGAAAGTAAGAACTCCGCCGTTGGCGCCGCCGCCGAGGAGTCCCTTCGCCAAGGTCCCCAAGTTTTGCTGCAGGAACGTGATTCCAGTGTCAGTGACTCGCACCGAGCCTGCGTTCTCGATCCGCTTCTCGGGCTTGAATCCCTCTGCGAGCGGCGTTACGCCAGCGCAAGCGCAGCCGGAGCAGCCGCCGCCCCCGCAGCCCGCCACGAGGAGCACCGCCACGATGGCGACGAGATGCCGGGTCCACGAGGCCATCGCGGGCAGCCTCTTCCTTGTCGAAATGCGGGGCATAAGAAGAACCTCCAGCGAGACGGCCGCAGCCAATGCGGCCCCGCATTGATGGTACTTCCCGGGGGTTCCCTGTGGCAAGGAGATAAGAGGTGCCGCAATTGCGCGGCGCGTCAGTTGCGTGCCGCCTACCTTCGCGGGGATCTGCGTCCAGGTTATGAAGGCAGTTAAGGCGAGAGTTTCGCAACCCACACATCGCTTTCGCCTGCGGGGGTCAAGACACCGGTTCCGAGATTGATCGGACCGCTCACGTTACCGACAACGAGGGGCTCACCTAAACTCGTGATCGCCACGGAGGCTGCCGTCGCGAGAACGCTGTTTGCATCTCCGAACCGCTTGTTCCACACCAGTGTGCCCGTCGCCGATAACTTGGCGACGAAAGCTTCGGCGCCCGACCCAGTCGCCACGAGCGGAGCTCCACCAAGATCGAGACTCCCCTGAAATAGTCCAGCGATGATTGTATTTCCCGCGCTGTCGATTGCTACACCGTTGCTTATGCCCGTTGTCGTTATGATCTTACTCCACTTGTAGCCGCCGGTAGAATCGTACTTCGCGATGAACGAAAATCCATTCACAGGGTTCGTTCCATCGAAGTTGATTGCTCCCGCAAATGTCCCTGTTACGACGGGCCCACCGACGGCGTCGACCGAGATCGCAACCATCGCCTGATCGGCTCCGTCGCCGAGCTTGACATGCCAGCTCGGGCTGCCGGTAGCGGTCAGCTTTGCGACGAATGCATCCGAGCCACCACTCGAGGAGATGGAGTCCATAGGGCCGAAGGTTATCGAACCATTGAACGTTCCGGCGATGAGGATGTTACCGGCAGGGTCGACCGCGACACCGTTGACTTCCTGGGATGCCGCGTCGCCGAAAACTCTGCCCCACGTTTCGTCGGCTGCGTTGACCGAGCCATCGTCGCCCTTGAGTTTTGCGACGAAGCCATCGCTGCTTCCCTTAGACGAGATCGCGCCAGCGCCGAAATCGATCGTCCCGCAATAGTATCCGCAAAGAACGATGTCGTTCTGTGGAGTCGTAGCCAACCCCAAAAGATTCCTATCGGATCCAACGCATCCCACTTCTGTCGTCAGGCCCTTGCTCCATACATGATTGCCATCGCTGGAAAGCTTAGCGATGAAGAGACCCGCCGGTACTGGTGCTCCTCCGAGGCTAATCGGCGTCTTGCTACGTCCACCGAAGAAAACGTTGTCGGATGAATCAACAGCGACGACGGGGCCGTCCTGGTAGTCTCCATCGCCGACCTGCTCGCCCCAGATAGGCTTACCATTGGAACCGAGCTTCAGGAGGAAGATGTCCGTCGCTCCAGCGCTAATGAGAGTTTTCCCTGCGAGAGGAATAGCCCCGTAGAATATTCCCGTCACGTAAATGTTGCCCGTGCTGTCGATAGCCGTGCCCGTCGTGATCTGATCCGCCCCATCCCCGAACAGCTCCGCCCACTGCACGCAATCGTACCCATCGCAGTTCTCATCCTCCGGCGCAGCGCAGCTCTCCGCCTTCGGCTTCGTGTCCCCCAGGCAAGCATCGTAGCCCGTCCCGTCCTTCCGACAGGTCTGCATCCCCTCCTTGCAGATCCCCTTGCCCAGGGTCCCATCCGGGCCCGAATAGCACTTCGTCATGGTTCCCGGAGCGCACATCGTCGCCCCGCCGGTGCCGCTGCCACTGCTGCTCGTGCTCCCGGTACCTTGCCCGCCGGTCCCGCCGCTCCCCGCGTCGGCGGGATAAGGCTGACCATCTCGGATCCCGGCGATCAACTGGCATCCACCAGCGACGACCAACCACCCGCTCGCAACCGCCCAGACAATCGCTCTCGATCCACGCATACTCACCACGCCCCCTGCACGAACAACCCGCCGGACCCCGATCCAATCCATGGGAGCGCCCTGAGCCGCGCGCTCTCCGCCTTCGACGGCGCTTCGCCGGCGGGCGCCGTCAGGAACAGCACCACTCCCCCGATCAAGGCGGCTCCTCCGACGGCGAGAGCCACGTTCGACACGTTGGCAGTCGTGGTGGCTCCTTTCAAAAGAGACAATCCGTCAGCGTCGCAGAAGGGCTTATCGCCCGCCCCGCAGTGCCCGTTCGCCGAGCTGGTCTTCGACAGCGTCAGCCCGCCGAACACCCCGCCCACGATCAACCCGGCCACCCCGACGCCGCCGACGCCGACAGCCACCTTGCGCTGCGTGCTCCACCCCGCCTCCGCTTTGGGCGCCACCGCCGCGTCGACCGCGCCGGGAGGAGGCGGCGGCGCCACCACCGCGGCCGCTTTCACCGGCACCGCCGCCAGCTCCGGCACCGTCACCGTCGTCGTCCCGGGCCCTGCCGCGACCGTCACCGAGCCGCTCCACGGCTCTTTCCCCGCCGCGCTCGCCGTCACCGCGTGCGCTCCGGGATCCACCGGCAGCGCCGTCCCCAGCACGCTCCGATCCACCACCGCACCGTCGCGCCGCACCTCCACGTCGGCCGCATCCGACGCGATCACCAGCTTTGAAAGCTTCGGCTCGAGCTCCCGCGCGCGCTTCGCCGCCTCGTCGCCGCGCGTCTTGTCGCCGGCCTTGCGCGCCATCGCCTCCGCGTCGTTGAACGACGCCCACGCGCTCGCGGTTTGCCCGGTGTAAGTGAAGCAAAAGCCCAGCTTCAGCAGCGTCCCGATCGCTGGATCCAGCTTCTGACTGGCGCTGAGCTTGGGGCACGCCTCGGCGTATTTCGCCGCGCTCATCAGCTTGGAAGCGTCGTTGTAGAGCTGATCGGCCGATGCGCGGTCCTCGGGCGTCGTCTCTGCGAACGCGGGCGCCGGAAGCGACAGAAGCGCGACGAGCAGCGTGCCGGGGAGGAGCGCGCGGGAGCGAAGACAGAGCATGCGCGACGGAGCGTACCCCGGGCCTCTCCCGCCCGACAATTGCGGTACCGCTTAATCTTCTGGCGCTCGAAACCCCTCGCGGCGGGTGCTTGCCAGCTTCCAGAGGCCCCGAAATGCCTCGCGGCCGGTGCTTGCCAGCCTCCGGGAGACATTTTTATGCCTCGCGGCGGATGCTTGCCGCCGCCGGGAGCCCTTTAAATGCTTCGCGGCGCGTGCTTGCCGGCCGCCGGGAGTCCGATAAAGCCTCGCGGGGCGCGGCTCAGCGTCGAGGACCCTCGTACCCCGGCCGCCCGCTCTTGCCGGAAGGCGCCGTCCCCGGCGCGTGCTTCCCGCTCGACAGCGGCGCGGCCGACGACGAGGGCGCCGTGGACCCGGTCGGCGGCGCCGCGACCACGACCGGTCCGCTCGCCGACGCCGCCGGATCCGCGCTCGCGGGCAGGGAAGGGGCGATCGTCGTCACGTCGTTCCCTCGTGCTCTCAACCCCAGGTAGGCCGCGATCGGCGTGGCGATCGCCACCGCCGCGCCGATCGTCAGCGCGACGAGCCCGCCGCGACCGCTGCGGGGCGGAGGCGCCGCGACCAGCGACGTCGAGCTCGCCCGCGTCGCGACGATCGCCGGCGTCGACGCCAGCGAAGGCCGCCGCTCTTCGATCCGATCCGGCGTCGGCAAGAGATCGGTGGAGCGCGACGCCACCACCTCGATCCCCTGGATCGACGCCACGCGATCGGCGTAGACCCGCGCCCGCGGCGAGGCGAACGGCGCGAGCGCCGCCGCGAGCTGCGCGACGTTCTGGAAGCGGCGGGCGCGGTCTTTCTCGAGGCACCCGAGGACCACCGCGGCGAGCGCGGGAGGCACGTCCGGCCGCAGCTCGGTGAGCGAGAGCGGCTCGCCGAAGAACACCTGCGTGCAGAGCTGCGGCAACGTCTCCGCGTGAAACGGCGTCTTGCCCGCGAGGAGCTCGAACAGCACCACGCCGAGCGACCAGAGATCGCTGCGCCCGTCGACGTCGCGCGCCGCCTGCATCTGCTCGGGCGCCATGTAGAGCGGCGACCCCAGCGCCTGCACCGTCCCCGTGAGCTGAAGCTCGGCGCCGGTGAGCTTCGAGACGCCAAAATCAAGCACTTTCACGCAGGGCGAGCCGCCGGTGTCGGTGGTGAGGAAGAGGTTCGCCGGCTTGAGATCGCGGTGCACGATCCCGCTCGCGTGGGCCTCGCCCATCGCCTCGCAGACGTGGAGCACGTACTCCACCGCGTCTTCCACGGGGATCGTCGCGCCGCTCTCGATCAGCGAGGCGAGGTCTCGCCCGTCGAGCAGCTCCATCACCAGGTAGGGCGCGCCGGTGTCGAGCACGCCGACGTCGAGCACCCGCGCCGAGTGCTGGCTCTTGAGCTTCACCGCGACGCGCGCCTCGCGGAGGAAGCGCTCGGTCTGCTCTTTCTGCGGCGATCGCGAGGCGATCATGAACTTCAGCGCCACGAGCTGCCCGAGCCCGAGGTGCGTGGCGGCGACGACGACGCCCATCGCGCCCGCCCCGAGCACCCGCTCGACGCGGTACTTGCCGGCGAGGATCTCGCCAATCGCGACCGGGCTCTCGCTCATCCGATCCGCATGAGGGCGCAGGCCGCGCGCCGGGTCAAGCGCACAAAAGAAAGAGACCCTGCCTCCTTCCGGGAGCAGGGCCTCGTACGTGGAGCCTGAAATTCAGGCCCGCGCGCGATCAGGAGCCGGCCGGGCTCTTCACGCCGCTGGCCGAGAAATTGGCCTGGAGGCGGACCGAGTCCTTGCACGCCATGTCGTTGCTGGCCTGGCACCAGTCGCCCTGGAAGTTGATCTTCATCGCCGCGTCGCGCTTGCACTTCGCCGGCATCCCGCCGTCGCCGTAGGTGGCCGCGTCGCCCGAGAGGATGACGCAGAGCGACTGCCCGACCGCGTCGACGATGACCGTGTCGGCCTCCTCGAGCGTGATGAAGCCGTCGAGCTTGCCGTCGCTGTCGGCCTTGCCGTCGGCGCCGATGAACGAGGGGTTCTTGTCGTCGGCGAGGCAGCCGCCGGCCGGATCGAGGCCCTTCGAGTTGTACTGTCCGATGCAGTCGTTGTCGGGCGAGATGGTGCCGGTGAGCGTCGCCGCGTGGAGCGGGAGGAGCACCACGGCCATGGCCTTGAGGTCGAGGTAGACGGGGACGATGACATCCTGGCCCTTGACGATCGCGAACTTGCCGCCCGTGATCGGCGCCGGCGCGGTGAACGGCGCGATCTTGAAGGCCTTGCCGCCCTGCATGATCGTCTCGTCGACGAAGCTGTAGCCCTTGGTCGGATCATCGGCCGGCTTGCCGCCGCCCGTCTTGATCATGCCCGTGGCGGTGTCGAACTGGAGCAGCCACGAGAACGTGCCGCCGCCGTTGAGGTTGCAGGGCGCGAGGTTCATCGTGACGCCGTTCTGCACGACGCCCTTGACGAGGCCCTTGGTGAGCGCCGGCGGCGCCGTGAGGGTGAGGTTCGCCATGCGGAGCGTGAACTGCTTCGCGGCGCTGTTGTCGGCGAGCGAGATGCACTTGGACGACGCGACCTGCGGGCACTGCGCCCCGGGCGAGCACGGGTCCCCGCCGCTGGTGGCGTCGCTGCCGGTGCTGGTGCTGGCCGAGCCGCCCCCGCCCGTGGTGCTGGTACCGCCGGTGGCGGTGGCCGTGTCGCTGCCGCAGCCCACGATTGCGCCGGTCGCGCCGACACCGCCCAGCGAGAGAACAAGAATCACGTTCGACAAGCGCATGTGCATTCCTCCTACGAAAAGACCCGCGAAAAACGAGGGTACGAGAGACTATTCGGGCCCACCCCGAGATACAACCTGCGAGCAGCGTCCGGCCCGCATTTCGCGCGAGGCCGACCCGATCCGTTACATCGTCGCCGCGCCGAACTCGTAGAGAGCGCGGATCGAAGCGACCCGGTCGGCGACGTCTTTCGGGGTGAGCGTGGCCACCCGCGCCGTGCCGACGGCCTCGACGCAGAACGACGCCGTCGCTGTGGCGTAGAGCATCGCGCGGCGGAGCGCGATCGGCGTGAGCTCGGCCTGGCCGGCCAGGTAGCCCACGAATCCGCCGGCGAACGAGTCGCCCGCGCCCGTGGGATCGACCACGTCTTCGAGCGGGAATCCGGGCGCCGCGAAGACGCCGTGCTCGTCGAACAGAAGCGCGCCGTGCTCGCCCCGCTTGATGATCAGGCGCTTGGGCCCGCGGGTGAGGATCTCGCGCGCCGCGCGCTTGATGTTGTGGTGACCCGAGAGCTGGCGGGCCTCCTCGTCGTTGATCACCAGGGTGTCGATCCGCTTCAGCATCTCGTCGACGAGCGCGGGCTCGCCCGAGATCCAGAAGTTCATGGTGTCGGCGATGACCAGGCGCGGCCGGGTCACCTGCTCGAGCACCTCGATTTGAAGGGCCGGGTGGATGTTGCCGAGCAGCACGATCGGCGTCTCGCGGTACGCCGCGGGGATCTTCGGCGCGAAGGTGGCGAAGACGTTGAGCTGCGTATCGAGCGTGGTGCGGTGGACGAGATCGGCGTCGTAGCGGCCGGCCCAGCGGAAGG
>JBDTXR010000195.1:0-15904 GCA_040006075.1 Byssovorax sp. | reverse complement strand
ATCGTGACGATCGGCCGGGACGCCGCGCGCTTGCAGGATCGATCGCACCACCTCGGCGGGCAGCGGGGCGAAGCGCACCGGCAGCGTCCGCGAGCGGATGGTGTCGAGCAGGCGGTCGGGCCGCGCGGTGAGCAGGATGAAATGAGTCCCGTTTCGAGGCTCTTCCAGCGTCTTCAGCATCGAGTTCGCGGCGCCGACGCTGAGCTCCTCGGCGCGGCGGACCACGAACACGCGGGCGCGTCCCTCGTGCGGCGGGTAGGCCGCGTGGGCCAGCACGATGGTCCGGATCTGCTCGATCGAGATCTGCGTCGCCTCGTTCTTCGGCGGCGTGAACGTCTCCGGAGGGTAGAACGCGCGCTCGATGATCTTCACGTCGGGGTGATGCGGCGAGTGCGGCCTCTCGTCGGAGAACGTCACCGCGCGGCGGCACGCGTCGCAGCGGCCGCAGCCGAGCGGGTCGCCCGCGGTGCACACCAGCGCTTGCGCGAGCGCGAACGCGGCGAGCTCTTTCCCGGTGCCGTCGGGGCCCTCGAAGCGGTACGCGTGGTGGACGCGCCCCGCGCGCAGCGCCGTCTCGAGCGTGGCCACCGCCGTCGCTTGCCCGCGGATGAGATTGAAGGGCACAGCGGCTGCGTAGCATGCTCGCGCCGGAGCTGCGATAGCCTGCGGCGACCATGACCGCCCGCGTCGATTCGAAGCTCCGCAAGAAGATCGAGTGGCTCCTCCGCCGCGCCGAAGGGGCGCTGCTCCCCGAGGCGATCCTCGCGCGCGAGGGCGCCCACCTCGCGCCTGACGACGCGCTCCGCCGGCTCGACGAGCTCGCGCGCGAGCGCCCCGATCTCGGTCTCGGTCTCGGTCTCGATCTCGCGCCGCGGCTCGCGCACCTCGGCGACGCCCTCGCGAGCGACACGCGCCGCCGCGGCTACGTCGATCGCTTCGGCTGCGCGGGCGTGCGCCGCTTCACCGCGCCGCCCAACGTCACGATTTACCTGATGCCGGTCGAGACGTTCCCGCGGCACATCAACAACGTCTACCTGCTGATCGAGCCCGGCCACGCGATGATCTTCGACGTCGGATCCGGGCTCCCCAGCTCGCAGCGCGATCTCGATCTCGGCTTCGCGATCGTCCGCGCCGCCTTCGGCGAGGACGCGCGCTACGAGGCGATCGACACCGCGATCGTCTCGCACGCCCACATCGATCACTTCGGCGGCGTCGCCGATCTCAAGGTCCGAACCCGCGCGCGGCTCTGCGTCCACGAGCTCGACGCGCGGGTGCTCGCGGGCTTCGAGGAGCGGGTGATCATCGCCTCGAAGGACGTCGAGGTCTTCCTCTGCCGCGCCGGCGTTCCCACCGAGGAGCGCGATCGGATGCTCGCGCTCTACATGAGCTCGCGCGGCTGGTTCAAATCGGTCGAGGTCGATCGCACGCTCCGCGACGGCGATCTCGTGGGCAACGGCCACCGCGTGATCCACACGCCCGGCCACTGCCCCGGCGAGATCTGCCTCCAGGTCGGCGACGTGCTGCTCACCGGCGACCACGTCCTCGCGCGGATCACGCCGCACCAGTTCCCGCAGGCGATCACCCCGTTCGGCGGACTCGAGCACTACTTTCACTCGCTGGCGAAGGTGCGAAAGCTCGAGCTCGTGAACCTCGCGCTCGCGGGGCACGAGGAGCCGATCCACGATTTTCGCGCGCGGGTCGACGAGATCGCCTCCTTCCACCGCGAGCGCCTGCTCAAGGTCCGCGAGATCTGCGCGCTGCCCCGCACCATCGCCGAGGTCGCGGCCGAGATGTTCGGCGCGCAGGAGGGCTATGGATCGATCCTGGCCATCGAGGAGGCCGGCGCCCACGTCGAGTACCTCCACGCCCTGGGAAAGCTGGCGATCGCCAATCTCGACGAGGTCAAGAGCGCGCGCGATCCGGTATTCCGGTACATTCGCCGCTGACATGCGCAGAGCAACACTCCTCCTCGGCCTCTCGTCCTCGATCGCGATTCTGGCGCTCCCGTTCGCGGGCTGCGGCTCCGACCCTGGAACGACCGCCGCCGCCTCGTCGTCCTCGTCGAGCGGCACCGGGGGCTCCGGCCTCGATCCGTACGACGTGGCGGTGGCGCCGGGCTCCTGCGCCTACGATTGCAGCGGCGTCGCCTGCGCCGAGCAGACCACACCGTACGAGTGCCCGGCCGCGCGCGACTGGAAGGCGATACCGCACGTCGCCGCCTGCGCGCCGTACACTGGCACCTTCCCCACGCCGGCGGCGGGGAAATGCGTGGCGAGCGCGCCCACCGGCGACGCGCTGAAGTACGCCGGCGTCGACGCCGCCGATCCCAAGGTGCTGGTGATGCCGGGCGGACGCCGGATGACGCCCGCCGGCGCAGAGCTGGAGTTCACCGATCCGCGGAGCATGACCAGCAACGTCGTCGCCGTGCCCGGGACCAGCCTGGTGCTCACGGTCGACACCGGGTACGGCGATCACATCGTCCGCGCCGTCGACGTGACCCAGATAGCGCAGGGCCCCAAGGCGGCGATCAAGGGGCAAGTCAACTTCCAGAGCCCCGAGTCGCTCAACCAAGGCATCGCCTTCTCGGCTCCGGACCGCGTCTACGTGGCCACCGCGCAGGGCCGGGTCCAGGCCCTGAAGCTCGATCTCGTGACCGGCGCGCTCACCCGCGACGACGCCAATTCCGTGACAATCCCGCCTGCCACCAAGGGCGGCGACGACGTCTATGTGTCCGGGGTCGCCGTCAGCGCCGACAACACCCGACTCTTCGTCTCCGGCGTCCGCGACCAGCGCCTGCTCGTGGCCGACATCGCCGTTGGCGGGCCCACGTACGGCGCGATCCTCGGGCAGGTCGCGCTGGGCCAGCCCGAGAGCTACGGGATTTACGTCGATCCCAGCGATCCGACCACCAGCCGCGTCTACGTGCCCCAGTGGGCGGATCACGTCGTCAACGAGGTGGACGTCAGCAACGCTTCGGCCCCGAAGATCGCCCGCACCTTCCAGGTGGAGAAGGATCCCGAGGGGGTCGCCTTCCTCGACGGCCGCTGGATGGTGGTCGGCAACGATCTCGGCGACAGCCTCTCTCTCATCGACCGTGTCGCCGGCAAGGTCACCTCGATCCCGGTCGATCCGGCCGACGGGCTACCCGGCCTCGAGCCGGCGAGCCTCACCTACGATCCGGTGGCCAAGCGCCTTTACGTGGCTCAAGCCGGGGTCAACGCGGTCGGCGCCTACGACGTCGATCTGGCCAAGGATCCGCCGACGATCGCGCCCGCGGGACGCCTCCCGACCCAGTGGTGGCCCTCCGGCGTGGTGGCCATGCCCGACGGCGCGGTGGTGGTCAGCAGCCTCATGGGCCGTGGCACCGGCCCATCCACCGATGGGGACTACAACCTGCTTCACGGCGGCCTCCAGCGCGTGCCCGCGCCGACGACAGCCGATCTCGTCGCCGGCGACAAAGCGGTGCTGGCCAACAACCGGATCGGCGAGCGCAAGGGCTACCCCACCGTCACCTGCCCTCCGGGCGTCGACGACTTTCCCGTCCCTTCGACCAACACCGGCAAGCGATCTCCGGCGATTGACCACGTGTTCATCGTGGTCCGCGAAAACAAGAGCTACGACGCCTTGCTCGGGGATTTCGCGGCCGGGAAGGGCAACGCCAAGGGCACGTTGATGCCCGCGGCGAAGATGGATGGAATCTGGACCAACCTCCGTCAGCTCGCGCGGACGTTCGCGGCCTCGGACAACTTCTATACTCCAGCGTTCATCTCCACCCAGGGGCACCTCTGGACGACCCATGGCCGCACCGACGACTTCAACGAGCGTGAGTGGCCGGTCACCGGCTATGGCCGCAGCCTCCGCACCGACGCCGACTCCGGCGGCGTGAACGAGCTGGGCCGCCCCGGAGAGGGCTCGCTCTTCGACTGGCTCGGCAACAACAACGTGCCTTACGACATCCTCGGCGAGATCGTGGGTTTGCCCCGGAATTCCCCGGCCGGGACCAACCCCATCGACTCGCACTACCCGGGCGGCCCGGTCCAGAGCATCGGCTACCCCGACGTCGAGAAGGCCTGCTACGTCGCCGGCCGGGTCCGCGTCGTCTGCGACATCAACCCGGTTGTGTACATGACGCTGCCCAACGATCACACCCGCGGCGTCTCGCCCGACGCCCCCTCTCCCGAGACGATGTTCGCCGTCAACGACGAGGCGACCGGGATCCTGATCGACGCCATCTCCCACAGCCCGATCTGGGGGAGCTCTCTCGTGATCATCACCGAGGACGATCCGGCGCAAGGGAGCGAGTCGGTGGATTATCACCGCACCGTCGCCGTGATGGTCTCTCCGTGGATCAAGCGAGGGTACATGTCGCACACCCACATGGATGTCTCGAGCATCCACAAGATGCTGGCGAATATCCTGGCCTTGCCGTACCCCAACCGCGAGGTCGCTGACGCCGCCTTGCCGCTCGACGCCTTCACCTCCACTCCCGATTACACGCCGTACGAGTACCTGAAGCGTGCTCACCCGCTCCACTGCGGCAAAGAGGCGACGTCAGCCGAGCAGCGGTTGACCGAGTCGTGGGATCTGGAGGAGGTCGATCAGCAGCAAGGGCTGGAGGCGCAGGTCGATCGGTGGCTCCAGGGGAAGCAGTACCAGGTGCTGCCGGCTCGCGTGGAGAACGAGGTGCAGACTCGCCTGCTGGCGAGGAAGCGCGGCGAGCGCCGGCGTGACGACGACGATCGCTGAGGCTACATGGCGTAGCTCCGGGGCGTGAAGCGCACGGCCCGCCTCTTGAACGACCCTGCGCTAGACGGCCTCGACGCGATGAAGCCAGGCGCCGCTGGTGAGAGGCCAATCCGATCGGCAGTTTGCACAACACGCGAAGTCCCCCACCAGATCATGATGGCAGCCATCGGCTGCTTTGCAGATGGGGCAGGGGTGTTTCTTGGAGACCAGCGTCCAGTCTGCTTCCTGGAGCTGTGACCGCGCGACATACGACATAAAACTCTTCTGCTGACGCACCGGTCGACCGACGACCGCGTGGCGTCGAGCGGGGGCGCTCGCCAGCAAATCGTCCTGGAGCGGTAGCCCCGCAGGCGCGCCCAAGAGCAGTAATCATGCCGTTTTGCAAAAGAGGGCACGCGGGCGGGCATTCGGGTCTTCGATCAACAGAAGGGTTGCCCATGTGTCGATCATGTCGACGCGCGCACGCCCCAGTGAGTCACTTTGCAGCACCACGGTGACCAGGCGCCCAGGCCACCGAGAAGCAGGCGATTGTGCGGCGTTTCCCGATCAGGGTCGCTGTTGTTCGAGAATCGTGGCCGGTCGTCTGGAGAAGGAAGATGGGCTTGCAGAAGGGCTTGGTGCTACTGTGGTGCGGCGAGGACCACCATGAACATGCGCCGCACGACCAACATTCTTCTTGTCGACGACGATGAGATCGATGTGATGAATGTTCGAAAAGCCTTCGAGCAAGGCAGGATCACCAATCCTCTCTTCCACGCGAAGGACGGCGTCGCCGCGCTGGAGATGCTGCGAGGTGGGTCGATCCCGTCGGACCGTCGCCTGGTGCTGCTCGACCTCAACATGCCACGCATGAACGGTATCGAGTTCCTCGGCGCGCTGCGAGACGATCCGGCGCTGCGCAGCACCCCGGTGATCGTGCTGACGACGTCGGACGGGGAGCGCGACTTCGTCAAGGCCTACAACCTTCATGTCGCTGGCTACCTCGTCAAGCCCGTGTCGTTCCTCGCCTTCGTCGAGATCATGACGACGTTCAATCATTACTGGGAGCTGACGGAAATGGCCTGACGTCGGGGGAAACGGGTTTGCATCCGGACGTCAGGATAGCTCGGCCGGACAATGGTGTGTCATTGAGCTCCTGGCTTGGTGGGTGGGGTGGTGAGTAACGCCCCTCCGCGAGCGATGCGCCGGCTCCCGGCAGAGAGATCCAGGAGCTACGGACTCGGCGCCGTCACGCTGTTGCTGGCGTAGCGTGGAGCACGTGCGCAGGCGCACGTGGCAGATGTGTCACCTTGTCGCTATTTGCCCCGTGCCTCGCGCTCTCTCCGCGGTCCGGATCGCTCCGACCCTGCGGCCCGGGTCCTGCACGCATCGTGAGACGAGTGGAGGTGACATTCATGGCCCGTTCCTCGATATGGGGTCAATGATGGAGGAGCCGGCCCTGCGGGACTCCGAAGCAACCTTCCAGGCCGTGATCGACGTGGCGCCGGATCTGCTCTTGGTCCATCGGGACGGCCGCGTCCTTTGCGTCAACACCACCGCGCGGGCGGCGCTCGGCTACGGCCGCGAGGAGACGGTCGCGTCGCGCCGCCTGCTCGATCTCGTTCATCCCGAGGATCACGCGCGCCTCGCGTCGCACCTCGAGGGCTTGACGAGCCCCCGAGGGCGCGGTCCTTCGCGGGAGATCCGCCTCCTGCGATCCGGCGGCGAGCTTCTCCCCGCCGAGATCATCAGCGCTCCGGTGCGCTTCGCTGGCCAGGCGGCGATCGTCAGCAGCGCTCGCGACATCACCGAGCGAAAGCAGGCGCAGGTCCATCACCTCCAGAAAGACCGCTTGACGGCGCTGGGCGCCCTGGCCGCGGGGGTCGCTCACGAGATGGGCAATCCCCTCACCTACGTCCTTCACAACCTCGATCTCGTCGCCCGATCGCTCGGCGCGCGAGCCGACGATTGCCGGAGCGCGGGCGCGGTCAACGGCGCGGAGCTGGCAGCGGCCCTGGACGAGCTGGCGGCCGCGCTCGGGGCCGCGCGGCAAGGCACCGAGCGCGCGCAGAGGATCACCCGGGATCTCGCCACCTTCGCGCGGGGCGGAGACCAGCACCGATCCCTGCTCGACGTGCGCGCGGTCTTGAAGCCGGTGCTCCATCTCGTGTCGAACGAGATCCAGCGAAGGGCGCGGCTCGTCGAGGACTTCCAGGCGGTGCCCCTGATCAGCGCCAACGAGGCCCAGCTCGGGCAGGTGTTCGTGAACCTGCTCGTCAACGCCACCCAGGCGATCTCCGAGGGGAGAGCAGGTGAGCACGAGATCACGGTATCCACGGAGACCGACGCTTCGGGCCGCGCCGTCGTGGAGGTGCGCGACACCGGCGCGGGTATCCCCGAAGAGGCCTTGCGTCGGGTCTTCGAGCCCTTCTTCCGCGCCCGGCCCGGGAGCGCCCGAGCGGGCCTCGGGCTGTCCATCTGTCATGGCACCGTCACCGCGCTCGGCGGGGAAATCTCGGTGCGCTCGGAGTGTGGTCGAGGCAGCGTATTTCGAGTGGCTATTCCGCCTTCTGACGGAGCGATAGTGAGCTCGAGATCATCGACACCCCTCTCCGCCGCGCGCGCTCGCGCCCGGATCCTGCTCGTCGACGACGAGCCGCAGCTGGGTGAAATCCTCGGTCAAACCCTGGTCGAGCACGAGTTTTACGTCCTCTCCGAGGCGCGCGAAGCATTGGTACGCATCCTGGACGGCGACCAGTTCGACGTGATCCTCTGCAAGCTGATCATGCCCATCATGACCGGGATGGACCTCCACGCAGAGCTCTCGCGATCCGCGCCGGGGCAGGCGGATCGGATCGTGTTCATCACGGGTGGAGCCTGCACCGACCGCGCCCGCACGTTCCTGGCGCGGATCCCCAACGTGCGGATGGAGAAGCCGCCGAGCCCCGATGAGCTGGAGGGGTTAATCCAGGGCGCGCGAAAGCGACTCGAGAGTCCTTGCGGTTGATCGTACCGCGGGCGGGGCGTCTTCGAGACGCCAGCGAGCTTCACGTCGAGGGCGATGGGCCTGGTGATGTCGAGGGAGCTGCTGCGGCGGATCGGGGTGACGCGCTCACGCCGCGGGCTTCAAGATCACCTTCGTCCAGCCATCTTTGCGCTCATCGAAGCTCTTGTAGGCCTCGGGCGCCTGGCTCAACGGCAGCTCGTGCGACACGATGAACGAGGGCTGGGCGCGCCCGGCGGCGATCAGCGCGGCCAGCCGGCGATTGTAGGCCTTCACGTTGGCCTGGCCGGTGGCGATGCGCTGGCCCTTGAACCAGAATTGACCGAAGTCGAAGGCGATTTGCCCCTTCTTCGCGAGCTTGCCCTGAGCGCCGGGATCCACGGGGATGAACACGCCGACCACCCCGATGCTGCCGGTCGCGCGGACCGCCTTCACCAGGTTGTTCATCGTCAGGTTCGGGACCTCGTCACCCTTGCTATCGTGGCACTGGTAGCCGACACACTCGCACCCTCGATCGGCGCCCTCACCGTCGGTGAGCTCGAGGACCCGCGCCACCGCCGACCCGTCCTTGTCGTTGAGGGCGATGACCCCGATCTTCTCCGCGAGCTTCAGCCGGTCGGGGTGGGTATCGATGATCATCACCTTGCTCGCGCCCTTGAGGATCGAGGAGTAGGCCGCCATCAGCCCCACCGGCCCCGCGCCGAAGATCACCACCGTCTCGCCCGCCTGGACGCCCGCCAGCTCGGTCGCGTGATAGCCTGTCGGGAAGATGTCGGAGAGCATGACATAGTCCTTCTCTTTCTCCTCCGCGTCCGGCGGCAAGACCAGGCAGTTGAAGTCGCCGTAAGGCACGCGCAAGAGCTCGGCTTGCCCACCGCTGTACGGGCCCATGCCGGCGAAGCCGTACGCCGCGCCGGCGAACCCGGGGTTGGCCGTCAGGCAAAAGCCCGTGAGCCCGCGCTCGCAGTTCTTGCAGAAGCCACAGCCGATGTTGAACGGCAGGCAGACCCGGTCGCCCACCTTCACCCGGTCGACCGCCTCGCCGATCTCGATCACCTCGCCCAGGTTCTCGTGGCCGAGCACCTTCCCCTTCTCGACGTTGGTGCGGCCCTCGTACATGTGAAGGTCCGAGCCACAGATGTTCGTCGTCGTGATCCTGACGAGGACGTCCGTCGGCCGCTCGATCTTCGCGTCGGGGACGCTCATGATCTGGACGTCGCGCGGGCCCTTGTACACGAGTGCTTTCATTCTCTCTCTCCTGGCAGCGATCGCCCACACCGACGACTGGAGGCGGGTTGGGACCGCCGCCAAGCACGTGGTAGGCCAACGCACCGCCGTGGTCGCGACGCCGGTGCTGGAGAGGGGGATACGGGGTATTCCCGCGCTCGGGGAGGGCCGATCTGCCACAGCGCGCGGGGCTGCCACAACCAACCCCGGTCCTGGGTGATGGCGACAGGCCCGCAGCCCCGGCGCGAAGAGGGACCCACGCCCTGACTGAAGGGGCGCGGCGTCGAGATCAGGCCGCGGCGTCGGCCTTTTCGGTGGCCTCGATGTCGAGCTCAATCTTCACCTTCTCGCCGAGGGCGACGCCGCCGGTCTCCAGGATACCGTTGAAGTTGACACCGAAGTCCTTGCGATTGATCGTCCCGCGGGCGCTGAGGCCGGCCACCATGTGGCCATAAGGGCTCTTCGAGACGCCGGCGAACTCCACGTCGAGCGCGATGGGCCTGGTGATGCCGCGGATGGTGAGATCGCCGTGGACCACGAACTCGCCCTCCGACTTCGCCTCGATGCGGGTGCTCTTGAAGGTGATCTTCGGGTGGTTGGGGACGTCGAAGAAGTCGTTGGTGCGGAGGTGGTTGTCGCGGTCGGCGTTGCCAGTATCGATGCTCGCCACGTCGATCTCGCCCTCGAACGTGGAGCGAGTGAAGTCCTTGGTGTCGAGCTTGGTCGTGCCGCTGTAGGTCTTGAACTGACCGCGCGCGGTGGCGACCATGAGGTGCTTGACCGAGAAACCGATGTGGCTGTGGACGGTGTCGAGCTGCCAGGACATGAGAGTACCTCTGCCGCGGGGCGCTCGGGAGGGAGCGCGCCTTGGCGGCGTTGAACGCTGGAGTTTCGCTGGGTGAAGCGGGGTGAGCCGCCAAGTTGCGTCGTTTCACCCGGCGGCGCAATGCGGCAAAATGAAACGCCGGGTTGCAGATCCTGCAACATGGTTGAGGACGCGCTCCAGCGCCTACGGGCTGGTGGTGCCCCGCGGCTGCTTCTTGCATTTCGCCGGGAATTCGCGGGTCATCCAGTCGCGGAAGGCGCGGATCTTGGGCGGGAGGAAGCGGCCCTGGCGGTGGAGAAAGTAGAGCGCGGCGCCCGGCGCCATGTACGGTCGGAGCAAGTGCACGAGGCGACCCTCGTCGAGATCGCGCTGCACGACCATGCGCGGGAGCACGGCGATGCCCGCGGCGGCGACGACCAGCTCCCGGGCGAAGCCCACGTCGGTCGCGGCGATGGAGTAGGCGAGGCGCACCTCGGTCGGCTCGCCGGTCCCGTCGGCCTTGCGCAGCACCAGCGTGGACGCGGTCATGGCCTGCCGGAGCTGAACGATGCGGTGGGCCGCGAGATCCTCGGCGCGGCGCGGGGCGCCGTGCTTCTTCACGTACGCGGGCGCGGCCACGGTGATCATCTCGAAGTCGACGAGCCGGTGCGCCACCAGCGACGAGTCGGGCAGCCGCGTCGCCGCGCGCAGGGCGACGTCGATGTGCTCGGCCTCGAGATCGACGAAGCGCTCGGTGATCAGCACGTTGACGATCACCGCGGGGAACTCGCGGGCGAACTCCGCGATCGGCGGGGCGAGGACGCCCTCGAAGCCCGGCGGCGCGGTGACGCGGAGCTGCCCCGACGGCGCCGCGTGGGCGTTGCGGACCGCGGCGTTGGCGTCGCCGAGGAGCTCCAGGATCTCGGCGACGCGGACGCGGTAGGCCACGCCGTCGTCGGTGGGCTCGACCGCGCGCGGGGTGCGGCGGAGGAGCGAGACGCCGAGGGCCGCTTCGAGCCGCGCGATCCGGCGGCTCACCGTGGCCTTGCTCTCCCCCATGAGCCTGGACGCGGCCGTGAACGACCGCAGATCGACGGCGAGCGCGAAGGCGCGGAGATCGTGGACGTCGCCCACCAGCGTCTCGTAGTCGGCGGCGGCGGCGCGCTTGATCACGGCGCCGCAAGGTACTTCGCGCGAGCGGTCGTGTCTCGGCTCGTCGACGCGCGCTCGGCGCCGATCAGGTCGAGCGGCGCAGGAGCCTGGCCGCGGTGCGCGTGAGGTCGGCGGGGCTCACCGGCTTGGCGATGTGCTCCTCGAAGCCGAGCGAGAGCGAAAGCTCGCGATCGGCGCGGCTGGCGAACGCGGTGAGCGCCACGGCGGGGACGTGGCCCCCCTCGACCGACTCGCGGGCGCGCACCTGGCGGATCAGCGCGTAGCCGTCGTCGCCGGGCATGCTGATGTCGCTCACCAGCAAATCCGGCTGAAACGAGGCGATTTCGCTCCACGCGTCGCGCGCCGAGCCCACGGCCTTCACCTCGGCGCCGGCGTCGCGGAGCACCAGGTTCAAGAGCTCGCAGGTGTCGGGATCGTCGTCGACGACGAGCACGCGCGCGCCGACGAGCGCGGTGTCGGTCGAGGTCGGCGTCGGGCGCGCTATCCGCGCCCGGAGCGCCGCGCTCGGCGGCGTCGCCCGGGCGAGGGGCAGCGTGACCACGAACTCCGCGCCCTGGCTCTCGCCGCGGCTGTGCGCGGTGACCGTGCCCCCGTGGAGCTCGACCAGGTGGCGCACGATCGAGAGGCCGATCCCCAGGCCGCCGTGGGACCGACGCGTGGTGCTCTCGGCCTGGCGAAAGCGCTCGAACACGTGCGGCAAGAACTCGGGCGAGATGCCGCGGCCGCTGTCGGCGACGGTGATGGTCGCGGCCTCGCCGTCGCGCTCGACCCGCACGGTGATCGTCCCGCCGCGGGGGGTGAATTTCACGGCGTTGCCGACCAGGTTGGACACCACCTGCTCGAGCCGATCCCGATCGCCGAGCACCTCGCCGACGAGCGGATCGATCACCACGTCGACCCCGATCGACTTGACGGTGGCCGCGCCGATCGCCGTCGCCAGCGCCGCCTCGACCACCGGGCCCAGGCGCATCGGCAGGCGATCGACGCGGAGGGTACCGGCGACGATCCGCGAGATATCCAGCAGATCTTCGATGAGCTGGGCCTGGGTCTTGACGTTGCGCTCGATGGTCGCGAGGCCCTTCTCGGCGGTGTGGTGGTCGACGCGCTTGCCGCGGAGCACCTGCGTCCAGCCGAGCATCGACTGGAGCGGCGTGCGGAGCTCGTGCGAGAGCACCGCGAGGAACTCGTCCTTGGCGTTCGCGGCGGCCTGGGCCTCGGCGCGCGCGGCTCGCTCGCGCAGGAGCAGCTCGGCGTGCTCGATGTCGGCCCGCTTCTGCGCGGTGATGTCCATGAAGACGCCGAGCATCCGCTCGGGCGCGCCCGCCTCGTCGTAGAACACGCTCCCGAACCCGGCGATCCAGTGCACGCTGCCGTCGGGCCACACCGCGCGGTGCTCTTCCCGGTAGCTCGCGTGCTCGTCGATCGAGCGCTGGAGTCGGCGAGCGACCACCGCGCGATCGTCGGGGTGGATCGAGGCGAGGAACCGGGGGTAGGTCAGGTCCTCGTCGGCGGGGATGCCGTGGAGGACCTTGCTCGGGATCGAGCACACCAGCTCTCCGCCCTTCAGATCCCAGAACCAGGTGCCGAGGTGGGCGGCCTCGACCGCGAGCCGGGCCTGCTCGTCGAGATCGCGCAGCTCTTTCTCGACCCGCCGTCGCTCGCGGAGCTCCGAGAGCTCGCGCTCGGTGCGTCGGCGGGCGGTGACGTCGCGCGAGATCCCGATGATGCCGAGGAGGCCGCCCTGGCTATCGCGGAAAGGGGCCTTGGTGGTGTGGTACATCCGGGTCTGACCGCCGATGGTGAGGGTCTCGTCGGAGTCCTGGGCCTCGCCGCTGTTCATCACGAGCTGATCGTGAAGGACCAGCGCGCGGGCCTCTTCCGGGGGAAATAGCGCCGCGTCGTCCTTCCCGGTGATCGCCTCGGCGGGGAGCCCGAACAGGCCCGCTCCAGGAGCGTTCATGAGCACGTAACGGCCGCTCCGGTCCTTGGCGTAGACCGCGTCGTTGGTCCCGTCGAGGACCGATCGGAGCATCGACTCGCTCTTGTCGAGGAGCCGCCGCGACCGCTCCCACTCGGTCGCCACCGCCCCCAGCATCAGCATGGCGAGCGACATGACCGAGAGGTAGAGATGCGCGGCGGTCAGGCTGTTCGTGCGGCCCTCGTGCACGAACTGTCCATGCCCGGTAGAGGTGCCCCACACCGCGGCGACTGCCACGATGAGCATGCCAGTCGCCGTCCCGCGCACCCCGAAGCGGAGCGCGGCCCAGATCAGCGGGAGGAAGAGCAGATAGGGGCGAAGGAGGGGATAGCCGGTGGCGGCGTCGGCGGGTCGGGTGAACACCAGCGTCGCGAGGGCGACGAGGCCGACGCCGAGCGCGGCGGCCTCGACGAGCCGCGCGGGGGCCACCTTGCGCGGAGGCTCGGCCGTCCAGGTGAGCAGCGCCGGCGCGACCAGGACCGCGCCGAAGACGCTGCCGATCCACCAGGTGATCCAGGCGCGGCCCAGGGCTCCGGGGGTGACGGCGCCGGCGATCGCCAGCGCCGTCACGGCGAGCGTCGCCCCGAGCGCCGGCGCCACGGCGGCCGCCAGCACCGCGAGGCCGACGATGTCCTTGAACCGATCGAGCGTGCTCCGGAAGCCGCGGACGCGCCGCAGCGCGAAGGCTCCGAAGAGGGCCTCGAGGGTGCTCGCGGCGGCGATCGCGCAGGCGACGAGCGGCGGCGCGCCCTGCCACAAACTCGTGAGCAGCGCCCCGACCGCGACGGCCGGCCAGAGCCCGTACCCGCCGATCAGCAGCGCGGCGAGCGCCACGCCGGCGGGCGCGCGGGCCAGCGGGCTCCAGGCGTTGGCGGGAGAGGGCTGCCCGTCGAGCGCGCCGAGCCCGAAATAGACGACGGCGACCGCGAGGAGTCGCCCCGCCGTTTCGACCCGCCCCGGCTGAGATCCCGTCCCTCCCATGGTTTCGCCCGCGGCATGAGCCTATCACCGGCGAGCGTCAAGCAGGCGCGGCCGGCGAACCCGGGGTTCGCGCGAGGCCACGACCGAGCCAGCGCGAGCCCGGGCGCGTCAGAACGTGCCGAGGACGCCCGCGCCGCCCGAATTGACGAACGGCTGCCAGGTGATGGTGGTCTGGGGCACGACAAATCCGCTGCGCGCCCGGGCCTTTTGCAGCTGCTTCACCGTTTTCTTCACCAGGGCCTTGTTGTATTGACTGACGTACACGCGGGCGTCGATCTCGGTGAGCTTGTGATCGGTCTCGGTGCCGTCGTAGGCCGTGTCCGAGCCGAGCCCGACGATCAACGCGTAGGCGCCGTAGAGGCCGATGACTCCGCCGACGATTGCGGTGGTGAAGGCTGCCGTGTAGCCGCCGCTTTTGTTGTTGAAGTTCTTGTCTTTGTCGCAACCCGCTACCGATCCGCCATTGTCGTCGAGGTGGCAGGCCTTGACGAGCACGGGAATCATTCCGCCGATCGCCGCGAGACCCACCCCGGTGGCGATGGCGCCCGAGTAGATCCCACCCTTGTTTCGCCGGCTCACCACGTCGTTCAGCTCGTCCGATCCGGTGGTCTTCTCGAAGCGGCGCACGAACTCGTTCTCGGTGATCTTGCCGCCGACCCCGTCCTTGAAGAAGTAGTCGTGGCCCTGGCTCTCGACCTCGATCTTCTCCTTGTTGACGACGCTCTTCACCATCTCGCTGTCGCTCTCGTCCTTGACGTCGACCTCGAAGCCGGCGCCGAACGGGGTGAGCTTCTTGGCGGCCTCGGTCTTCTCGGGGGACTTCGAGGTGATGTTGATGACGGCGGCGATGTACCCCTTGATCTTGCGCTTGTGGAGCACCTTGAGCTGCGTCGTGCCCGAGGCCGAGGCGAACTTGAGCACGTCGACGCTGGCCGACACCGAGGTCTCCTCGCCGGTGGCGTACTCGCCGTCTCCGTAGATGAGGGCGCTGACGTAGCCATAGCCACACTGCTTCTTGGCGCAGCACTCCTCGTATTCGGTGGTGTCGGTGCGCGAGATCCGCTTCTCGGTGTTGAGCTTGTACATGAAGTGGGTGGCGTGATCGGCGTCGCCGCCGAAGCCGAAGGTGCCCAGCGTCGCGCTGGCCTTGGCGCCCGCCGAGAGCTCCTGCGCGTCCTCGAAGGTGCTGGAGAGCGCGCTCGATTTCGCGTCGCCGAGGAACTTCACGCAGGGGTTCGGTCGGGCCACCTCTTCGAGGGCGCGGCCCGGCTCGGGGAGCGAGGGCAGGATCCGCCCGAGGATGGCGTCGTCGTCGTTCGGGAGCGGGATGAGCAGGTACGACGGCCCGAGCGGCGACGACGTCGCGGCGTCGCGCGCCGAGTTGAGCCGCGGCACCGGCGTGCTCCCGCAGCCCGAGAGGGCGCCGAGCGTCAAGGAGAGGAGTGCGAGCCCGGAGACGGTTCCCATGCGCATTGTAGGCGCTCTGCCTAGCCCCGCCGGGGCTCCGGCGTCCACGGGATTTTGAGGGCGAACGCCCTCGCTAGCGCTTCCGTGAGCCGGCGCTCTTCTTCGCGACCTTGCGCTTCGGTGTGCTGGCTTTCTTTCTTGCGGCGACAGGCTTCTTCGCGACAGCCTTCTTCTTGACGGCGACAGGCTTCCTGGCGACAGGCTTCTTCGCGACAGCCTTCTTCTTCGCTGCGACCGGCTTCTTCGCGACAGCCTTCTTCTTCTTCGGTGCGACCGGCTTCTTGGCGACAGCCTTTTTCTTGGCTGCGACCTGCTTCTTGGCGACAGCCTTCTTCTTCGCGGGAGCGGCGTTCTTCTTCGCGGGAGCGGCCTTCTTCTTCGCGACGGCCTTCTTCTTCGCGGGAGCGGCCTTCTTCTTCGCGACGGCCTTCTTCTTCGCAGGAGCGGCCTTCTTCTTCGCCGCCGCCTTGGCCCTCTTCAACGCAGCCTTGCGCGCCGTGAAGAATGCCAGTCGATCGCCCGGCAGATCGTCCTCCGTGGCCTC
>JBDTXR010000194.1:0-15908 GCA_040006075.1 Byssovorax sp. | reverse complement strand
TCACCGCGCCTGCCACCGTCGAGGCCACGCGCGAGGTGCGCGTCCGGCTGCTCGCGGCGCTGGAGGCTTTGCGCGATTATGTGCACCGGGTCGCCGCATATGCCGAGCCCGACGTGCCCGGCTCCGAGGTGCTGGTCGAGGCGCTGCTGTTGCCGCTCGTCGGGTGGGAGACAACGCAGCGGATCGTGGTGCCGGCGGCCAGCGCCGGGGCTGCGTCGGATCCCGCGGCGATCCCCTGATCTGCGGCAGATTGCCTGATCCGGATCAGGTCCGGAGTGGATGCGGGGAGGCGCGGCGGGCTCCGGATCAGGCGCGGGCTCGATGCGGAGCGCCGCACGGTGCTCCGGATCGGCGTCCACCGGGATGCGGGCTCGAGTCAGCGCGATCTCGGTCTCCTTCGACCAGGATGCCGAGAAGAGCAGCGGTCACCTTGGTCTGCCTCGACCGCGATGCGGAAAGCTCGGGGGTGATCCGGATCGCGCCGAGGGCGCAAGCCTCCCGGAACCGGGGGATCCGGATCGCCGGGAGCGGCTTGTCGCTGCTCGCGAACGCGCGTAGCTTCGCGCGTGAAGTTGCGCGGACGCCACGATGAACGCTGACGGTATGGCCCCGGGCACGGTCCTGGGAGGCCGGTTCGAGCTGGAGCGGCTCGCCGGTCGCGGGGGGATGGGCACGGTCTACCGCGCGCTCGACCTCACGACCGGGCAGGCGGCGGCGGTGAAGGTGCTGCTGCGGGCGGCGGACTCCGCGCGGTTCGCCCGCGAGGCGCGGCTGCTCGCGGGGGTGCGTCATCCGGCGGTGGTGCGCTATGTCGCCCAGGGCACGACGGGCGACGGGGCGCCGTACCTGGTCATGGAGTGGCTCGATGGTGAGGAGCTGCTCACGCGCCTCGAGCGCGGGCGGCTGACCGTCGAGGAGACGAGGACGCTCGCGCGGCAGGTGGTGCTGGCCCTGGTCGCGCTTCACGCGGGCGGCGTGGTGCACCGCGACCTCAAGCCGAGCAACCTGTTCCTCTGCGAAGGGCGGATCGAGGGGGTGAAGCTGCTCGACTTCGGCATTGCCCTCCCGCCGGATGCCTCGCGCCAGATCACCCGGACGGGCACGACGATCGGGTCGCCCGGCTACATGGCTCCCGAGCAGGCGCGCGGGGAGCGCGACGCCGACGCGCGGGTGGACCTGTTCTCGCTGGGGTGCGTGCTCTTCGAGTGCCTGACGGGGCGACCGGCGTTCACCGGGGCGCACGTGATCGCGCTGCTCGCCAAGGTTCTGCTCGAGGATGCGCCGCGGGTCACGGCGATCCGACCGGAGGTGCCCGAGGCGCTCGCCGAGCTGATCGAGCGGCTGATGGCGAAGAGCCCCGGGGACCGGCCCGCGGATGCCGCCGCGGTCCTCGCCGCGCTCGATGTCGAGATCGGATCGTCGAGGTTCCCTCCGGCCGAGCGCCCGCCCGAGGCGCTCACCGCCGGCGAGCAGCGGCTCCTCTCGGTGATCCTCGTCGCCGCGGCGCTGCCGATCCCCGCCGCGGGCGGCGAGGCCGCCGCGGCGATCGCGGCGACGCTGCCGGTGGCGGCGTTCCCCTTCGCGACGCCGCTGCGCGCCGTCGCCACCGCCCACGGCGCCGCGCTCGCCCCCCTCGCCGACGGTACCTGGGTGCTGGCGCTCAGCGGCACCGGCGCCGCGACGGATCGCGCCGCGCTCTCGGCGCGCTGCGCGCTGGCGGCGCGCCGGGTGGTCGGCGACGCGCCGATCGTGCTCGCGATGGGGCGCGGGCTCTCGGGCGCACGGCTGCCCGTCGGCGAGGTCGCCGAGCGCGCGGCGCGGCTGCTCCAGCGGCGCTCGACCGGGATCGGGATCGACGAGCTCACCGCGGGGCTGCTCGATGAGCGCTTCCTCGTCGAGGGAGAAGGCGATCGGCTCGCGCTTCAAGGCGAGCGGGAGGCGCTGGACGAGGAGGCGCGCGTCTTCCTCGGCCGCGCCAGCCGCTGCGTGGGGCGCGAGCGCGAGCTGCGCGCGCTGGAAGAGGCGTACGAGGCGTGTGTCTCCGAGCCGTCCGCGCGCGCCGTGATCGTCCTCGGCGAGGCCGGCGTCGGGAAATCGCGCGTGCTCCGCGAGCTCCTGCGCTCGCTGCGCGGCCGGGGCGAGGCGATGGAGCGCTGGGCGGCGCGCGGCGATCCGTCGAGCGCGGGCTCGCCGTTCGGTCAGCTCGGTCAGGCGCTGCGGCGCGCGGCCGGCGTGCTCGACGGCGAGCCGGCGGAGGCGCGGCGGCGCAAGCTCCTGGCGCGGGTCGGGCGCCACCTGGGCGACGAGGCGGCGCGCGTCGCCGAGTTTCTGGGCGAGCTCTCGGGAACGCCGTTCCCCGACGAGGCGAGCGCGATGCTCCGCGCGGCGCGGCGCGATCCGGTGCTGATGGGCGACCAGATGCACCGGGCCTGGGTCGACTTCCTCGACGCCGAGTGCCGCGCGCAGCCGGTGCTGCTGGTGCTCGAGGATCTGCACTGGGGCGATCTGCCGACCATCCAGTACGTGGACGCGGCCCTGCGCCTCTTGCCCGAGCGGCGCTTCTTCGTCGTCGCGTTCACGCGCCCCGAGGTGGAAGCGCGGTTCCCCGGCCTGTGGAGCCGGCGCTCGCCGGTGGTGATCCACCTCGGCGGGCTCCCTCGCCGGGCCTGCGCGGTGCTCGCGCGCGAGGCGCTGGGCGACCGCGCCGACGCGGCGACGCTCGACCGGCTCTGGGAGCACTCGGCCGGCAACGCGTTCTTCCTCGAAGAGCTGCTCCGCGCGGCGGTCGCGGGGCGGGGCGGCGACGCGCCTCCCACGGTGCTGGCGATGGTGCAGGCGCGGATCGAGGGCCTGGGCCCCGAGGCGCGGCGCGTCCTGCGCGCGGCGAGCATTTTCGGCCAGCGGTTCTGGCAGGGCGGCGTCGCCGCGCTCCTCGGCGGGGCCCCGGTCGACGGCGCGCTCGCGGCGCTGGTCGACGACGAGGTCATCACCCGCGCGCGCGAGGCGAGGTTCCCCGGCGAGACGGAGTACGCGTTCCGCCACGCGCTGGTGCGCGAGGCCGCGTTCGGGATGCTGACGGAGGCGGATCGCGAGGTCGGCCACCGGCTCGCGGGCGAGTGGCTCACCCGCGTCGGCGAGGGCGACGCGGTCGTCCTCGCCGAGTGCTTCGAGCGCGGCGGCCTGCGCGGCCAGGCGGCCGCGTGGTATCGGCGCGCGGCCGAGCAAGCGCTCGAGGGCAGCGACTTCTCGCTCGTGCTCACCTGGTCCGAGCGCGCCCTGGCCTGTGCCGCGGGCGATCCGGCCTTCGATCCGCGGTGGCTCGGCGAGGTGGACCTGCTCCGGGTGAGCGCCAACCGCTGGCGCGGTCAGCCCCGCGAGATGCAGACCTGCGCGCTCGACGCGCTCGGCCGGCTGCCGCGAGGCTCCGCCGCCTTCTGTCGCGCCGTCGAAGCGGCGGCCCACGCGAGCGGCGTGCTCCACGATCTCGTGGGGCTCGAGGCGGCGAGCCACGAGCTCCTGGCGATGGACGTGGGCGACCCCGGCAGCGAGGCGACGCGCGAGCTCGCGGTCGCCTACGCGGTCGCGCTCGCGCGCACCGCGGGGCACGGGCTCCTCGCCGGCCAGGCGACGCTGGCCGGCGTGCTCCTCCGTCGGAGCGAGGGCGTCGCCGGCGGGCTACCCGACCATCCGGCGGTCACCGCCGCGGTGGAGCGCGCCCAGGCGCTCGAGGCCCACTGCCAGGGCGACGTCGGCGGCGCGCTCGGCCTCCACCTGGCGGCGCACGCGCACTTCCAGGCGGCCGGCGACGTCCGCAACGCCTGCATCGAGGCCGGCAACATCGGCTGCGCCACGCTCTTGCTCGGCGTCTTCGGCGAGGCGGAGCGCGCGCTGCGGGGCGCGCTCGTGGAGGCCAACCGGCTCGGCCTCGCGACGGTTCGCTCGGCGGCCCAGCCGGATCTCGGCCTCGCTGTCGCGCTCCAGGGCCGGTTCGCGGAGGGGCTGGCGATCGCCGAGGAGGCCGTCGCGCTGGCGCGCGAGAGCGGCGCGCGCAACAGCGAGATGACCTCGCGGTACTACGTCGCGCGGATCGCGATCCTGGCCGGCGATCCGGGCCGCGCCGAGCGGGAGAGCCGCGCGATCCTGGGCGAGCCGGCGACCCTCGCCGGCGATCGCGCCCATGCCTTCGCCGTGCTCGCCGCCGCGGCGACCGCGCAGGGCCGGCGGGCCGACGCGCTCGCCGCCGCGGAGCAGGCGATGGAGATCCTCACCGCGGAGGGCCAGATCGAGGAGGGCGAGCCGCTGATCCGCCTGGCCCACGCCGAGGCTCTCCACGCGATCGGCGACGCCACCCGAGCGACGGCGGCCATCGCGGACGCGCGCGCGGGTCTCCTCGCGCGCGCCGGAAAGATCGCCGACGCGGAGCTGCGGCGGAGCTTCCTCGCGCGGGTGCCCGAGAACGCGCGGATCCTGGCGCTCGCCGAGGAGCTCGGGGCACCGCAGGCGCTTGGCTGAGCGGCCCCGCGGGCGCGCGACAGGCGACTCACTCCGGCACAAGTCCGCGCGATCGCGACCTCCGCACCACGGCGATCCGGTTCAGGCGCGAGGCGCCTCGGGGGTGGTGGCTGTCGGCTTGGCTTTCTCGACGATCACCCCCAGCTCGTAGCCCAGGCCCGCGATCGCGAGCTCGCGCCGCAGCGCCGAGAGCGCGGTGCGCTTCACCAGCACGCTGCGATCGGCCGCGGCCTTCACCACCACGCGCCAGGTCTCGGCGCCGCCGATCACCTCGATCGGGCCCTCGACCACGGGATCTTCGAGGATGATCCCGGCCATTCCCTCGTGGTCCTTGAGCCGCGCCGCCACCGCCCGGAGCGCGCTCAGGATCTTCTCCTCGGGCACCAGCGGCCCGAACGAGGCGTCGATCGCCACGCGGTTGTACCCGTGGGTCTTGTTCGCGACGTTGCCGATGTTGCTGTTGGGGATGAAGTACGCGGTGCCGCCGGCGTCGCGAAGCACCGTGATTCGCAGGGTCATTTGCTCGACGACGCCGGTTATCCCGGCGAGCGTCACCGTGTCGCCGACGCTGAACTGGTTCTCGAGCAGGATGAAGAACCCCGAGAAAAAATCCTTCACGATCGACTGCGCGCCGAAGCCCACCGCGACGCCGGCGATCCCCGCGCCGGCCAGGAGCGGGGCCACCGAGATCCCGATCGCGTTGAGGACAACGGCGATCGTCGCCAGCCAGATCACCGCCCGCGCCACGCTCCCCGTGACGCGCGTCAGCGTCTCGACCCGCTGCTGCTCCTCGGCCTCGGACTCGTTGAACACCGCGAGCCGCCGCGTTGCCCGGCGCAGGACGAGGCGCTCGAGCAGCGGGACGAGGCGGAGCAGGAGCACCGACGCGAAGAGCGTGAAGCCGACCTGCCCGACGCGGATCAGGCCCGCGAGCAAGGTCGGATTCACCGTCAGCCCGAGCAGGTGAAGCGGCTCGGTCGGATCGTCGAGCGCGACCGCCGGGTCGGCGGAGGCGAGGAGGAGCAGCGAGAGCGTGGCCGGCATGACGGGCGCGAAGGTGCGCGCGGGGCAGGGGAGAGGTCAAGCGGGTCGGCGCCCTGGACCCCTCGCGCGGTTGTTGCTAGCGCGCCACCATTCGATTGCGTCGGCGCACGCCGCACCCTACTCTCGACGTCTAGCCGCGCAGTTCTTACCGCAAGGTCGCTCTTGTCCAAATCACCCCCGGATGCAGTCGAAGCGGGGACCATCCTCGCGGGGCGCTATCGCGTCGTGCGTCCGCTCGGCAAGGGCGGGATGGGCGCGGTCTACCTGGTGCAGCACCTCCACACCGATCAGCAGCTCGCCCTCAAGGTGCTGCACGCGACGGTGGTGAACGACGAGCTCGCCCTCACGCGCTTCCGCCGCGAGGCCCGCGCGCCGGCCCGGGTCAACAGCGATCACGTGGTGCAGGTGACCGACGCCGACGTCGCGCCCGAGCTCGGCGGCGTGCCCTTCCTGGTGATGGAATGGCTGCGCGGACGCGACCTGGAAGAGCTCGCCGCGGGGCGCACGGGGCTCCCCGCCGCCGACGTGGTGCTCTACCTGCGCCAGGTCGCGCGCGCGCTCGACAAGGCCCACGTCCTCGGCATCATCCACCGCGATCTCAAGCCCGAGAACCTCTTCCTGACCACCCGCGACGACGGCACGCCCTGCGTGAAGATCCTGGACTTCGGGATCGCCAAGCTCAAGGAAACGGGCGACGAAGGCGCGAATTTCAAGGCCACCGGCACCGGGCAAATCTTCGGGACGCCGCTTTACATGTCGCCCGAGCAGACCACGGCCGAGCTCGACAAGGTCGGTCCACAGACCGACATCTGGGCCCTCGGGATCATCGCGCATCGCCTGCTCACCGGGACCGAGCCGTGGAACGCGCCCACGCTCACCGCGCTGATCTCGCAGATCGCGTTCCTGCCGCTCCCGGTGCCCAGCCAGCACGGCCACGATCTCGGCCCCGGCTTCGACGCGTGGTTCGCGCGGTGCTGCGCGCGCGAGCCGCTCGAGCGCTTTCCCACGGCCGGCGAGGCCATCGCCGAGCTCGCGCGCGCCGTCGGCGTGAGCGAGGAGAGCGGGCGGATGTCGGTCCCGAGCGCGAGCCAGTCCACGGTGGTGCGGCCACCGCGCGACGACTCGGCGCGCACCGCGTTCTCGGCCACCGCGCCGGCCCCGAGCGCGATCACCGCCGATCCGGGCGAGACGGCGCCGCCGCGCGGCCCGCCGCCGTCGATCAAGCTGATGCTCCTCGGCGCCGGCCTCACCATCGCGCTCGGCGTCGGGGGGATCGTGGCCTACGCGTCGTCGCGCCCCTCGCCAACCGCGATCGCCCCGCCGGACGCGACCGCGATCCACGCCGCCGTGCCGAGCGCCGCGCCGATCACGGTGGTCACGCCGGCGCCGGTCGCGCCCGTCGCCTCGGCCGCGCCCAGCGCCAGCGCCCCGCCGGATCCGAAGCGCCCGCCGCCAATCCACGTGGTCGCGCCCGAGCCGCCGACCACGGTGCATCACGTGCCGACCACGCCGCCTCCGCCGACGGTGGTGCCGCCGCCGCCCGCGACCACCGCTCCGACTGCTCCGACCGCTCCGCCCCCGCCGCCCGATCCGCTCGGGACGAGGCACTGATCCCCGATGACGCCGGTTCGAAGAATGAAGCGTGGTCTGCCCCTCGTCGCCGCGATGATCGCCAGCGGAGCGCTCTCCGCGCCGGCGCGGGCCGACGACAACGCCGCCGCGGAAGCCCTGTTCCAGCAGGCCAAGACGCTGACCGAGCAGCAGCGCTACGACGAGGCCTGCCCGAAGTTCGCGGCCAGCTACAAGCTCGACAGGACCCTGGGCACGCTGCTCAACCTCGCCGATTGCGAGGAGCACCTCGGCCATGTCGCGTCGGCCTGGGCCCACTGGGGCGAGGCCGTCGAGCTCGCGCAGAAGGCCGGCGACAAGCGCGACGCCTTCGCCACCACCCACCGCGACGCGCTGGTGAAGCGGCTGCCCATGCTCCAGCTCGACATCGCCGCGCCGAGCGCGACGCTCGAGGTCTTCCGTGACGGCGTGAAGATCGACTCGGCCGCGTACGGCGTGCCGCTCCCGAGCGATCCCGGCGGTCACGTGGTCACCGTGCGCCGCGGCGGCGAGACGCTGGTCGAGAAGCGCGTCGTCGTCCGCGAGGGCGAGACCTCGGCGCTCGCCCTGGATCTCGTCGCCATCGAGAAGGCGGCGCCCCCGCCCGCAGCCGCCTACGACGCCCCGCCCAGCGGGCTTCGCACGGGCGGCTTCGTCCTGGCGGGCGTGGGCGCCGCGACCATCCTCGCGGCGGCGGGCCTGGAAATCGCGGCGATCGTCAACAAGTCCGCCGCCGACTCGCCCGACGCCTGCGTGCAAAAGCACTGCACACCCGTGGGGATCGGCGTCGCCCAGCGCGCCAACACCTTCGCCACGGCGGGCCAGTGGGTCGGGATTGGCGGCATCGTGATGGCGGCTGTCGGTGTCAGTCTGTACATCGCCTCTCCCGGCCGCCGCGCGGCCCCGCGCCCCGCGGCGCCGGTCACCGTGAGCGGCTGGATCCTGCCCGGCACGGGCGGGATCTCGGTGCAAGGGGCCTTGTGATCGCGCGACGCCGCCTCCTCCCCGCGCTGGCCACCTTCGTGGTCGCGCTGGGGATCCAGGCCGGCTGCGTCGGCGTCTTCGGGGTCACTGGCACCCTCCACGACGCGGTCTTCGAGATGTGCCAGTGCCCGGCCCTCCAGCCCGTCCAGAGCTGCCGCGAGACCCTCACGAGTCGCCTCGACAGCGCCAACGTCGCGGTGCGGAGCGCCTGGCTCGACCGCTACGTGCAAGAGTGTCTCGAGTGCGCCAACGCGCCGATCTGCCTCTCCGAGAGCCCCACGTGCTCGCTCGACAAATGCACCATCGACGCCGAGTGCTGCTCGCTCAGCGACGCGGGAAAGGCCACGTGTGAGTCCTCGCACTGCAAGCAGCCTTAGCCGCGTCACCCGGCTGCTCGCGGCCGCGTGGCTCGCGGTGGTCCTCGGCCTGATCATGGGGCTCGGGAGCTGCACGGCTGTGCTCAACCTCGACGACTACGGCAACGTGGCCGACGAGATGTGCTCCCTGCTCAACCGCTGCTACTCCAGGGACGAGACGGCCAATTGCCTGATCGGCCTCGAGAAGAGCCTCAACCAGGCTCCCCTCGACGTCCGCGCCGACTGGCTCGATCGGTTCACCACCTTCGGGTGCCTCGAGAGCTGCAGCGCGGGCCGTCACTGCCTGAACATCCCTCCGCTCTGCATCGCCCAGGGCGCCTGCGGGTACAAGCGCGAGTGCTGTGGCTTCCTCGAGGGCAACGCCGACTGCCGCGACCAGAAATGCTGCGCGACCCGGGGATCGCCGTGCGGCGGAGACATCGAATGCTGCGCGGACCTGGGCGCGTGCGTCGACGGCGTCTGCGGCGGGATCCCCTGCCTCCCGTCGCAGAGCCCGTGCACGACCGACGCCCAGTGCTGCACCAAGATCTGCAAGCGCGGCGCCTGCGCCGACACCATCTGCGACGACGACAAGGCCGGCTGCGCCGAGGATCAGGACTGCTGTAGCCACTTCTGCGATCCAGCCTCGCACCTCTGCGCCGAGCCCCCGAAGTGCGGCGCTGTCACCACGGCCTGCACGCTCAACACCGAATGCTGCGCCGGGACCTCGTGCCTCATCCTCTCGGGCGCGCTCACCGGGACCTGCCAGCAGTCGACGTGCTCCTTCGCCGACATCGACTGCTCGGCCGACACCCAGTGTTGCAGCGGCCACTGCGAGTCCCAGGTCTTCTGCGCCGCGGCCTGCGTGCACGAAGGGACGAAGTGCGCCGCCGACGCCGACTGCTGCACCGGCGCGTGCCACAGCGGCGTCTGCGCCGGCGCGTGCTCCACCACCACGTGCAACGTGGCCTCCGACTGCTGCAGCAACTCGTGCTTCGACCACCTCTGCGGAGCGGCCTGCGAGCCGCCGTCGAGCCACCTGCCGTGCTCGGTCGGCGGGCCGCTCGACGGCACCCCGCAAAACCCCCCGGGGTGCGTCGATCTCGTGTGCGCCGCCGATCCCTACTGCTGCTGCGGCGCCTGGGACGAGCTCTGCGTCGACGCCGCGGCGCTCCAGCCTGCCTGTCCTGTTCCGTGCCAGTGAACCTCGTGAAGGGAGCCTATCTTATGCGACGATATCTCGAACCGGTGGTGGCCTTCTCGGCGGCCGCGTACCTCACGCTCGGGTGCTCGGGCTCGCTCGGCCGCGATCCAGGCGGATCGGAGGGCACCGGGACCGGGGGCACCGGGGGCGTCAGCGCCACGGCGAGCGGCGCCGGCGGCGCCGCGATCGCCTCCGAGACCAGCGATACGGCGGCTGCCGCCGATCCCCCGAAGGTACCCCCCTCGGACTTCAAGCAGTGCATGGTGACGAGCGACCTCCTCGACCCCGTCTTCCTCACGATCCCGCGGGCGCGATCGATGGTGACGGCGACCCAGGTCCGCGGCGAGCTCGCGGGCCTGATGCCGGAGATCCCGCTTCCAGGCACCCTCCGCGGTCCCGAGCTCCTCAATTACTATCACTTCGACTACCCCACGACCCAGGTCACCGAGGTCATCGTCGTGCCCGAGCTCCACGGCACCTCCGTCCTCGGGCAAATGGTGCTCCAGATTGGCATTCAGGCGCCCCCGGTCGACTCGGCCCATCGGCGGCCCACGGCGGTCACGGTCCTCGTCGACACCACCAAATCGATGGAGGGCGAGTCGATGGCGCGGGCCAACGCCGCGGTGCTGGCCCTCGCCGAGAGCCTCAACAAGGGCGACGTGCTCAACCTGGTGACCACCAACCCCGACGTGGCGCCGGTCCACCGCGTCGCCGCGATCGCCGGCGATCCCGCGCTGTTCGCCGCCGACAAGCCGCTCACGGTCAGCGGCGCCGGCGATCTCGGTCAGGCGCTCGTTCAGGCCTACGACGCGGCGAACGACGTCGACAGCTACCTGGCCGGCGGCCTCAACCGCCTCGTGGTGATCACCGACGGCGGCGGCCTCCCGGAGTCGATCGACGCGCGCCTCATCGACGACAACTGGACGAAGCAGCACATCGATCTCGTCGGCGTCGGCGTGGGCCTCGCCCCGAGCTACCGCCCCGCGCTCCTCGACGCCGCCACCCGAGCGGGCCACGGCGCGAACCTCTACCTCGACAGCGTCGCCGAGGCCGACGCCGCGCTTCACCTGCGCTTCGACGAGGTCATGGACGAGGCCCTGAACGACGTCAGCATCGGCTTTCAGCTCCCGTCGATCTTCGAGGTCGTGAACCCCGCGGCCACCACGGCCGCCGTGAGCGAGGGGCAGCTCACGACCTCGGATCTCGGCCGCGGACGATCGATGGTGTTCCGCCACGCCGTCGGCGTGTGCCCCAACCCCGACTCGGCGGCGCTCGCCAAGACCACCATGAACGTCACCGTGAGCTGGAACGATCCCACGCTCCCCGACCGCCAGACCCGGCAGTTCCCGTTCCCCCTCGTGAAGGTGATCAGCCAGACGCCCTCGTATGCCTTCCTCAAGACCTCGGTCGTGGTCGCGTTCACCAACGCGCTGCAATCGCTCGAGGCCGCCCGCTTCGAGGCCGCGTGCCAGAAGATCGCCGACGTCCACACCGCGTACGCCACGCATGCCGCCGATCCGGAGCTCGACTCGATCGCCGCGCAGATCAACGCGCATCCGATCATGGTCAAGGCCGGCAAGACCTGCCCCTGATCCGGGTCAGTGGGCCTCGGCGCCGCCCCAGCGCCAGCCCTTGCAGCTCGACGACGGGACCAGCCTGGCCATCTCGATCACGAACTTGCCCAGGGCGTCGTCGAGGTTCGTCCCGGTGTAGACCATGCTCAGCCGCGCGACCGAGCGATGGCGCGCCACCGAGAACAGCGTCCCGGAAATGCCAATCTCGTGCACCTCGGCCCCGCGCCCCGTCCCGGAGCGGGGCGGCGCGTTGCGGAGCTGATTGCCGCTCGCGCGCCCGCCGATGGTGCCATTGCGCAGCGCGCGCTCGTCGATGTCCCGGGTCCGGAAGGTCTGCCCGCTCAGGGTCACGACCAGGAGCAGCTCCCCTTCGGCGGCGGGAGCCAGCTTCTCCAGCAGCTCCTCGGTGATCCCCTCGTCGCGCACCGAGGTATCCACGGCGGCGAAGAGCTCGGGGCGGTCGGCCGAGAGGCGATCTCCATAGCCCACCTCACAGGCCTTCTCGCCCAGCATCCGCGAGAGGGGCGGCCCCACCTTGTCCCAGGCCTCGGGGCTCATCCGGCCCTCGTGAAAGGCTCCGAACACCGAGACCGTCGCCTTCGTGGGAGTGAAGTCGGGCTCGAATTTCGCGTGAAAATCGGCGCTGCCTTCGGCGCACGACGCGGTCGCGAGAGACAGCACGAGAGCGGCCGAGAAGCGGGGCGGGATCATCCTGGTTTTTCCTGCGTCCTCCGGGCGCGCTCGACGCGGCCGGGGCGGGGAGACTACCTCGACATCGAGCCCCACGGCGAGCCTCTCGCTCGGGTCGCGCGCGAAGACGTCGGCGCGCGGATCCCTGCTCTCGCCGATCTTTCCGTGAAGTTTCATTCAGCGTCGGTACAACCCCGACGATGCCCACCCGACCGACCTCGAGCGCCGACCTTCGCGGCGCCCGCCGTGCGTCGTTTCGGCCTGGAAGACGCGGCATCGCTGCGCGCGCGCTCGCAGCGCTGGTGATCCTGAGCACGGTCGCGCTCGCGGGCCGCGCGGTCGCTGCGCCGCCGGTCGCCGCTTCCGCGGTCGTCGCGCCGCGCATCGATCCGCCGCCGCAGGTGGCCTATCCCCCGGGCGCCTCGGGCGACGCCGAGGTCACCCTGATCCTCACCATCGACAAGGAGGGTTCTGTCCGCCTCGCCGAGGTCGCCGACGGCGCAGAGCCGTTTGCGTCCGCCGCAAAGCAAGCTGCTCTCTCGTGGCATTTTCAGCCCGCGACGCGCGACGGCGTCCCGGTCGGCGCCAAGATCCGCTTCGCGGCCACGTTTCACGGCGCGGTCACCGCGCCCGCGCCGATCGAGCCCGAGCCCGAGCCCACGCCGCCTGTCGCCGTGGTGCCTTTGGCCGGCGACAGGCATCCTCCGATCAAGGCCCCTCCGCCGAAGGCGCCGATCGAGATCGTGATCCGGGCCGACAAGCTCCCGCCCTCGGTCACGTCGCTCTCGCGCGCCGAGGTCCGCCAGCTCCCGGGCACCTTCGGCGATCCCTTCCGGGCCATCGAGATCCTCCCCGGCGTGACGCCGATCGTCTCGGGGTTGCCGTTCTTCTACATCCGCGGAGCGCCCCCGGGCAACGTGGGGTATTTCCTCGACGGGGTCCGCGTCCCGTACCTGTTTCACGTCGCCATCGGCCCTTCCATCGTCAATCCCGCCCTGGTCGAGCGCGTGGATCTCTACTCCGGCGGGTATCCAGCGCAGTTTGGCCGCTACGCCGGAGCCATCGTGTCGGCCGAGACCACGGCGCCGCGCGACGACTTCCACGGCGAGGGCAACCTCCGGATCTTCGACGCCGGCGCCATGGTCGAGAGCGGCTTTGGCGACGGGCGCGGGACCGCCCTCGTGGGAGGGCGCTACTCGTACACCGGCGCGCTGTTCTCGCTGATCTCGCCCACGCTGACCCTCGATTATCGCGACTACCAGGCCCGGTTCACCTGGAACCTCACCAGCCGCGACCAGGTTGGCCTCTTCGCCTTCGGCGCCTACGATCTGCTGGCGCAGGAGAAGAACGGGATCCAGACCATCGTGTTCGGCTCCGAATTTTACCGCTTCGATCTCCGCCTCGATCATCGCTTCCTCGGGGGAGGACACCTGCGCTGGGCGGCCACCGGCGGCTTCGATCAGACCCGGATCGCCGGCGGCCAGCAGAACGCGCGCGACGTGCCGATTGGCACCCGCGTCGAGCTCACCCAGCCGCTCACGCCGGAGGTCACGCTCCGGGCCGGGATCGACGCCCAGTTCGACAGCTACAGCGCCGATCCACAGCGCTTTGGCGATCCCCAGGATCCCGACACCAAATCGTTCAATGCCCTCTTCCCGCCGCGCAACGACGCCGCGCTCGCGGGCCGCGCCGATCTGGTGGTCAAGCTCGGTCGGCGGGTCGAGCTCACCCCGGGGATGCGGGTCGATCTCTTCCGCTCCGGCGGCGCCTCGGCCGTCTCCGCCGACGGGCGCGTGGCCCTGCGCGCCGAGATCACCGACAAGATCCGCCTGGTTCACGCGGTCGGGATCGCGCATCAACCCCCCTCGTTCATCATCCCCTTGCCCGGCGTCGCGGTGGGCAGCCTCCAGGGCGGGCTGCAAACGTCGGTGCAGTCCAGCGCCGGGATCGAGCTCGATCTCCCCGACGCCACCACCGCCACCGTCAGCCTCTTCGACAACGTGTTCCTCGACATGAGTGACACTCTCGGCGTGGCCAGGCCGCGCACCGCCACGCGCTCCGAGCCGCGGAGCCTGGGATCGGCCTACGGTCTCGAGGTCTACGTCCGGCGGCGGTTGACGCGGCGGCTCGGAGGGTTCGTGTCGTACACCCTCTCTCGATCGAACCGGAGCGAGGGCAAATTGACGTTCCCGAGCGCGTTCGACCGCACCCACGTGCTCAACCTGGCGGCGGCGTTCGATATCGGGCGCGGGTGGCGCGCGGGGGCGCGGTTCACGTTCTACACCGGCGCTCCGGCGCTGGCCGGCCAGCTCGCCGCCGCGGCGACAGGGGATCAAAGCATGGCCTCACAGCGCGATCCGGCGTTCTACCGCATCGATCTCCGCCTCGAGAAGCGCTGGACCCTCTCGAAGGCCCGGTGGATCTCCTTCGTGGCCGAGATGCTCAACACCACGCTCCACAAGGAGATCGTGAGCGGCCAGGAGATCGGGCCGATCGCCATCCCCAGCCTCGGCGTCGAAGGAGGGTTCTGATGCGCACACCGCGAATGAGCATGGCAATCGGCGGCGCCGCGGCGGCGCTCGTCCTCGCGGGGTGCCTCCCCGGCGACACCCGTCCTCCGCCGGCGGTGGTTCACCTCACGGTCGAGCCCAGCGCCGCCGACACCGCGGGGTTCACCACCACCGATGGATGGCAGATCTCGTTCGACCGGCTCCTGGTCAGCCTCGGAGGCGCGAGGCTCGGCGCCCGCGGGATCGGCGGCCGCGACGCCGACGACTCGGCCTGCAACAGCTATGCTGGCGCGGGCTACGAGCGCCTCTTCGACTTCACCGTGCCGGGCACGCAGAAGCTCTCCGACATCTACGGTCTCGGGAGCTGCGGAGTGCGCCTCCGCCTCCGCTCGCCCGGCTCCGACGCGCTGCTCGGCCAGGGGGTCACCGCCGACGAGCTCGCGCAGATGCAGGTCGAGGACACCGACGCGGTGATCACCAAGGGGCGCCCCTCGGCCCACGTTCGTGGAAAGGCCACTCGCAACGCTGTCACCAAGCGCTTCGACTGGACGTTCCGGCTCGGCGTCTCGCTCCACGGCTGCATCAGCGCCGACGGAGCGAGCTTTGCCAGCGACGTGTTTCTGGTCGGGAACGAGGCCTTTCCGCTCGCGGTGGTCGTCCACGGAGAGGAGCTGTTCCGCGAGGGCCCGGACGACAGCAGCCCTCTCCGCTTCGAGGCGATCGCCGCGGCCGACGCCGACGGAGATCAGATGATCACCCTCGACGAGCTCGGCGCGGTGCCCGGCCCGATGCTCGACGCCGACGCCGGCCTGATGACCGCCGACGGCGGAGCCCCCACGCTCTTGCAGCTCATCTACGAAGACCTGGTCCTGCGGATGATCCGGATCCGCGACAGCGGCCCTTGCGTGGGCGATCCTCCGCAAATGCCGCGCTGAGGCCCTCTCCCCGTCCGCCGCCCGCGATCTTCGAGTGGCCCTGGCTCGCGTCAGCCCGGGTAGCGGGGCGTGCTCCCGGAGGTGAAATCCCGCGTTGAATCTACGGATCGGTCATCACCATGGCTGCCACGAACTCCGTGGGAGGGATCTCCGGACCGAGGTTGTACAAAGCCTGCGAGGCGCGGCGGATGCCAGAATCCTGCTCTCGGAAGACACGTAAGGCGAACGAGATCTCGAAGTCAAGAAGAGCGAGCTTTCGGAGCTTCAGCAGCCACTGACACGAAGTGTGTTTGATCCTCCGACGTCCGCGCGAGCTGATCGCCTGGCCACGCGGCGAGGCCGGGCCCCGTGCACGGTCTGCACGGTGGCAGCGGTTCATCGCCGAGGCCGCTCACGCGTGGTCCGGCAGCGCCGGGTTCGAGGCGTCGCTCGAGGTGGCCAGGCGTCAGGTCGCCTTTTGCACCTTGTCTTGCGTCTTCGTGGTGAAGTCA
>JBDTXR010000193.1:0-15954 GCA_040006075.1 Byssovorax sp. | reverse complement strand
CCGCCTTCATCGACGCCGAGCACGCCTTCGACGCCAACTACGCTCGCTCGCTCGGCGTCGACGTCGACAAGCTCCTGGTCTCGCAGCCCGACAGCGGCGAGCAAGCGCTGGAGATCGTCGAGATGCTCACCCGCTCGGGCGTCGTCGACATCGTGGTCATCGACTCGGTCGCTGCCTTGACCCCGAAGGCCGAGATCGAGGGCGAGATGGGCGACGCCCACATGGGCCTGCAGGCCCGCCTGATGAGCCAGGCCCTGCGCAAATTGACGGCGGTGGCCCACAAAACCGAGACGACTCTGGTGTTCATCAACCAGCTCCGGCAGAAGATCGGGGTCGTCTTCGGCAACCCCGAGACCACCACCGGCGGCAACGCGCTCAAGTTCTACGCCAGCGTCCGCATCGACGTCCGTCGGATTGGCCCGCTCAAGGTCAGCGATACGCTGGTCGGCTCGCGCACCAAGGTCAAGGTGGTGAAGAACAAGATGGCTCCGCCGTTCCGCGAGGCCGAGTTCGACATCCGCTGGGGCATGGGAATCGACGGGGCGACCGACCTCCTCGACTACGGCGTCATGCTCGGCCTCGTCGAGAAGAGCGGCTCGCACCTCTCCTTCGGCGGCGAGCACCTCGGCCAGGGCCGCGAGCGCGCCCGGGAGTCGATCCTCGCCAAGCCCAGCCTGGCGCTGGCGATCCGCACCGCGATCGACATCGCCGCTCCGGAGCACCGCGCGGCGCAGCGCAAGGAGCTCCCGCGCGAGATGGCGATCGAGTCCTGAAGCCCCGCAGCCGCGGCGCCGCACGCCCAACGCGGCGCCGCTCCTTCTCACGTCACGTCATGCAGTAACCGCACTCATACCAGGTCATCAAGTCACGGAGAATTATCATGAGCGATGGAATGAACAAGGTCCTCCTTCTCGGCAACCTCGGCGCGAACCCCGATCTCCGCTTCACCGCGGGCGGCACGGCCGTGCTGAACTTCAGGGTCGCCACCAGCGAGACGTTCCTGGACCGCAACAAGGAGCCGCAGTCGCGGACCGACTGGCACAGCGTGGTGGTCTGGGGCCCCCGCGGCCAGGGCCTGGCGAAGGTGCTGATCAAGGGGACGATGGTGCTGATCGAGGGCGGCCTCCGCTCCTCGAGCTACGAGAGAGACGGCGTGAGGCGCTACAAGACGGAGATCCACGCCAAGGACGTTCACCTCGTGGGCCGCCGTCCCCCGCCCGACGACTCCGGTGCTCCGACCGGCGAGCTCGCCGACGAGACGCTGGAGGGCGGCGAGATCCCGCCCTCCGACGTGCGGGGCAAGCCGCCCGCGCGGAAGGCCGCGCCGCCCCGCGACCACCTCGACGAGATGCCGTATTGACGGCAGTCCCTACTGACGCGAAGAGGCCGAGCCCAACTCGGCCTCTTCGCGTTTCTGTCTCAGGGCGAATACGCCATCTGGAGCAGGATCACGATCGGGTGATAATGAAACAGCGTCGGGCTCGCCGGCATGGCCTTCCCGCTCGCGGCCGCCGGCCACCACTGGTAATCCATGAACGAAGCCGCCAGCGCGTCGCGATCCGCGTCCTTCATGAACGAGAGCGTCGTGCTGGCCTTGAGGGTGGTCTTCCAGTTGATGGACCACGCGCTCTCCATCTTGAGCACCACGCTCCGGAACCGGCCCCGGCTCGGATCCGAGGCGAGCGCCTTGATGTCTTCATCCATCAGCACCAGCTCGGGCGGCACCAGCAGCCCCGCGTTGATGAGCGCCTTGGTGATCTCCTTCCGATCGGCGACCTTGCTAGCGTCCGACGCGTCGATCGGGATGTAGCCGGCGTCCGTCAGGAGCGACTGCTCCGAGAACATCTCGAGGTGGACGAAGGCGCCGAGCTCCTTCAGCGAGGCGTCCTTGGGGGCCTTGCCCACCGCGCCGACGATGTCACCGGCGTGCAGGGCGATGGTCTTGTCGAGGCCGATGACCTCACCCTTCTTGACCTTGTCGGCGAGCGCGGCGTCCGCCTTGTTGAGCGTCGCCACGGCGGTCCCGCTCAGGTTCGTGTAGACATAGGCGTTCTTCGGCGCCTTGAGCTTGACGACCTTGGAGCCCGTCGGAGCCTTGGGATCGAGCGTCTTCGGATCGAGCTCGGCCCCCTCGGCCTCGGCGCGCTCGCCGGGCCCGATGCCGGGCTGCGCGGTCAGCGTCCCGGTGGCGCCGCCCTTGTGGATGTAGATCGGTGAAGCCGCGATCGCCTCCACGTGATCCCTGGTCTTGAAATAGAGCTGCTTCCGCCAGCCGGTCTTCGACTTGGCGCTCGCGGTCTCGTCGTCGAGGTGCAGGTAGAGGCTGTAGAGCGCCTTGGTCTTCCAGGTGTGCTTGAGCAGCACGAAATTGCGCGAGCCGAGGGGCTTCTGGTCCTCCGCCTCGCCGACCCGACAGGCCACGACCTCGCCGTCGGCCATGGCGTAGACTGACTTGCTCTTCCGCGGGTGGAGGTGGATCCCGGTGTGCCAGATCCGGCCTTTGCCGAGCGGGAAGAAGCCGGCCACCGCCTTCTCCACGTTGTCGTGGAAGACCGCGGTCGAGGCGGCTTTGGGGTCGCGGCCCTCGCCGAGATCCATGGGCAGCGAGAGGCCGACCTTGCCGGTATAAAGCGGCTTCGCCGCGTCGGTGTCGGTCTTGACGAAATCGACCTTCTCCCGGTTGACCAGGACGGCCGTGTCGACGTGAACGGCAAACGGCGTCGTGGGCGGGCTGGCGTCGAAGCCTCCCTCGCCGATCGCGACCCGGTCGAGCTCGTGCCAGCGGAGCTGATAGCCACACTTGGCGAGCGCGACCTGCCGGATCCGCTCGCACTCCGGACAGGGGGCCTTGCCCTTCTCGACGCAGACCTTCGGGTGCTGAAACTCGATCGAGCTGCCGAGATGGAGCACGCCGCGGCGATGGTGCCAGCCGCTCTCGTCCGTCGTGTGGTAGTTGTCCTCCCAGCAGCGGTATCCCGCGGTGAGCTTGACCTTATCCACCTTCGCGCGGTGCATCAGCGCGCGGACCGCCCAGATCGCCGACTTGTCGATTCCGGGGCGCTCCTCCATGAAATACACGAGCATCGTCTCGGCGGGGAGCCCGGCGGTCTTGCTGCCGTCGAGGAGGAACTTCCCCGGAAAGAGGCCATTGCCAAAGCCGGCGCAGGGGGCAGGGGCCGGGTGGCCGGTGCATCGACAGGGGCTCACGCCCTTGTTCTTGCCGGTGATGCACGGGCACTGGAGGCTCGCGAGCGGGACCGGGTGGGCGTTGACCTCGTCGTCGAGGGTGCGGAAGGTGCTGCCGTCGACCACGCCCGTGGGGGAGAGTCCGTGCGCCCTCTGGAAGCGCTTCACCGCGTCGCGGGTCGTCGTGTCGAACGTCCCGTGGACCCTCACCGGATCCATGAGCGAGCCGATCCCGTCGTTGTCACTCCCGGATCCCCACCCGATGATCTTGATCTGGAGCTCCCAGGTATCGAGCCCGTCAGTGCCAATTTCCAGGGCGCGTGAGCCGTATGCGGGGCTGGCGGGACGCGCCATGATCAGTGACCTCCGGCGTGGAAGAGGAAGCCTTCCTCGGTGAAGCAGGCGATTTCGATGCTGGCCGACATCGCCGCCAGGTGCGGGAAGAGGGCCTTGGCGCCGCCGCCGTCGCTCAGGAGCGCCAGCGGCGTTCCGTCGAGCGCGCCCCCGAAGAGGCGCCCCCGCGCGTCGGTGAGCGCGGCGCGCGGGAGGCCGTCCAGACCCACCTCCACGGCGATGGCCTCGGCCGGGAGCGCGCGGCGCGCCGCGTTCTCGCCCTCTGCCGGCCAGCCTCCGAGCGGGGCGAGCGCGACGATCGGCGGCGGCGCGCCGACGAGCGGGAGGCGCGTGAGCGCCAGCCGGTCGGGCATGGTGCGATTGGACTCGAGGATCACGAACGATTGCGGGGCGCGCGGGCGCATGTCGACGGCCAGCGCGATCACCCGGTTCGGCGTCGTGCGAACGACTTGCTCGGGAGAGATCACCGCGCCCGACTCGTCCACGTCCACGCGGGAGACGCGCGTCGACTGGCCATCATCGCTCGACAGGAGCACCGAGATTGGCCCGCTCATCCCGAAGGCGCACACCGCCATTTGCGGGCTCGCGCCGAGCGGCACCGTCCACACCGGCCCGGGAGCACCGCTCGGCGGCGCAGCGACCCCGACGAGCAAAGGCCCGCTCGCGCCCCTGCCGGTCGCGAGGAACACCGCGTGCTGGCGATCGGGGAAGCGGGGGATCGGGACGGCGTCGGCGATCGGCAAGGCGAGAGGACCTGTCCTCGTCATGAGCTGAGTCATGTTGTGACGGACGAGCTCGACGCCGTGGGGTGTCACGACCGCGACCCACCCGAGCCAGTTGGCCTTCCCGTCGGGCGGGATCTGGCTCACGGAAAGGCGCGCGTCCTTCGGGACCTCGCCGAGATCGGTCGCCCCTTGCTGGACCGAGCTGTGGTTGCCAAACGCGGAGAGGCGGACGAGCAGCCGCGGCGCCGCTCGGTCGTCCTTCGGCGCCGCGATCCACGCGAGCGTCGACGCCATCCGCGTCGACGACTCGTAGCCGAGCGCCGCGCTCAGCACCCTGGCCGGGACGATCTCGAACGGGATCCGGTTCGAGACCAGGAGCGGGCCGCCGGCCGCCTTCAGGTGGTGCGCGGCCTCGAACCCATAGGCGCCCAGGTGGAGCGGCTCGTGGTAGGTCCACAGGTTCACCCAGAGCGACTCCGATCCTCCGGGCTCGAGCGTGATGGTCTGTGGCGGCGGCGGGACGATCGGGCCCATGCCGCCCGCGATCCGCTCGCCCATGTCGCCCCCGCTCTTCTCGAAGAGGAGCTCGCCTTTGGCGTCGAACGCGCGGACGAGGGGCGTGGTCATGTTGCCGTCGATCGCGAGCACGGCCTCGGCCGCGCCGGTCTGGTTCTTGAGCGTGAGATCGAAGGCCGCCGCCTGCTCCGGGAAGAAGCGGGTGCTCGCGGTCTTCGAGGCGGCCTTGAGGACCACCTCGCGGCGATCGGCCTGGGGGTCGGCGACGACAGGGCTCGACGTATCCATCGACTTGATTTCCACGGGAGGGGGCTTTTCAGGTCTCGGGCTCGGGCAGCCCGGGAGCCCGGCAAGGATCACGACAAGGAGAGAACGCCGGCTCATGATCGTGGACCTCAGAAGAGGTCCGGGTGCTTCCAGGCGACCGGGAGGGGCTCGTCTTTCCAGCCTCGGATCTTGAGCGCACACTTCGCGCAGATATGCCCTATCGGCAGCGCCACGGCCCTCGCTCCCTTGGGAAGCACGGTGATGTCGATCGTCCGCGCGCCGGGCAGGGGCGCCGGAACCGGGGTGGGCGAGCCGAGGGGGATCGCGAGATTGCCGAGCAGGTCTTGAGGGATGGTGTCCGGCCAGCCCGTATCCTCGGTGGCCGCGCCGCCCACCGGGCCGGCCGCGCCCACCGGCTGGAGGATGTAACCGTGCGTGTAATTGTAGCTCATCCGGCAATCGGGCGAGAGCAGGTGATGGTGCTTCCAGCAGAAGTTCCCTCCCGCAAAATGGGAGAGCTGGAGTGAGTGGCCCATCTCGTGGCCGAAGGTGGTGGGATCGCCCGTGACCGTGGAGGTGGAGAAGTACGATTGGCCATTGCCGCGGCAATACCCGGTGATGTGAATGGTCGTCGCGTTCGCAGCGAGGTTGTAGGTGCCGCCGGACGGAGTACCCTTGAACCACGTGGTCATCTGATAGAAGTCGTCCCAGCGGACCACGTTCATCACCGGCGGCGGGGCCGGGACCGGCGGCGGGCCCGGCGCGAGAGGGGCGGCCTGGGGGGTGATGGCGTCGAGGATCGCGCCCGCGATCGCGAGGTTGATCCCGGTCATCCACCAGAAGTAGCCCATGGCCCCTCCGCCGCCGGCGTACATCGGAATCGCGGGGGCGCCGCCGGCAGGGCCGCCGAGGACCCCGGCTGCGGCGGCCATGGCCGCCGTCGAAAGCGTCGGGACGGGGAGCGCCGCGAGCGCGGTCGCCACGGCGGCGCGATCGCCCGGGGGGATGCCGGGCGGCATGAACACGCGGAAGTGTTCGAACTGGACGAACTGGTTGGTGATGTTCGCCTTCACTCCAATCGTCACCTGACCCGCGCCGCCCGCAGCCGAGCCGTCGTGCGCGGCGATGTAGGCCGCGAACGGGATGTCTTGATGAACGTCGGTGGCGGGGGCGACGACCGCGGGGATTTGCCACTCGTTGAACGCCTCTGTGAGCTCGGCGTTCATCCCGGCCATATCCATGTTGACGCCGTCACCGCGGTACGCTCGCGAGTTGGTCGCGGTCTCGACCGCGCAGCCGACGCCGAGCGGATAGCCCTTGGTCCCCGGATCGGGCGCGCGCCACGAGGCCTTGATCGTCGCGAGGCGCCAGACGGTGCAGATCCCCGACTTCACGCGCACCGGCGGCCGGTCGGAGAAATAGCCCAGCGTTCGCTCGTACGGCACGGGGGCGAGCGCCCCGCCGAGAACGTAGCTGTCCCCCGCCACGTACGATGGAGAGAAGATGATCCCCGCGAGCCCCTGATTGGCCCCGGAGTCGAGCGCCTGGGTCTCTGCTCGCTCGCGCGCGTTGCCCGCGCCGTCGGGATCGTCGTTTGCCTTGGCCGCGTACAGCCACGCTGTGCCCTTGCCGAGGATCGGCTGTCGGGCGGCCTTGCCCGGCGCCGGTGGCGCCGGATCGGCGGAGAAGTCCTTCCGGAGCAGGTCGAACGGCGCGCCGCCGCGGAGGCCTCCGTAAACCACGTGGCAGTTGTTCCCGGGCGGGAAGTTGCTCCAGGTCGTGATCTCGTTGGGCGCTCCAGCGCCCTTCACCCCCGAGTCGCTCCGGACGATCCAGACGATGTCGTCTTTCCTGGTCAGCTTGGCCCGGAGCTTGACGTGGGTCGCGTCGGTCTCCTCGACGTCGATGTAGGCCGCGCCGACCGCTCCGATCGTCAGCCTGGCTCGATTGAGGTAGATGGTGAGCTCGGTCTTGCCCGTCACGTACTTGAAATCGGGGTCGATCGCGTGGAGATCGATGGTGCGATCCCCGTCCTTGGCGATCCTGATCCGGGCCTGCCAGTAGCCGACGATCGGTTTACCGCCGCTCTTCGCCGGCGCGTTGTGGGTACCGCGCTTGACCTTGTGGACGGCGTTCTTCCAGTACGTCGCGGAGATCCCGCCGCCGGCGAACACGCTCGCGTCGTAGTGGTCGTCGGCGAACGCCTCGATGTTGAGCGCCCCCACGGCCTCCTTCGAGAACACCCCGTGCTTGGGGGCCTTGTTGTTGGCGGGATCGCGGCTCCGGAGGCGGGGCTCGAACTCGATCGGGAGCTCGGCGCGCGTGTAGAGGGTGGCGTCGTTGGTCCACTTCGATCCGGTCTTGGCGTCGAGGTAGCCGCCGCCCACGGGGTCGCCGCCCTGACTCAGCGTGTCCGGGATCAGGCTGTGGGTCGCGGTGGGGACGCGCATGCGGCACGTCTCGCCGGGCTCCGGGAGGCGGCCCTGGGCGTGATAGACCCCTTTGGCGTCCCGGGGCTCGATCGCGAGGAAGGTGTTGAGCGCGCTCGTCACCGCCGCGCTGAGCCCGCTCTGAAGCCGCATTTGCAGGCTCTCGATCACCACCTCGAACAGGTGCTCGGCGACGCACACCTTCCCCTTGCCCACGCCCGCGGGATCCTTCACCGACGCGTCGTCGAGCCCGATGATCACCCGCACGCGATAAGGCGAGAACTCGGGCGTGATCAGCTTGCCGCTGAGCGCGCCGCCGTTCGCCTTGCTGTCCCAGCCGCTCCAGGTCGTGTCGCCGGCGGCCGGCGTGAACTTGTCGGCGAAGATGGGGTTGCCGAGGCAGCGCTCGCCCCAGATCTCGTAGCGTCCTTTGAGGGCGACGCCGCCTTTGTTCTCCACCTTGAGCTGGACGTGGAGGTTCTCCTTGCCAGGCACGAAGGCCGCGTCCACGGTCGTGATCGAGACCTTGAATCCATGCACCGCGAGCCCGGGCGAGGTGACCCGACCGCGCGAGGTGATGTGCCCGTTCTTGGGGCTCGGCGTCTCGCGAATGACGGCGTCGAAGGTGAGCTTCGTCTCGCCCGGGAAGTTCGGAACAATCCACTTCGCCTTCTGCTTGTCCCCCGCCGCCGTTGGCTTGACGACGGCGATCATCGTGTGGTCGTCGCGGACCTGGAATTCGACCGTCTGCCCGGCCACCAGCGCCTTCGCGGTCACCGTGAGCTCGACCTGATCGCCGGGCTTGGCCTCGGCGACAGACCAGCCGGGGTTCTCCAGATCGAGCGGCGCGAGCTTGACCTTCGTCGTCACCATTCACCTCACTCAGGCCGAGAGCAGCGGAGGCGTGATGTCCACGAGGAACGACGGGGACTCGTCCGACTTCAGCTTTCCGATGACGGCCTTGAACACGAACTCGTGACCCGTCTTCGGCAGGGGCTTGCCCTTCCAGTCGATCTTGTACACGTGGGCGACCAGGTGATTCTTGATCGACAGGCCACTCACCGTGTCGATCACCGCCCCTCCGCCCTTGGGGAGAATCGTGATCTCGACCGCGGTGCCGTCGGGCACGTTCTCGGTCACCACCATGAGGCTGATCTGGTCACCGTGCCAGCAGCGGCTCCTCGAGCGGAAAAGGAGCGTGACCTTGGGGATCTTGCCCTTGTTGGGGACGTTGTGCGGCCCGAGGAACCCGGTCATGCGTTTGCGTCCTCTCCCTCGTCTGCGCCGTCGTCCTCGTCGTCCTCGTCTGCTTCGCCGTCCTCGTCTTCGTCGCTCTCGTCTTCCGCGTCGCTCTCGTCGCTCTCGTCACCGTCGCTGTCGTCGGCCGGCGGGGGCGACTCGTCCGAGCTCTCCCAGAGCAGGTACTCCCGTGCTTCGTCGCCCTCGGCCTCGACGGTGAGGTGTCCTCCCGTGTGGTCCGGGAGATCGATCCAGGCGAGCTTCTGGCCGAGCGGGACCAGGATATCGAGCTTGCCGCCCTTCGACGTCGCGGTGGCCTCGTGCCCGTCGGAGAAGCGCGCCACGACGGTCGTGTCGGCGAGAGGCCCCTTGTCGTCCTCGAGCTCGAAAGAGTGCTTGATCACGATCTCGGCGGGCGAGCTGACGGCGTTCGAGGCCGCCATCCTGGCCTGGAACACCAGAGTCGATGTGGTCAGATCCTTGACCGCGTCTTTCGTCGGGGTCCACGCTCCCTCGAGCACGCGAGAGGCATTGACCTTCCCATCGACCCTGGCGAGCGGCTTCTTGTCCACCGCGCTGGACTCGAAGATCTCGAATTTCCCGGGCGCCCCCGGATCGAATCCGGCGGCCGTGGCCAGGAGCTTCACCTCTTTGTCGACCTGGACCCGGCTGTCGCCCCATCGGGCCGCCGAGACGATCTTGAAGAGGAGCTGGTACGATCCCGGCGGCACCGACGTCTGGCTCACCTTGCCATCTTCGCCGAGCTTCCCCGTTTTCTTGGTCTTGCCGTCGGGATAGACGAGGACCCACTCGAGGTCGGGGAGAGCGTCGCCGAGGTGATCGGTGATCACGAACTCGACGTCCTGGTCCGCCTTCTCTTCCTGCTGTTTCGCCTTCGGCGGGGGCTCGTCTTCCTGCCGGGCCTGCGGCGGCGAGACCTTGGGGCGGGCGGTGATCACCACCTCGAGCGCTCGCGCGTAGAGCTGGGCGGCGAGCCGGTCGATCACCTCGCCGTCGGTCGAGAGCGCGAGCGCGCCCGAGTCGCTGGTCTCGCCGAGGAGCTCGCGGAGCCCGGTCATCGCCCCCGTTGCGGCGCCGAGGCGGCGGAGGAAATTGGCGGCGTCGACGCGATCGTGGAACTTCACCGGCGTCGCGGCGTGGCCGGGCAAGAGCATCTTGGAGCGATCCAGGAACTCGATCTTCTGCCAGCCGTCGCCTCGAAAGTGCCTCACGGGAGCCCCGCCTCGTGGCCAAGTGGACCGCAACGGTCGGCGAGTGTCAAGGCGGTCCGCTCTCGCCCTCTCGGCCGCCGGGCTCACGGCGCCGGAGCAGTCTCGCCGCAGCACCGAAATCCAAGGTGGTAGTTGAGGTGGCTGGCCTCGTTCTGCACCCGGGTCTCGTGCCAGCCCGGCTCGCGCCAGCGACAATCGTCGGGGTGGGCCTCGATCGACGCGAACGCGAACCAGCTCCCCTTCATCTCGGTGAAGCCGCCGTCCCCGAGCTTCGCCTGATCGCCGGGGACGATGGGCAAATTCATGTGCTCCGCGGCGTTCCCGTGCTGATCGAAGACCCCGAACGAGCTCTGGCAGGCCGGGAACGCGCCGGCAGGGTAAGTGTTGGATCCACACTTGCTCCACCCGCCGCCCGGGCATCCAGGGGTGATGAAGCTCCCGGTCGCGCAGACCGCATGATCCTTCTCCGGCCCGTAGGCCCAGACCTTCCGGCGCGTGAAGTTGTGATACCAGCTCGCCTCCCCCCGCGCGCGGGCCCACTCGTACTCTGCATCTGCAGAGTGGAGGGCGCCCGCGCAGGCCCCCTCCCACTCGTGGGCGTCGCAGAGTCGCTTGCCAATCGCGCGGCAGAGCAAGGACGCCTCGCGCGCCCGCACCTGCACCACCGGATACTCGCAGGGGATGTCCGGGAACTCGAGCTGATCGATGCACACCCGAGCGTCCCGGGCCGTCTCCCCCGCTCCGGGATCGAAGAGAGGCACCATCCCCGGCGCGCCGCACGCGGCTACGGTGACGGGGGCGACGCCGGCCTCGCGGCGGATCCGCCGGCACTCCGAGCGCGACATCGGGTGCCGCGAGATCGCCGGGTTGCCCTGCCCGAGCACCGGCGAGGCCGCGAAGATCGCCTCGACCGCCGCGAGCTGCGCCTCCGAGATCCCGAGCTCGCGGCGCATCCGCGCGAAGAGCCGTCGCCGCTGCTCGTCGAGCGTGGGAGGATCGTCATCCTCGTTGTCCATCGTCAACGTCGCGTTCCCGGGCGCGGGATCGCGCGGGCGATCCGGCGCGGCCACGCCCGCCGGGCGCGCGATCGGAGGCGGCGAGTACGCCCGCGCCGCCAGCATCGCCCCCGCGCCCATCGCCGCCGCCAGCAGGCCTCCGGCGAGCACGCCCGCACCCTGGCGGACCCACCCCGCGCGCATGGCCTCCGGCGGCGCGCCGAGGAGCGGCGGCACCGAGTCGTTCGCTGCGGGGAGCCCGTGCTCCTTTGCGAGGGAAGGCGGGTTGGAAGCCATTGGCGAGATCGTCGCTGAATCTCGCAGATTTGCGCCCGCTCGGCCAACTCGCGCGCGCAGAGCCTGGCCGGGCGAGCGCGGCGCACGCTACACTGGGAGCCCCGTGCCGCATCTCGCCATCCTCGCCCTGGCCCTCGTCGTCCCTGCGCTCCTGGCGATCGTCGCCTCGCCGACGCTGCGCGCCTGGCTCCGCGGCACCGGCAGCATCCGCCAGACCTTCTCCAACGCGGGAGTCGGGATCCTCTTCCTCGGCTCGCAGCTCCTGCTCCGCGGGACGCTCATTGCCATCTTCGCCGGCGTCGCGGCGCTGGTGCCGTACAAGCTCCCTCCGCTCGCGCCCTGGAGCTTCGTCCTCGCCTTTTTCCTCCTCGACTTCGTGTACTACGTACAGCATCGAATCGAGCACGCTGCGCCGCTGCTCTGGGCCATTCACTCGGTGCACCACCAGTCGCGCGACTACAACCTCTCGGTCTCGTTCCGCGTCGGCGTGCTCGCCTCGCTCTCCACCGTCGTGTTCCACTCCACCCTGGCCCTCGCGGGCGTGAGCGCGACCCAGTATGCCGCGGTGGTCACGCTCCACGGCGCCCTCCTGTTCGGGCTCCACGCGCGCACGCGCTTCACCCTGGGGCCCGGCCGCTTCTTCAACGCTCCGGTGTTCCACCGCGTCCACCACGGCGCCGACGCCGCCTGCATCGACAGGAACTTCGGCGGAGTGCTCCTGATCTTCGATCGCCTCTTTGGCACCTTCGCCCCCTACACGAAAGAGCCCTCGTTCGGCGTCGAGGGCGAGGCCTCGCCCGAGAACCCGTTCGAGGCCAACGCCGCTCCGGTCGCGGCGCTCCTGCTCTCGATCCGCCGGCAACCCACCCTGGGAAAGAAGCTCCTGGCGCTGTTCGTGCGCCCGGAGAAGCCCTGACGGGCGACCTCGCGCATGGAGTGGAGTGCCGCCGCCGCGCCTCCGTGCTACTCCCGCACCATCATGACCGACAAGCTGATCCTCACCGACGCCGAGTGGCGCGCCCGCCTCACGCCCGAGCAGTTCCAGGTCCTCCGTCAACACGGCACCGAGCGGGCGGGCACGGGCTGCTTCCTCGGGACGAAAGACCCTGGCACCTACGTCTGCGCGGGCTGCGGCAATCCGCTCTTCCCCTCGGGCGAAAAGTTCGAGTCGGGCACCGGCTGGCCCTCGTTCACGAAGCCGGTGTCCCCCGACGCCGTCACCAGCATCGTCGATCGCGCTCATGGCATGGTCCGCACCGAGGTGCGCTGCGCCCGCTGCGACGGGCACCTCGGCCACGTGTTCCCCGACGGACCGCAGCCCACCGGCCTCCGCTACTGCATGAACTCGGCGGCGATGGACCACGTCCCCGAAGGGCAGCCGTTCAAGCTCGCCGAGAAATGAGCGCGCGCTGATCAGAGCAGGCGACGCACCACCGACTCCAGCGCGTCGATGAACCTCGGCCGGGTGTTCATGGCTCCGGCCCGCTCGATCCGGTGGACACCGGCCTTCTCGGCGATCCCGGGAGCCTCGATGTCCAGATCGTAGAGCGTCTCCACGTGCTCGGCGACAAAGCCAATCGGGGCGATCACGATCTCGGTCTGCCCCGCGGCCGCCAGAGCGGCAAAGGTGGTCTGGAGATCCGGCCCGAGCCAGACGCCACCGTCCATTCCCTGACTCTGAAAGGCGATCCGCGCCGGGTTTCCCCGCTCAGCGACGCGCGCCGCCACGGCCTCGGCCATGGCGCGAAACTCACGCTCGTAGGCGTCGCCCAGGTCGATGATCCGCTGCGGCAAGCTGTGCGCCGTCAGGAGCACAGGAATGCTCTTGCGCCGATCCTCGGGGTAGCGCTCGAGGGCCTCGTCGATCGACTCGACGAAGGCGTCAATCAGCGCGGGCTCGAGCCCCCAGGCCGGCGCACACCGCACCGAGAGCCCGGCGTGGGCCGCCGCGGCCTCGCGGACCCCCGCGTGATAGACGTCGACCGACTGGGGCGCGAGGGGCAGCGAGATCAGCGTGGTCGCGCCCGCGGCGCAGAGCTCGGCCACGACCTCGGCGGGATACGGCCCCCAGAGCCGCCCGGCGATCCGCACCGGCACGCCAAGGCGTGCCTGGAGCGCCGCGCCTTGCTCGGCCGTGATCCGCATCAGCGGCGAGCCGCCGATGCGCTGGAACCGACGTTGCACTTCGTCAACGATGTGCGCCGGCGTCGGCCGGCCGCGGCGGATGTTGTGGAGAAAAGCCGGGATGTCCTCGACCTTGTCGACGGTCCCGTGGCAGGTGAGAAGGACGGCGGTGGTCACCCGCGCACTATAGGCCAGGTTCTGGCGACCAGTAGTGGCGCACTGCGCGCGGGGCCTCGGCCGTCCCCTCGATCGTGAGGTAAGGCCGCCCCGGCGCCTTGCCAGGGAACGCGAAGCTCCCGGTGTTGGCGTAGCCCTCGGACAGGGCCTCGCGGTGGGTGTGGCCGAAGACGACGAGCCGGGCCCCCGTCGCGGTCGCCACCGCCGCGGCGGCCTCGGCCAGCATCTCGGGCACGGTGCCGCCATAGCGGTTGTGGCCGCTGGCCCAGCTCGCCCCCATCATCGCCGCGCCCAGGCCGAAGATGACCGCGCCGGGCTTGCGCGCGCCGAGCCCCAGCGCGCCGAGCCCCGAGAGCATCGTCAACGAGGCGACGACTCGATCGAAGTACACCCGCGTGAAGGTGCGCGAGAAGCTCTCCAGCGTGGGAGTTGCGCCGAGCGCATAGAGCTCGTCAATCATCGCCGGGGGAATGCCAATCTCCTCGGCGAACCCCGCCCCGCGCTCGCGCCCGAGGGTGACCTCGTCACCGGCGCGGTAGAGCGGACCGCTCCGGAGCATCGCCCCGATCGCGGTGTGGAAATACCGGTAAATCACGTACGGCGCGCGCTTTCCATAGCGTGTGAACGAGGCGACGAAGAGCTTGAGCGGGGTGTCGTCGTTGCTCTGGAGGTAGTGATGCGCGCCCGTGGGAGCGATGAGCTGCTCGACGAAATGCACTCCGAGGCTCGCGCGACCGAGTACCAGCGGGTGACCAGGCGCGTTGTCGGGATCGTAGTGGTGCCCATGCTCGATGTGGACGGCGCCGTCGCGAAAGAACCAGGGCGAGACGCGGACGCGGGCCCGCCCTTGCGGCGTGGGGCCGAGCGCGTCGAGGAAGCCTTCGCGGAGCTCGCCCGCGCCAACCTCGGCGTCGTGGTTGCCGCCGAGCAGCCAGAGCTCGCCGCCCTGATCGACGTGGATCGCCAGCGCCCGACAGAGCTCGACGTGGACACCGAGGACCTCGCGCACCGCGCGCGCCCCGGTCAACCGCGGGTGCGAGGCCGGCAGATCGAAGAGATCGCCGGCAAAGATGATCCGCGCGCCGGGGTTTTCGCGGACCAGCGCGGCGACCGGGCCCGATACGGAGCCAAGCGCGTCGCGGACGAGGTGGAGATCGGCGAGGACGACCGTTCGAGGCGAGCGCGACTCCACCTCACGGTTTCAGCATGGACACCACGGAGACGCAACCGTGAGCAGGGAGACGGCCTACTCGGTGTGGGCGGCGAGCGTGGCCTCGATCAGCTCGATCGCCGCGGTGGCGTCCGCCGGTTCACGAAGGGCGCCATCGTCCCCCATCGTTGACGCGAGGAACCGGGCGCGTCGGCCGTCGCGCAAGAGCAGCCGCCCGCCGCCGCAGGCGCGACAGACGAGGCCGCCCGCCGCCGGATCGACGAAGGCGCTCGCCGCGCCCGCGCAGTCGCGGCCACAGCGGACGCAGCGCTCGAGATCGAGGCCCCAGCCGATGGCGCCGAGGAGGCGAAAGCCCAGGCCGGCGAGCCGCGCCGTCGGCGGCAGATCGTCGCCCAGGACGTCGAGATCGTCGAGGAAGGCGTTGATCACGGCCCAGAGCGCGGGCTCCGGCGTGTTCGGCGGCGCGGCGCGGCGGACCCAGCGCAGCGCGTGGCCGGCCGCTTCGAGGCGATCGAGGTTGCTCGTGAGCACGAGGCGGGTGCGGGCGATCGCCGCTTCGGCCAGGACACCGAGCTCGGCGCCGGCGCGCTCGTCGAGGCCAACGTGGAGCAGGTGCATCGGCTCGAGCGAGGGAAACCGCTTCGACGACTTCAGGGCCGAGCGAGCGAGCACCGAGAGCACCCCGCGCTCTTCGGTGAAGAAAGTCACGATGGCGTCGGCGTCGCCGAAGGGAGCCTTGCGCACCAGCAGCGCGTCGGTCCGGATCTGGGTCCGGAGAGCCCGCCCACTTCGAAGAGCCATCGACGCGCAGTCTGTCCGACGAAGTGAGCTACTGCGAGCCTGCCGAGCGTCTCGTCTCGGCAGAGACGCCCATGAATGCTCACACCCTCAGCGTGCTGGAAACTTGCCCGAGCGAGAGCTCCGGTGGCATGTCGTGTCCGCGAGGACGCAGGACGATGCTCAGCGCCAGCGTGAAGAGGATCAGCAGCAACACGAAGGCGATCGCCACGCCGAAGCGCTTGCTCTGCGATCGACGGGCCGGGGCCGAGATTGGCAGCGGCGTCACCCAGGCCACGCGGCGACTGGCCGTGTACCGGGCGAGCACCTCGTCGACCGAGAGCGAGACGGCGCGGGCATACGCCTTGAGGAAGCCGCGAACGAACACCTCGCCGGGCAAATCGTCGAAATGGTCGGCCTCGATCCGTTCGATCGAGACGACGGGGATGCGAGTGGCGCGCGCGA
>JBDTXR010000192.1:0-15964 GCA_040006075.1 Byssovorax sp. | reverse complement strand
GGCCGCCGCCTACTCGCGAGGCTTCGAGGAGAACCCGCTCTTCGCCTCGAAGCGCTTCGGCTTCCGCGTCGGCGTCGGGATCACCTACGACAAGCGCGAGATCCACGTCACCGCCGGCACGCGGCTCGACATCATGGGCAAGACCGGGGGCAACCCGGCGATCCCCACCAACGGGGTCACGACCTCGCTCCACTCGCCCAACACCACCTGGCTCACCGGCGGCTCGTTCTTCTACGATTTCCTCGGTGGCAAGCTCAGCCCCGGGCTCCGCGCCTGGCTCGCCGTCACCACGCTCCCGGTCTTCGCCGGCACGCGCGACTACTCCGGCGCGCAGTTCGTCTTCGAGCCCGACGTGTACACCCGGATCCCGCTCAACCCGTCCGGCTCGCTCGCGATCCGCGCCGGCCTCGGCTACGTGATCCCGATCGCGGGCGCGCTCGGCGGGGGCCAGAAGATCGGCGCGCAGGACAGCGGCTCCACCGGCGGTCTCCGCGTGCATGGCGAGTTTCAGTTCTGAGAGCGTCTTCGGTTCTGAAGAGCCGAGAAATCCCGACGATTTCGTGGCTCAGCGCGCGTTACGGCGGCCGAGCAAATAGACCGCGAGGCAGCTCTCTTCGCTGCCTCCGCTGCAGGCGAGCTGGTGGAGGCGCGTCGACTCGGCGTCGGGCTCGCCGGCGCGCTCCGAGAGCAGCGCGGCCTTGCGGCAGACGCGGGTGATCCCGCGATCGCAGCGCTCGGCCTCGAACGAGGCGATCGCCGCGGGATCGCGGGCGATCCCCTGGGCTATCGCCACGAGCTCGCTCAGGGCGATCAGGATCGCGCCGCGCGTGAGCCCCCGCTGCAGCGTCGCGCGGGCGCGGTAGGGATCGCCGTGCGCGCTCGCCACGATCCGTCGGCCTTCGCGGTACGCCTTGCCCGGCTCGACGCGCGTCGCCACCTCGTCGCCCTCGCCGAAATCAACGCTGGTCGCCGGCCCCTCCTCGCACGCGATCTCGAGCTGGATCCGGGCGATCCGTCGCGAATCCACGAGGTCCGCGATCACGATCACCAGCCCGATCGCAAAGGCTGCCGCGGCGACGAAGAGCGCGTCGTGCGGCGAGCGAGCGGGCTCTCCGGTCGTGGACATCCAGTCCGGAAACGTCAGCGCCGAGAGGAGCACCAGGCCGAAGGCCACGAGGAGCCAGCCGGCGCGACGCTCGGCCCGCGCGAGGATCGATCCCGGTCGGCCCACGTCGGCGCGGCGCTCGGCCGCGATCACCATCAAGCACGCCGAGAGGACCGCGATCGCCGCGAGCAGGCCGGCCGGAGAGCCGTCGCCGCGGCCGAGGAGGACGTCGCGCCAGAGCCACCCCACCGCGCCCGCGAGCACGGCGAAGGGCAGGGCGAGGGGCGGAGCGCGGCGCAGGGTCGTCATCCGGGTCAGAACGCGACAGCGAGCGTTCTTGTTCGTTCCCGGATCAACCTCCGCGCGTGTGCATCTCCAGGTGTGGATCTTTCTTCAGGGCCGAGGCCGGCAGGAGCACGTCGCGATCGGCCGCGAACAGCCGCTGCTCAGCGCCGCGATCGGCGCGCCCGCTCCACGCCGACGTCAGCAGCGCGGCGAGCTCGTCCTCGGTCTTGCCTTCGCGGAGGGGGCCGCGCAGATCGAGCCCGCCCTGCGCGTAGAGGCACTGGAGCCAGACGCCGTCCGCGGTGATCCGCGCGCGATCGCAGGCCCCGCAGAAGGGCTCGGTGGTCGACGCGATGATGCCGAACGTCGTGCCGTCGGCCAGCGCCCAGCGCTCGGCCGGCGCGAAGCCGCGGCCGCCGAGCGGCTTCACCTCGCCGAAGCGATCGACGATCGCCGCGAGGATCGCCGCGCGCGAGGTGACCTTGGCCTCCGACCAGCGCGTCGCGCCGCCGACGTCCATGTACTCGATGAAGCGCACCTCAGCCTGGATTTCCCGGCCAAACGCGACGAGATCGCCGATCTCGTCGTCGTTGTCGCCGCGGAGGACCACGGTGTCGATCTTGATGCCCACGAACCCGGCGCGCCGCGCGGCCTCGATCCCCGCGAGCACCGGCGCGAGCGCGTCGCGGCCGGCGAGCGCGCGGAAGCGCTCGGGCTTCAGGGTGTCGAGGCTGACCGTCAGTCGCCCCAGGCCCGCGGCGTGGAGATCGGCCGCGCGATCGGCGAGCAAGACCCCGTTGGTGGTGAGCGCGAGCTCGCGGATCCCGGGGACCGCGGCCAGCATCCGCACCAGCTTGGGCAGCTCGGCGCGCTGGAGCGGCTCGCCCCCGGTGAGGCGGATCTTCTCGACGCCGAGGCCCGCGAACACCCGCGCCAGACTGACGATCTCCTCGAACGAGAGCAGCGAGGCCCGCGGGAGCCACACGTACTCTTTCTCGGGCATGCAGTAGGTGCAGCGGAGATTGCAGCGATCCGTGACCGAGACGCGGACGCTGCCGAGCGGGCGGCCGAGGCGATCGACGAGGGTCACTGTCCGTGCCTGTTCATCGGGCGTGGATCACGGCTGCTCGGGCGGCGGGCCGAGCAGCTCGCGCAGCCACGAGTGAATGGCGACCGTCGAGGGAAACCCCAGCGTCCCGGCCGCGAGCGCGATGACTTGCGCGATCTCGGCCGGGGTGATGCCCATGGCCAGGGCCTTGCGCGCGCCGCTGCGGATCGCGCCCTCGCGCAGGGCGCCCATGGCGATCCCGAGCTTGATCAGGCGGATGCTCTTGGCGTCGAGCGGGCCCTCGCTCCCGGCGGCGTTGATGGCGTCCCACGCCTTGCCGAGGGCCGGATAGCGCTCGATGAACTCTTCGTAGCCTTTCGGCGGCTTCGGCGTCGCGGGCATCGGGTCCTCGTCTCGATCGGCGCGGACCTTAGCACGTCGCCGCGGCGTCGCGTCAGCCGCCCGGACCGCCCGCGCCCCCGCGGTGCTAGCCTCGCCTCTCCATGGATCACACCGTGAAAATGCTGGCCTTCGCCGGGGCGCGCGACATCCTCGGCGCGGGCGAGATCGCCTTCCCGCTCGCCGCGCCGTGCACCGCCGCCGAGCTGCTCGCCGCCGTCTGCGCGCGCTGGCCAGGGCTCGAGCCCTACCGTCGATCGATCCGCGTCGCCGTCAACGGCACCTACGCCGGGTGGGAAGATCCGGTGGCCTGGGGCGACGAGGTCGCGCTGATCCCGCCCGTCGCCGGCGGCTGACGCTGACTATCGCGTTCCCGCGGCGGATCTGCCAGTGTCGCGGGCTCGATGATCAAGAAGCTCGACCTCGCCCCGAAGCACGAAGCATTTGCGGAGGCCACGCCCCTCGGCCTGATTGGCCTGGCGATCGGCTGCGCCGCGCTGACCCCGATCGCTTTTGGCTACGGCCTCACCCCCGCCGGCCTCAAGACCGCGGCGATGTTCTGTCTGCTCTTCGGCGGAGGCTGCCAGCTCCTCGCCGGGCTGATGAACTTCGCCAACAAGAACCTCTTTGGCGGCACCGTGCTCACGGCCTTCTCGTTCAACTGGATCATGAACTGGTGGAGCCTCCACTCCACCGCAGAGGCGATGATCGTCATGCACCAGTCCCCCGGCGGCCCGGCCCCGGATCTGTGGCTGGCCGGGACGATGATGCCCGATCACACCATCTTGCTGGCGACTGACGTGGTCTCGCTGATCCTGTTCCTGGTCATCACCTATGGATTCGGCTTCTTCAGCAAGCTCCTCGCGGTGTTCCTCCTCGACATCGATCTTCTCTATGCCTGCAAGGTCTACCGAGGCTTCCTCCCGACCCACGCGCTCGATCTCCCCATCGCCGGGCTCACGGTGGTGCTCGGCCTCATCGCCCTGTGGATCGCCTTCGCGACGCTGATCAACCCCACCGCGGGGCGCGCCGTGTTCCCGATCCCGGGGCCGATGTTCCACCCCACGAAGAAGGCCGCGTTCGACTGGTCGCTGCGCAACGCCATGTTCACCGTGCTCTTCGAGTACTGGTCGGTCCACGCCTTCAAGACCATGTCGTTCGAGGACCTGAAGCTGAAGATGGCGGCCAAGATCGGCGACCGGAGCATCTTGCCCGATCTGGCCTATTTGATGGAAGTCGGAGCGGTGGTGGTCACGACCGAGGACGATCAGGTGGTCAACATCCGCCTCAGCGCCTCGGGGATCGATCTCTACGAGCAGCTGATCCTGAAGAAATACGACTTCTGACTCGTGCTTCGCTGCAATCTGGTCCTGGCGCGCTTGGATCCGATTTGGCGCCTTAGCGGTGGATGGCGCAAGAGTCAACGTAAGAGCAGATGATGCCCACCCCCGGTCCGTGCTCGCCGCTTCGCGGCTCCGCGCGGCCCGCCCCGCCCAAATCGCGCGCATCGCGCGCTCAGGGCGGGGAATCGTCGCACTTCCTCCGAGGATCAAGATTGCTTGGCACGAGGAGCCTCCTTATCTCGCGAGAACGAACCTCGGGCGCGAGCCTCGCGCAGCGCTCGCGCCCCGGCCGGCTCCTCTCCGGTGAAGACATGGGTTTACACGTCCGCCTTCCAGAGAGAAATAAGTGCATCTCATGGCCAGGGTGAGCCTGCTACGTAGAGAACACGGCGCTACCCGAGCCGTACAGAATCAGTGCTTGATTTTACTATCCGAAGGAGGAGCAGAGGGAGAAGTAAGACGAGGATCCGAGAAAGACGCGGCGCCGTCAGCAGTGTCCTCCTCGGACAGCACCAGATAAGGAAGGAGCGACTCGCCCTTCTCCACCTGCTCACACCCTTGCTCCAGCAGCGTATGCAGCACCTCCTCGCGCGTCAGCCGGTGCGATGGGGTCGAATGCTCCTCGATCAGCGCGTCGATCTGCGCGAGCTGTTCGTCGTCGAGATCGAGAGGCACATCCACCAGCGTGTCCTCGGGACCTTTCTCGGGCTCATTCATGGGCTGCCTACTTCCTCGTCTTCGTCCTTGGTCGCGGGAGCACAGCGACGGGAACGCCCGCGCTGGCGGCGGTCCAGCCGCCGTCATGTGCTGAATCGCCGATCCGCCGCCGTCGGCGTCACGGAAATGCTTGCATCGGCACCGCAACACCGTCATTGCCCGAGTTCATCTTCAAGTCCGAGTTACCCCCCGGGCCGCCCTTTCCGGCGGTTCCAGTAGTGATCTGCTTCGTGTCGAGTGCAGGCGCAGTGCCGGTGTAGGCAATGCCGATCGAGTGCCCACCGCGCCCGCCGCCGCCGGGCCCGCCGTCGCCGCCCTTGCCGCCGTCGCCTCCTTTGCAGCCGGAGTTCAGCGTCGCGACATTGCTGTTCGTACCTCCAACCCCGCCGTTTCCAGGTTCGCCGCCGGCCTGGAGATCGCCGCCGCTTCCTCCCTTCCCGCCTGTGCTCGCCTTCAACGTCACCTCGGACAGCATCAGTTTCGCGCCCAAGCTCACCAGCGCGATGCTCGATCCTCCGCCGTTCCCACCTTTGCCCCCGGCCCCTCCGCAACCACCGCTGCCACCGCTGCCACCGCTGGCTCCGCCGACTCCGGGCTTTCCATTGCACAGCGTCTTTGCCATCGTGCCATCGCCTTTGACGCCTCCGCCTCCGCCGCCACCTTGGCCGGGCTTGCCCGCGTCGCCGTCCTTGCCCGCGGCGCCGACGAAGCCACTGGAGCCAAGAGCGCCGCCCTCGGTCACAAGAGCGCCGGCACCCTCCTTTGCGGACGCGGCGGGTGCACCAGCCCCACCATTGCCGTTGTTAACGACACACGACCAGCCGATGCTTCCGTCATCGCCGGTTCCTGCTTGCCCACTTCCGTTAGCCGGGAGACCCTTTGCTCCATCTCCGCCGAACACGTCGTTGCCGATCCCACCATTGCCGCCGATGGAGTTGTCCAGCCCGCAAGCATTCTTGACTGCGGACGCACCGTTCACCGTATCAGCAGAGCAAGCATTGCCGCCGCTGTTGCCGTTGGTTCCCATCGTCGCCGCCACAGTCGGCGCGTCGTCCCCCTTTGCACCGTCCTTCCCATCAGCCGCGACGAGATCGCACCGAGTGAAGCTCGCCGTCGCTTGATTCGCAAGCACTGCGATCGACGACCCCCCGGCAGCAGCGGCATTCACCGCAGCAATCGTGAAATCCACCACCGTCACCACGCCTGCGCTGTTGCTAACCGTCAATGGCACCGCATCGGCTACCGCCGTCAGCGTCGTCTTCTTCGACGGATCATAAGCCCAGCTCTTCAAACAATCGACTGCCCCGTAAAGCTCGACAGCGGAGGACACCACCACAGGCTCGCTAAAGCTCTCCCCGCAGACATACACGCGCTGGACGCCTGCCTTCATCAGCGCGGCACCGATCGACTTGAAAGGCTTCTCCTTCGTGCCCCTGTCGGCCTTCATATCATCCACGCCGAGGCTGCTCGACACGAACACACCGCACGAGTCCCCTACGGGCTGCTGATCCTCACTAGGAACGCAGCTCGCCGGGCCGCCTCCTGCCCCACCGGTGCCGGTGCTCGAAGAAGAGGAGCTGCTCGTGCCGCCCCCGGTTCCTCCCGTCGCCAGCTTCGGATCCGTCAACGGCAAGTAGAGCTCTCCGTAGGCGTCCCAGCAGCCGGCGACGACAACCGCGCCGACGACGGCGATCCCACTCCAGGCCAGCCCACGTCGTGCGCTTCGCATATTCAGGTCCCTCAATCGAAGCATCGTGTCCTCTCAGAAGTTCCCGGCAGCGAAGAGTCCGCCGCCTGTCGTCGTGGCCACCGGGAGCACTCGCACGCTGGCGCCCGTCGTGGGCTTCGAGCTCGGCCAGAGCAGGTAGGTGATGGCTCCTGCCACCGCGGCCCCGCCGCCGATCAACAGCCCGAATCCAGCGCCGTGCAGGGTATCCGCGGACGAAGCGGCGTTCGCGAGATCCGTGCAGTGCATGTCGAAGTTGGGCGCCCCCGAGACACAGCTCCGGTGCCCATCGGCAATCCCTTTTTGAAGCTCTTCCGCGGTCGATCGCTTTCCGTTCCCCGCGACGAACAGGCCAGTTCCCAGGGCCAGAGCCGCCAAACCCACGCCTGCGACGAGGACGCCAGGAATCACACTTCGCGCAGCCGGCGGGACGATCACCGGAGGCACCACCGGCGCGCTGCTCGCCGACGGCTTCACCGTGGGCGCGGCGTCGGCCGTAGCGACGACGGCCGGGATCGGCGCGGGCGCGGCAAGCTCGAGCGTGATGGTCTTGGTCGAACCCTTCTCCGCCTGCATCGTGGTCTTTGCGCCGTCGTACCCGTCGAGCAGCGCCACGATCGTGTGCGCGCCGGGCGCGAGGAACACTTCGCCCTTGAGCGGCGATTGCCCGGCCGACTTGCCATCGACGACCACCTCGGCGTGCGCAACATTCACCTTCACCGTGATCGTTGCAACGAACGTCTTCGACTCATCGAGCCGCTGCTGGGCAATGCTCCGAAGACCCGAGACAGCGCTGGTGAGCGGCCAACTGCGCAACGCGAACGCCAGATGCTCCGCCGCCTCGCGGTGCTCGCCGAGCTGAAACTCCGCGCTCCCCAGGTTGAAGGCGACATCAAACGTGGGATTGAGAGCGAACGCGGAGACGAAGGCGGCCTTGGCGTCCGCCCACTTTTTGTCCGAGTACAGACGGACACCTTGCTTGTAGAACGCGTCCGCGCGGCTCACGGCGTCCGCCGCCGACGCTGTCGCAGGCTTCGCGGGTTGAGCGGCGGCGCCGTGCGGCGTGGCCGAAAGTGCCGTGAGCGCGAGAACGAAAGCTAAAGGTCGGGGCTTCATCATCAAGTCTCCAGGTGGCGCGTTTCGTCTCATGGCGCGATGTCGGTGGCAACCGGCCGCGGTGTCGGCGGCGGCCGGACCGGCAAGCGCGGCGCCGCAGCGGACGACGCGGGCGGCGTCGGAATTGAAGGAGATCCCCCGGCATCGACGTCCACCGCGGGAGCCGGCGGCGGTGTGCTGGCGGACGGCGCCACCAGGGGTGCCGAAACCGGCGGCGCCGGTTCCGCCGTCGCGGCGCTCGGCACGATGGCTTGCGCCGACGCCCTCGGCGACTCGATCACGTCAACCGTGGGTCCGTGGAGCCGCAGAAAGAGCAGCACGATCGCCACGGGGCTCAACGCCGCCAGCACCGCCAGCACCGAAACACGCCACGAGGGAAGGGCTCGCCGCTTGCCCTCTCGTCCAGGCTTGACGGGCACGGGCGGGATCGGCGTCGTGACCGGCGGCGCGGCGTTCGGCGCCTTCGCCTCGCTCACGCCTGGGGCCTTGGGCCGGAGATGGAGAATCGGGAACGCGAAAGGACTCTCGCCTTCTTTCAACCCGTCGCTCAGCTCTTCCAACGCCTGGTCCAGCTCGGGGTTATCCTGCGCCTTCAGGAGCTGCTCTTTCCTGCGAACGGGATCGGCGCCCTTCACGATGGAATCGACGTCCGCGATGTACTTGCGGATGTCGTCGTCGCTGTCTCGCGCGCCCATCAGTTCAACCCTTTCTTCGGGCTCGTCGGCAGCTCGAACAGCACGGCGTTCGGTGGTTTGGCCGGCGCAGCCGTCGTGGTGGCTCGGGGTAACGCCTTCGGCTTTGCCGGTCGCGGAGCAGAGACTGTTGCGCTGGCCGAGGGGATCGCGACGGCGACGCTGCTCGACGGCGCAGCGGCCGGCTCGGGAGCGGGAACGACGGGCGCGGGGATCGCGCTTGCCGCTACCGTTGCCGTCGGCTCCGCCGGAGGGACCTCGATCGACGAGGCCGAGGTGGACGGCACCGCTGCGGGCGCTTGTGCTGACAGCGCAGGCCGAGCGCGGACAATGCTCACGACCACGGAGCCGCTGAGGGTCAGCGCGAGTCCGACCAGAGGAGCGACGAGAAACAGTCGATTGACCCGTGAGGATTGTCGGGTGAGTAAAGGCGACGACGAATGCGGCGTCGGCGCGCGCAGCGGGGCCGACGTGGTGGCCGTGGCCTCGGCGACAATCGCGCGTGGCGCCGCGGTGGCCATCGTGATCGGCGTTTGCGGTCGGGAGACCAGCGGGGCCAGCGGCTCGGTGAAGCCTTGTCCGCGCGTCGCGCGCTCTTCTCTCCGCGGGCCCTGCGAGAAGGGCAGCACGCTGGCCTGAGCAATGAAGTTGACGAGCGGCGCCGTCATCCGCTGGTCCGGCTCGGTCGGTGCCGTCTCCACGCTGCGCGCCGCCGGCTCCGGGGCACGCTTCGGTGCTTGCAGCAACGTGACTCGCTCGCCGAGCTCGTCGTCGGCGTCGTGCGGCAACGCCGCCGGCTCCGCAGGAGCTTCCTCTGCGTCGGGAGGCAACGACGCAAACGACGCCTGGCGCGCGACGCGGGCTTTCTCCTGCACGACGCGCCGCGCGAGTGGGTGCGCCGCCGGCACGGACTGGCGAATGAGCGCGCTCAGCGCGTCCGACACCTCTTCAAACGTCTGGTATCGCTCCTCGGGGTTGATGGCCAGACACCGGGCCACGACCGGCCAGACGTCTTCCGGACAGTCGAAGACGATCTCGTGGACCGGCACTGGCTCGGCGATCAGGTGTCCGGTCATGGTCTCCTCGAACGTCTGCGGGTTCTCTTCGTCGATGAAGGTGTGTCGGCCGGTGAGGATTTCGTAAAAAATCACGCCGAACGCGTAGATATCTGCTCGACCGTCCGGTTTCTTGATCCGCGACGCCTTCTTCGCCAGGCTGTACAGACATCGAACCTGCTCGGGCGACATGTAGCGCGCGGTGCCCAGGTCCGGGAGATCGTCTGTGCCCAGCCCGCCGGCTGTGTCCTTAGCGATTCCGAAGTCGAGCAGCCAGGCGTGACCCCGGCTCCCCTTCTCGTCCACGCCCACCATGATGTTCTCGGGCTTCAAATCGCGGTGCCAGATCTTCTTCGAGTGGGCGAACTGCATGGCGTCGGCGATCTGGATCATGATGTGGAGCGCGTTGACGAGGTCGAAGCGGGTGTACCTGGTCAGCAGGGCTCGGAGGGTCTTTCCGTTGAGGAAGTCGAGGACGATGAAGGGGACTCCCTCCGCGATCCCTGCGCGACGCATCTTGACGATGTTGGGATGCTTGAGCTTGGCGTGGAATTTACACTCCTTGTTGAAGCGCTCGGCGAAGTCGGCCCGCGTCGTGCTGGGCCTGAGAAGCTTGATCGCTACCTCGTCGTCGGAGTGCACCTCGATGGCCTTGTAGACAATGCCCATCCCGCCCTCGCCGAGCACGCGCTCGATGCGGTAGTCAAGGAACATCGCCCCGCGCTCGAGAACGTTGCTCACCATGGCCGCGCCCCCAACGGCGCGTCGTCGATCTGGCTCTTGATCGAGGACACGGCCGTCATCTCCCCGGGAACCGGAACAGTGGATGTGCCGCCGGCACCGACTGGCGAATCAGAGCGCTCAGCGCGTCCGAGACCTCTTCAAACGTCTGGTATCGCTCCTCGGGGTTGATGGCCAGACAGCGGGCCACGACGGGCCAGACGTCTTCCGGGCAATCGAAGACGATCTCGTGGGCCGGCACCGGCTGGGCGATCAGGTGTCCGGTCATGGTCTCCTGGAACGTTTGCGGGTTCTCTTCGTCGATGAAGGTGTGTCGGCCGGTGAGGATCTCGTAGAAAATCACGCCGAACGCGTAGATATCTGCTCGGCCGTCTGGCTTCTTGATCTGTGGCGCCTTCTTCGCCAGACTGTGGAGACATCGAACCCGCTCGGGTGACATGTAACGCGCGGTGCCCAGCTCCGGGAGATCGTCTGTGCCGAGTCCGCCGGCCGTGTCCTTGGCGATCCCGAAGTCGAGGAGCCAGGCGTGACCCCGGCTCCCCTTCTCGTCGACGCCGACCATGATGTTCTCGGGCTTCAGATCGTGGTGCCAGATCTTCTTCGAGTGGGCAAACTGCATGGCGTCCGCGATCTGGATCATGATGTGGAGCGCATTGACGAGGTTAAAGCGGGTGTACCTGGTCAGCAGGGCTCGGAGGGTCTTTCCGTTGAGAAAGTCGAGGACGATGAAGGGGACTCCCTCCGCGATCCCCGCGCAACGCATCTTGACGATGTTGGGATGCTTGAGCTTGGCGTGGAATCTACACTCCTTGTTGAAGCGCTCGGTGAAGTCGGCCCGCGCTGTGCCGGGACGAAGGAGCTTGATCGCCACCTCGTCGTTGGAGTGCGCCTCGATGGCCTTGTAAACAATGCACATCCCGCCTTCTCCGAGCACGCGCTCGATGCGGTAGTCGAGGAACATCGCCCCATGCTCGAGAATGTTGCTCACCATGGCGGCGCCTCCAACGGCTCGTCGTCAATCTCGTTCTTGATCCAGGACACGGTCTTCATCTCCCCAGGAACCGGAATAGCAGCGCCGCGATCATCGAGAACACCAGCGTGCTCGCGATCGTGAGCAGGGCGAACAAGCGGGCCGGGGAAGCGGGGGGCGTGGGCGCCGCGAGGTTCCGAGGGAGCGTCACCAGCAGCGAATCGCCCGGCTCGGGGTCGAACCACGCGTCAGCCTGGGAATCGTCGAGCATGGGTGGGGCCGGCGCAGCTTCCGAAAGCGGGAGCGGGCCAGCGGCCAAGCGCGGAATGACGAGCGTCCCCCGATCGGTCTCGTTCATGACGGCGCGGGGTGCATCGACCGGTGTGGGAGACTCGATCTCCTGAGCCGGACCGTCGTCCTCGACAGCGCGAACCGCGAAGATCGGTTGCGTGGTGCGCGCGACGAGAGCGGCGATGCGCCCCAGCTCCTCCGCGAAGAGCTCCGCGCTCTGGAAACGCTGCTCGGGTCGCTTGGCGATGGCTTTCAAGACGGCCAGATCGAGCTCGGGTGGGACGTACTGGTGCGCGAAGCTCGACGGCGGCTTCGGGATCTGACGCAGGTGCGCGTTGAGAAGGTCCAGCATATCGTGCACTTGGTCAAAGGGGCCATGGCCCACCAGCAGCGTGTAGAGCAGAAGGCCGACGGCGTAAATGTCGGTGCGCGCGTCGACCGGCCCACAGCGAAGCTGCTCCGGCGACATGGTCCTGGGGCTCCCGACCACGCTGCCCTGCTCGGTCGGGTAGATCGGCGACGGCAGGGCCGCGGGCGACATCTTCGAGTGCAGCACCTTGGCGATCCCGAAGTCGAGCACCTTCACCACGGGCGCGCCCTGGTCCACCGGTGAGCACAGGAACACGTTGGCCAGCTTCACGTCGCGGTGAACAATCCCGAGTCGATGCGCGGCGGCGACGCCGGCGAGGACCTGGCGCGTGACGCGGATCGCCTCGAGCACGGAAAACGGGCCCTGAGCGTCAAGCTCCTCCCGGAGCGTGCGCCCGTGGAGCCTCTCCATCACCAGGTAGGATCGCCCTTCGGGGGTCTGACCAAGATCGCTCACCGAGACCACGTGCGGCGACGATACCGCCGCGAGGGCCTGCGCTTCCACCCGCAGTCGATCGGCGAACCGGGGATCGTTGGCGAATTGACGGTGGAGAAGCTTGACCACCACGCGCTTGTTCAGCCCGCGGTGCTGCGCCTCCAGCACCTCGCCCATGCCGCCGCGCCCGAGCTCGCCCAGCGCTCTGTACGGCGTACCGGCGAGCGGATCGGCGGGCGACCCCGGAGCATCGACGGGGACGGGGATGGTCGCGTTCTCTTCCATGAAAAGGTCCTCGGGAAGAAGTCCTGCTTTCTCGAAGGAGTGCGACAAATATTTCGGCGGAAAAAAATCGACGGGGCCCCCGCGCGATATTTGTCGCGATCGACACGCCCAACCTGATTTGCTCCAGTGTCGGGCGGCAACGGACAGCGCCCTGCCGATGAGGCCCACCATGATTCGAGACGCAAGCAAGCCCAAGGAGCCCGCCGTGACGACCGACGACGAGCCGGATCCCATCCTCGACGAGTGCTTGAGCGACGCGCTCGGCGGCCTCCTCGACGTGCTCTCGCCGGAGGAGCTCGCCGATCATCGTCGGATGCTCACCATGTTCATCAAGACTCATCCCGCCGCCTCCGCGCGCTACGAGCGCCTCACCGCGGGCCGCATCGTGGTCGTCGCCAGCGGCGATCCGGTGGGCGAGACGGAGGCCACGCCGCTGGCCCTCCCGATCAAGGGCGACGGCACCTTCGGCGGACGCGGGGAAGGATCGTGAGCGAAGTCCTTCGCACGCTGTCCGCCGAGGAGAGCTTGATCCTGGCTCTCCCCGCCGCCCGTCGCCTCGCACACTCGATCGCGAGGAGCCTCGGTGTCCGGCTGCCGCACGTCCTCGAGGACTGCGAGCAGGCCGGCGCCCTGGCGATGGTCGAAGTGGCGCCCCGTCATGATCAGACGCGGGGCGATCTCTTCACCTTCGCCTGGAAGCGGATCGCCGGCGCGGTGACAGAGCTTGTGTGCGGTCAAACTCCGGTCGAACGATCCGGGCAGATCGCCGTGCTCGAAGCGGCGGCAGAGCTGCGCGACACGACGGATCCCTTCGCCGCGTTCGACGAAGACGATAAAGCCAAGCTCAAAGAATACTGCCGCTGGTTGACCTTCAAGCGGCTCACCGCCGAGACCCACGCGCGCCTGCGGGCGCCGGGTGCGGACGTCGCGCTCGTTCGTGCTCGGGCGTTCAACGCACTTGAAACCGTGCTCGGTGAGCTGAACGACCAGGACCGCCGGTTCATCGAGCTTCGCCACATCGAGAGTCTCAAGTGGGACGACGTCGCCCAGGAGATGGGCGTCGACACCAGGCAGGCGCAACGGATCGAGGAGCGGCTGCGCGGGCTGCTCCGGCGCAATCTGCGCTTGCAAGGCGTGAACGAGCCACCGCCAAGCGAGCGGTAACGGCGGGGGCCAGGGCGCGTCGGGGCGCGTCCAATCAGGTGTGAGAGTCGATCGCCGCTGGGCGACAGCGCCTTGGTTTGTCCTGATTCGGAGGATCGGAACGTGAGTGCTCCTGCGTCACCTGGAGAAACAATCGAGGGCTTCGCCGAGATCATGGCGATGCTCGCCGACTCCTTTGCCAACCGCACTGCGGTTCTTCAGCGCGCCGGCTTCGACGCAGGGGCCTTTCGCCGTCACGAGCACGACTGGACCGAGCGGCTGGCACGCGACGCGACCGGCGCGCTGGCACTCGCGTTCGGTGAAGCGTTCGCGAGAGCCAGGAGTGCTGGCTCCGCGGTGGCCTGCGATCCGCACCCCGACGACGATCGGCGCTTCCTCAGCGTCGCGCAGCCCTGGCGCGTCGAGGCCGCCGCGGTGCCGCTCGAAGCGTCCGGCGAAGCCCCTCCGCTGCTCCGCCCGGTCGTCGAGGCCACGTGGCCTTCTGCCGGGTGCGCGCCCGCCCCGCTCGATCTCGACGCGACAGCAGAGCTTGCTTTCGACCCGGCAAGGAGCGCATTGCCGTTCACTCCGACCTCGGGCACCGCGGAGAGCAGCATTCGTCGCATGCCCGCGCCGTGTCGGATCCACGAGCCACCGATTCGCCCCCACGCGCACGAGCTCTCGGCAGCCGACAGCACGATGGAGCTTCGCCTGAGCGCGCCTGTGGTCCCCGTACTCCCCTTCACCGCTCCGCGCGTGCCGCGCGGTCGTCTCCACCGCTTCGACACGCAGACCGGGCAACCGCTCGCCATGCCGCTCTGGATCGACGACGTGAACGCCTCCGATCCGACCAAGCCCGCCTGAAAGGCCCGACCGATGCCGCTCAATCTCTCGTTCTCCTTCCCCACCTCCCCCGAGGCAACCGCGGTTGTGGCCGCCGGCCTCAAGGTCCAGCGCTACGAGCTGCGCGAGGCCATGAGCACCCTCTTCGAGCTGACGATTGAAGTGCTCTCTTCCGATCCCGCGATCGACATGGCCGCAGTCGTCGGCCAGCCCGTCGCCGTTCGCTTCGACGATGAGCCCTTCGCCAGCGAGCTGCGCGGCGTCGTGCGCCACGCGGCCCAGCTCACCGCGGTTCCCACCGGGGACTCGAAGTACACCTGGATCATCGTCCCGGCGCTCTGGTTCACGACCCAGCGGCGCGACACCCGGATCTTTCAGGACCTCACCTCCGCCGAGATCATCGCCCTGGTGCTCACCGATCCCGTGTACGGAGGCCGCATCCTGCCCGCGGTGGAGCACCTCGTCGGCGACGAGACCACGCGGGAGTATTGCGTGCAGTACGGCGAGACCGACCATGACTTCCTCTTCCGGCTACTGGCAGAGGACGGGAACGCGAGCTTCTTCGACCGCGCCAACGGAAGCGAATTCACCCTGATCGCCAGCACGCGCCGCGCGGTCGATCTCGTCGGCGCGCCGGTCCCCTTCTCCGACCCGTCGAACCTCAATCCCATCGTCGCCAAAGATCCCACGGCACCGCGCGTCACCGCGGTCACCCTCGCCGCCGGCATCACCACGTCGGCCGCCACGATTCGATCGTGGGACTTCGAGCGACCCGCTCTGGTGCTGGAAGAGAAGAGCGCCGCGCCGGGGGTGCGCCTGCTCCCCAACGAGGTCGGGCTCGAAACGTACACCTTCGAGCCCGGCACGGTCGATCGCTCTCCCAGCGCCGGCCAGCGCGCCTCGGAGCGCTTGCAGAGCCTCCGGGACACGGCGCGCACGCTCGTCTGCGAGGCCAGCTTCGCGCTCCCGCCGGGCTCGCGGTTCACGCTCGCCGATCACCCCCGCGCCGATCTCAACATCGATCTCCTGGTCGTCGAAGCCGTGGCGATCGTGGACTTCGGCGGCGGCTCGACGCGCACGCTGACGTGCCTCGACCTCCGCGAATTCTTCATCCCCGCGCAGCGGCCGAAGCCCCGGATCCATGGCGCGCAGTCGGCGATCGTGGTCGGCGCACCGGGCCAGGAGATCGACGTCGACAAGCTCGGTCGCGTGCAGGTCGAGTTTCACTGGGACCGCCGCGACCTCCACATGGGCACCACGCGCCGGGTGCGCGTCGCGCAAGGCTGGGCGGGCGCGGGCTTCGGGTTCGTGATGCTCCCGCGCGTCGGCGACGAGGTGATCGTCACCTACCTCGACGGCGATCCAGACGAGCCGATCATCGTCGGCCGCGTGCACAACGC
>JBDTXR010000191.1:0-15974 GCA_040006075.1 Byssovorax sp. | reverse complement strand
TGGTCTCCAGCGTCATCGACAAGGAGACGCAGGAGAAGATCGACATCATCAAGACGCGGATGATCAAGTACTTCGGCTACAACGAGGTCTCCGCGCGCGACGTGCTCGACTACGTGGCGAGCATCTACGCCCGCGGCGACGCCAAGTAAGCCTATGCGGGTGACGCCCTCCTGTTCGCTCGCCAGAGCGGGTGGGAGGGTGCTCCTGCGTGAGCGAGCCTGAAGCGGTCCGGATCCAACGACAGCCATGATTACATCCATTCGCCTCCAGAACTTCAAGGGGCATCGGGACACCACTGTTCCTCTCGGGCGCCTGACGGTGCTGGTGGGGCCGAACGGGACCGGAAAGACGAGCGTTCTCGAGGCGTTAGCTATTCAGAGCCAGCTTGCCATCGACGCGCCTCATGTCGTGTTTCGCGGTGACCGATCGCGCGAGGATCTCCTGCGGCGTGGTGGCGAAAATCACATCAGTCTGATCTCTCAAGGGATTGCATCGCAGGATTCATGGAGATTCAGCACTGACATCACCGTAGTCGCACCTTCCGAGCAAGTGTCATCGTTGTCTTGTGAGTGGAAGCACGGTGAAGATGCTCGCGTGAACCGCAACTGGTCAAATGGGTTTCACGGCGATCTCTCACAAATTCGTCGAGTCATGGGCGTTGCGACGCTCTACAAACTGAGCGCCCAGAAGATCGCTGCCGCTGCTTATGCGGAGTCGGTCGATTCGGTCATCGAATATGACGGAGCCAATGCTGCCGTGGTTTTGGCCGCGATCAAACTCGGTCAAGATGAAGCGTTCGCCACCATAGAGGCGAATCTTCGTCTTGTGATCCCCAATGTCGAGCGCATCCGTCTCCGGACCGCAATGGTGCGGTATTACAATGACGACGATCGTGGATCGCAGGAGCGACCCGGGAACAAGATATTCTTCGACTTTCGTGGCGCTGCAAAAGTCCCGGCGCACATGGCCAGCGAAGGTACGCTGATCGCGCTCGCGATCCTGACCATCCTTCATGGTCCTGATCGCCCCGATGTCTTGCTTCTCGATGATTTCGATCAGTCCTTGCACCCTCAGGCGCAGATCGAGATGGTGCGGCTCCTCAAGCGTTTGCTTGAAAAACTTCCAGACGTTCAGATCGTTGCGACCACGCATTCCCCTTATATTCTCGACGAAATCGAGCCGCAGGATGTAGTGGTTTTCGCGCTCCGCCCGGATGGCACCGTGGCGACGAAGCGCCTTTCCGAGCACCCGCAGGCTGCGAAGATGAAGGATGCGCTCTCGGCGGGGCAGCTCTGGAGCCTCGATCCGGAGGCGGATTGGGTGCCGGACGAAGCGACGGCGGCCCAGTGAGATTCCTTGTCTTTTGCGAGGCAGCCGCAGATTTTAGAATGGCAAAGGGATTGATTGAGCGCGTCATTCGCGAGTCAGGTCCTCCATGGGTCAAAGAGCATCTCGAATCTTATCCTCTCGATAGCTTGTGCGAGTGGATTGGAGACCGAGGTGGCAACGCTTTCTTGAACGTTCATCGCGTCTACAAGTACGCGCACGCGGGAAGCATACGCCTTCCCCATAACCGGTTCGACGGGCGTTCGGCTGCGGCAGGCTATCTCATGGCGCGGACTGCGTTTCTCGTGGCGCGGCAGGAGGCGAAAGAACGCGGGTCGATTGACGCCGTGATCCTCGTCTGGGACGCGGACGATCAGGGCGACGCCCGTCGTGACGGCCTCGATCAAGCCCGGACCATCGCGCGACTGGACGAGCAATTTCGTGTCGTGCTCGGCTGTCCCGATATGGAGCGAGAAGCCTGGGTGCTCGCGGGGTTCGAGCCGGATCATGAAACCGAGCAGCAGCGGCTCGACGAGGAGCGCCGCGGTCTTGGCTTCTGCCCCAGCGCGGAGGCTCACCGCTTGCGCGACAACGATGATAACGCTCTGCGCAGCCCCAAACGCGCTCTTGCGGCGCTGACCGCGGGCGACTCGTCGCGCGAGGAGCGGTGCTGGACGGAGGCTCCGCTCGATCGCCTCGAGCAACGAGGTGGATCGAGCGGATTGAAGGCTTTTCTCGATGACGTCGGACGAGAGCTGGTTCCAATGTTCTCGTCGGCGCGTTAACGAGACTTGCGGTTTACTCTCGAGGTTCAGCCATGGATCTGGTTTCTCAATGCGCGCTCCGGGTGGCGAACGTGGTGTGGCGGCCGGGGCACGGAGGCTTCGCGTTCACCGTGGTGTGCAAGGCAACGTTCGACTTGCAGCCCGATCTCTCGCCGCTCGCGGCCCTGCAAGAGCCCGTCGTCGCGACCGATTGGTACTGCGGGGAGGCCGGCGTGCTCGCGTTCGCGTCCGAGCTGGTACCGGCCAAGATGCGGCCCGAGGTGCTGCTCACGGGGCATGCGTACGCGCCGGAGGGACAATCGGTGTCGTCGATCTCGGCCCGGCTCGTGGTCGGCGAGATCGACAAGACGATCCAGATCGTCGGCGACAGGTACTTTCAGCGTGATGGAAAGCTGAGCGATCCCGAGAGCTTCCAGCGGATGCCGCTCGGCTGGGAGCGCGCGTCGGTGGGGCCGGAGGGGTCGAATCCCGCGGGCAGGCAGCTCGACAGCTCCGCGCAGCCGGACTTGCTTGGCCGCGTTCCCGCGCCCAACCTGCTCCCGTTCGGGCTGCGGCTGGCCTCGCGCGGCGATGTTGTTCCGGCGGTGGGCTTCGGCCCGATCGCGCCGCGCTGGCCCTCCCGCGCGGCGTACCTCCGCCGGCACGCCACCGGGTGGGATCCGAGTCGCTGGCACGAGCAGCCTTTGCCGGCTGATATCGATCTTGGTTACTTCAACGCTGCTCCTCCCGATCAGCAACGCTCGCTGCCGTTCGGCGAAGAGGCCATTTACCTCGAGAGCCTGCACCCGCGCTTCGGAAAACTCCCTACACGGCTCGCGCCGGTCATGCTGGCGGCGACGGTGGATCACGGCGCCGGCCCACAAGCCCTCTCGCTGCGCTGCGATACGTTGATCATAGACACCGATCGCGGGATAGCCATGCTCGTATGGAGGGCGCATGTGCTGCTCGACAGCCCCGATCGGCCCGGGAGCGTCGTCGTCACGGCGCCGGGCGCGCCCCAGGCGCCAAGCCCGGAGCGCGTCGCTGACGTGTTCGACGCAACAGCTACGCTCCTGCCAGGCGCCTTCCAGCGCTCGGTTTCCGTGCTTCCATTCTCGGCTACCGCGGCGGTCGCCCGGGCGCAGGCTGCCCCGGCGCGCTTCGAGGTCGTTTCACCGCCTGTCGATGACGAAGGCGTGATCGGCACGACCATGGGGCCTGGGTTCGTCATTCCAGCCGCGGTGTTGCCGTTCCTCGCCGCGCAGCGCGAGATCGCTGCCAGGCGCGCGGCTCCGCTCGTGGAGATCGCGTCGGATCTTCCGTTCGTGAGGCCTTTGACAAACCAGGAGGCAGCGGAGGAAGGCCCAGCCACGCCGCGGCGGCTGGATGGGCCGGCTCCGGCGGCGAGCTGGGGTTCCTCATTCCCGGATATGCAGCTCTCCCCCGCGCTGGTCTCTTCGTGGGGCGCGCCGCGGGAATCGGAGATGATGAGGAGAGCTCCAGAGCTTGCGCAGCCGCTCCCATCTGCGGGCGAAATCCCTGCTCCGCCTCCGATGGTCGGACCGATAGCGGTTGTTTCCGCGGAGATCAAGGCAAAGCCGGACAGCGATGCTCCTGTGCTTGTGAAGCCCAAGACTGAGACCGGGATCGAGATCGAGGTCGAGGTCGACTTTGACGTGTATCCGCCCACGCGCTGCGGTGGTGTCGCGGCGCGGCTCGCGTGCGCGGTCGACGACGCGGATAAGGTTGGCGAGATCCTCCGCGCGGAGCAACTCGATGTGGCACGGTGGCAGCGTGTTCATGAGTATTGGCTCGACCGGATCCGCCAAGAAGCTGCGCGGAGCCGGAAGATGCTTCTGTCGGAGTACGACGGTGCTTATGTCAGCGTGCTCGAGGCGGAGCGCGGAATGATTTCTATCGAGGTGTATGCACGGTTGGCCGAGGCGGCGGAGCGCGGCGAGGTCGCGGGGGCGCTGACGAAGATCGGTTTGCCGGAGGGGGCCTGGCCGCACACCCATCGGATGTGGATCGGGCGAATGGTGAAGGACGTGCGGCTGGGGAAGCAGGTGCGGGAGGCGATCGAGGCGCGGCGGGCCGCGGGGTGAGGCTCGAAGGAGCCTGGATTCACTCAGGATTAATAACTATCCGGATCCCCGCTCCACCGAACATGTCGCTGGTCCGCAGACCACACGCAGCACGACAGTATTCCGCGTCGTTCATCCAGCCACCGCCGCGCATGCTGCCTTTTTCGTCATCGGTCGTGCCAACGGGATCTACGTCCGAGATCGTGGCGTAGTCTGGCAGGACATCCAGACAGTGCTCCCAGACATTGCCGAGCATATCGAACAAGCCGAAGGCGTTCGGTTCCTTCGTCCCGACGGGGTGAACACTCTCGTCGGAGTTACGCCTGGACCATGCTGCTCTATCGAGATCGGTTTCCATGTTGCCGGTGTAGAAACGTGTTGTTGTTCCAGCCCGGCAGGCGCACTCCCACTGGGCCTCTGTCGGCAATGTCACCTTCCTACCAACGAGCGCGGAGAGCTTGCGGCAAAACTCGTTCGCGTCAGCGTGGGTGATCTGATCGACGGCCAGATCGTCTCCGATGAACCGGCTTGGATTGATCCCAATCACGGCCTTGTACTGGCCCTGGGTTATTTCATGGCGTCCTATGTAGAAAGGCTTCGAGATCTTGATTCTGCGCACCGGGGACTCGGCGTCGCGATGCCCAGGCTCGGTAGGTTGGGATCCCATCAGGAAGGAGCCTGCAGGAATCAAGAGCAGCTCGATACCCTGATTCCCCGCTTGCAGCGTGATGCTCGCGGGTTCTTCGCCGGAATTTTTTCTTGCCTGCTGACTCATCGCGCTCCTTCGATAGCCGGATCTCGCTCTCGCGGTGTCGGATCTTCAAGACAAATATCTAGCTCTACTGCGGCAAACTTCGTTTGCTGCGCTTCGCGCACCGCTTCGCGGCCGCAGTAGCGCCAGTTTTTGTCCCGCTGGGGCGAGCCCCGGACCCCACGGCGCTACGCGCCGTCTAGCGCTACGGCGGCAAAATTTGCCGCCGTGGTGCTAGGGATGATGGATCGAATCCCAGTATTTCCCGTAAACCTCTTTGTGCGTGTTACTCAGAAAATTTTTGAAATAGTCGTCGAAGTCTTTCGGGCCTTTGACCCACTCGAAGCCCGACTTCATCTTGGGGCACCCCCATCGATCCTTGCAAGCCTCGGTGGCCTTGATCGTGGCCTTGGCGTTGTTGTACTCGATCCTCTCTTGTCCGCGGATGTAGCGAGTTCTGGAGGCGGTTTTGACCAGCTTGTTTGCTTCGGTGAAGGAGGCTTTCCGAGAGAGGTTGCCGAGCTCGAAGCAGAGCGTCTCGACCTGGGCGCACGGGTCATACGCCTTGCCAGCGCCGTCGACCTTGTCGATCCGGATCTTGCCCGCGGACAGATCTGTGTCGCCGCCGGATTTTATCACGCTTGGCTCCATAGCGATGATCGGATGCTTCCCCCCGTTCGCCTTCTTTGCTCTGTTGTAGACAGCCCTGGCTTCCTTGCATTTTAGCAATTTTGTTTTCAGGCTACCTGCTGTGAGCGGGGGATTGATCGTGCCCCCCGCGTTCACCGTGTTCCCGCGGTTGTGAAACATCTTATCGCTGAGACGACACGCTCCTTTGCCTTCGAGCTTCACGTCCATGGAAAAAGTGATCCATGTGGCCTCTTTGGTGAAGACCCCGGACTTGACTCCGCCAACCGTTCCAGGTTCGTCGCCCGTGCTTCGGCTGAACTCGGAGCCGTAGTTGGCGCACATGTTGCCGCCGTCCGCGTTGACGGTCGTTGTCCCCTTGGTCAGGTCCGTAGCCCTGGCGATATTGGGATATGGCACGGGAACCGGCCCACCTGGAGACGGTGTCTTGCAGACGTCCGGGAGAGTCGCGACCGAGTATCCGGTGCTCCGTTTGTGGACCAGCGAGAGATTGTTGATATTGACCGTGATCGTCATGATTTCAGGCTTCCTCGCCGGTCCACGAATTCACCAGCGCGGCCCCGCGAAGCGGCCCTCGAGCGCTGCTGCTCCACACGAGATTCATCGCGCCTCTGGCATACCCCCGCGTCCCCGCGGCCACCGGCAACGTGAGCGCGAGTGACGCCGAGGCGGCGCCCATGTCGCCCCAGGACTCGGCCGCTGCGGTGAAGCTACCCGCCTCCTCGAAGCATTCGGAGGTGCGGCAGACAGTGAAGCCGTACTCGTCGGCGCGGTAGGTCTCACCGTTGAAGTCACAATAGCTGTGCGACACCAGATGCGTGGGATCGAGCACAGCCTGGAACGCGGTAGTGAGCCCTTCGCCGGTGCAGACAGTCTTGGTGCCCATGAGCTTCGTCTCCCGAGCGGTCGCCACGGCCAGCAATTCGGCCAGCGGGATCAGACCAAGGCGGTGAGCGGTGGCCCCCGTAGTGATGAGAGAAAACCCCGCGCCTTCGCCCGGAATGAAGCCCCAACTGTAATTCCGGGAGTGGAGTCGCCCCGCGACGTCGATGGCTTCGAGCCTCTCCGGCTCGAGCCAGGAATCGGCACCGCCGACGAGGCAAAACGGGGTGTCGTCGCGACGGAGCTGGCGGCAGGCGTTTTCGAGCGCGAGCAAGCCGCCTGCGTGGCCATCGACGACGGGCTCGACGTCCGTGTCGGCAGTGGCGAGCTTGATGCCGGTCGCAACGCCATCGAGGACTTTCCGGCGCCGGACAGCGTCGGGGAGGCTCTCTGCGGAGAGCGCCAGGTGGACGCGCATCTGGCTCCTCCACGTGGAGAGTCGTCCGGCGAGCGGGAGGAGGGCCTCCTCCACCGCGTCGACTGCGAGCTTGACGATGCGGTCTGCCAGCGGGAGGTCTTCCGCCAGCCATTTTGCGCGAGCCACGACCATCGGCTCGCCATGCTGGTCAATCATGAACGGGTGGTCGGAGAAGGCTGCGAGGTTGCAGCGCACTGCCGCTGCGGCGGCCAGCGCGCTTCGCCCCACAGGAGTTTGCGCGCCGACGCCGACGATATAGATTGAATCCTTCTTGATGATAGCGGTCTTCATCGGGCTACGCGGCAGGGTCTGTCAGGGATAGCGTGTCTGTTTCGCGGAGCAGGCGTCGTTTCTCGAAGACGACGGTCTCGTCGAGGGTGTAGAGCGTATGGTGACAGGGCAGGGCGGTCTGCCAGATTATGATGAGTCGCCGGTCCTCGGGCTCGATGATGACAGTATGAAGCGACCGGCCATGGTGGACCGTCGTATCGTCGATGAACGTGGTAAAGGCCAAGGCCAGGCCTGGCAGGCGGAAGCGTACGAGCCCTTCGGGCGTGAGGTTTCTCAGGACAACTTCCTCACCACCGGAGAGAAACCTATCGACCTGTTGATCTTCGGGGGCGCAGCGTAGATAGGTATCTTGAAAATCCTTCGGGACGAGCGGCTGGCGCGATCTCTTCCACTCCTCGTCGTAGGTGCCAGCCAGCCGGGCGCGCGGCTGCCAGTGGTAGGCAATAGGGCCGAACCCGGCCGGGGGACCGTCGTGACGATGGGAGCGGATCGGAGCCTCGGGGAGCTCGCAGTTTGGCACTGGCTTGCCAGGAACGGCGTCGCAGCCAGTGCCCACTGGATTGAAGGGGTTGCGGGCGTCGCTCCCTGGCAGTGGGCCGCCCCAGGCGCGCTCGTAACGAATGGGCATCGCTACAAAGGGGGTGGGCTCGCTCGGAGCGAGCCCAGAGATCCGGCGCTCCCAGACCCGGTCACCCATCACACGCAACTGCTTCGTCAACGGTCCAACGGTCCAGCCCACGTCCACATGGGGCGCCGCTCTGCCTCCGGGAGCGTGGGCGTGGGCGTGGACGAGGACATCGGTCCCCGACTTCATGCGAACGAGATCCATGTCGTAACGCAAGCTGCTCCGGCCCGGCGCTCCGAGGTACTCGGGGGCTAGGCGGACGTCCTGCTGGTCTTTTGCCACCGTGACGCGGCCGTGCGCGTCGAACGAGAACGTGGCGCGCACGGCGACGATCCAGATCTCGGCACCCTCGGAGTCGCGCACGAAGGCGCGATCCGCTTTGAATTGAGTCTGGTTGCTGATGGCCCACATACAAAATATTTCCGGGAATCGGTCTCGTTCGTCAATCGATCGTTCGCATTTCGGAGATGGCCTGCCTCTGCCGTGATCCCCGCGCGCGCACCGCGAAGAGCGGTCGCTTCCTGTGCAGTAGACTGACCTCGATCGCTGCTGCCGTTCGCGCCGGTTGACTCCCACCACGCAGGACTTGCCATAGCCACGCTGGCTCGATCGGCCTCCCCAGAAGAAGACGCTTACCGGGCAGATGCGACGCGTCCCGAGTCGCCCACCACGCCTGCACCGCCGCGCGATCAGGCCAGGGGAGGCGCTCGTCCGGGTCCAGAGCCACGTTTGGATCGCCGGGATCCTCACTCGGACCTGCCTGAAATCCTTCCAGCGGCGGCCCGTCCAGCGTTTGCTCGGCCAGATCGCACCCGGTGATCATGGTAAACGTCCATCCGGCGAACCTGGCATGCTCGGGGATGGCCATACAGTCGATAACCCAGGGGATCAGCGCCGGATCGCCGAGCGTCGCGGAGCCCTCGAGCGCGATCCGGAGCATTCCACCCGTCTTCGCCAGCTCGCGAACTCTCGCGCGGGCGATGGCCGGATCCAGGCGGCTCAGCGCCAGGCCGCAAGCGCGCATGGCAAAGGCACCTCCCTCGACCATGAACTTCCAGAGCGCTTCGCTGGCAGCCGGATCGCCGAGCAGCGCCGCCGACCACGCCGCCCAGAACCTGCACACCTCATGATCCGAGTCGATCGCGATCCGGAGCTCGGGAAGGAGATCGGCGCGTCCGAGCTCTCCACTTGCGCGAAGGGCGCGCGCCTGGAGGCGTGGATCTGCTGCGTGGACCGCGCGGGCGAGCGCGGCTCCTGGATCGTGGCGGTGCACGGCGAAGCCGGCGATCCCAAGGTAGTTGAGCTCCGGCGGGGCGTCGTCGGCGAGTAGCTCGTCCAGAAACTGCTTTACATGAAAGAACGGTGTCCATCCGAGCGCGGAGACGATGCCGCGAGCGAGGAGGGGTGATCGCGCGGCGTGCGCGAGGACCCTGGCGAAGGCGCGCACATCGCCGCGATCGACCGCGATCACCGTGGCCGTGAACGCTTCACCCGCCCCGGGATCGGCGAGCTCGGCGGCGCAGATTTCCCATCCGACGTCGCCGGCGATCCGCAGTCCATCGAGGTGCGCGTCGAGCCGATCGTCGAGCTGGTAGAGAGTCTCCACATTGTCCGCGGGAGAGCGCACGGCAACGTCTCTCAGGTGCCACAAGAACGCTGCGTTCTGGGCGTGCGATCCGACGATGTCCGTGAGGACCATCGAATCCAGCCCATCTTTCGTGGCAAAGTCTAGACGCATCTCAAGATCCGGCGTTCCTGACGTGGAGGACGAGCCACTTAGTTCATGCTGATCGTGGAGCCTTTGACGTTGACCTTGGCGGCGCTCTCCACGTTGACGACCCCCTTGGCGTTCACGCTCACGGTGCCTTGAGCATCCACGCGGATGTCCTTGCCTGAGAGCAGGATCGTGCCTGACTTGTCCAGGGTGATGGTGCTGGTGCCGCAAATGAACGTGATCTTTTCGCCGACAGTCACGGTCTTCGTCGTCCCGATCGTCTCGGTCTGCGACATGCCCACGCTCTGCGACTGAACCATCGCCACGTTGGTGGTCATCGACTCACCCACGGTGATCGCGTAGGCGCCACCGACCGTCAGCGCTTTGGCCAGCCCCACGGTCTCGCTCGACATGAGCGCCACGTTCTCCGTCTTCATCTTGCCGACGCTCTCGGACTGCGAGCCGCCGATCTTCGAGCTCATGTTCGCGCCGATGGTCTCGCTGTGATTGGCGCCGATGGTCTCGCTGTGATTGGCGCCGACGTGCACCGAGCGGTTCTCGCCGATCGCCTCGTTCTGATTGGCCCCCACGAACAGCGCCTCGTTGACCGCGATCGATTTGCTCCGGCTGTTGCCGACCGTGACGCTCTCGTTGTTGCCGACGAGGCGGGTGCGATCGTTGCCAATCCCCACGGTCTCGTCGTGGACCACGGTCCGCGTCCGATCGTTCCCCACGGTGAGCGCGTCGTCGTGCCCGATCTGCTTGTCGCGATCGTGGCCAATCTTCACGGCCTCATCGTGCTTGACGAGCTTGCTCAGGTCTCTCTCGGCCTGCATCCGGACCAGCTCCCGGCCCTTCCGGTCCTCGAACATCAGCTCGTTGTAGTTGTCGCCGCCGCCGCCGGGCGAAGAGCGGCTCTGCATCCCGCTCTGGGTCTTGTTGTCGGGGAGCTTGTACGGTGTCTTCTGGAGATTGGTGTAGACGCGACCGACGATGATCGGTCGGTCGGGGTCGCCTCCGATGAAGTCGACGATCACCTCTTGGCCGACGCGCGGCAGGTTGGTTCCGCCGAAGCCGCTGCCGCCCCAGGGCTGGCTCGAGTGGATCCAGCACGACGAGGTCTCGTTCATCTTCGACTCGCGGTCCCAGTGGAAATGCACGCGCACCCGACCGAACTCGTCGGTGTGGATCTCCTCGCCGGCGGGGCCGACGACGGTCGCGCTCTCGACCCCGCTGGTCTTCGGCTTCGCGGTGGCGACCGAGGGGCGATACGAGCCCTCCGCGCTCACCGCCTCGCACTGGCAGATCCATTTGCCGTTGATCTCGCCGCGCATCGAGGCGCTCGTCACGAGGAGGGCTTTGCCAGCAGCGAGCTCGCTCTTCGGATGATCGAGGAACGACAGCACGGTCCCGGGCCCGAGATCGAGCGTGTTCGTCCCGAAGGTGACCGTCTTCGCCTGGGCCCGCTCGCCGTCGAGCCTTCGCTGCGCCAGCGCGGCCGCCTCTTTCTCGTCGGTCCGGTAACGGCCTTTGTCGTCCGCGACCGGCGTGGGCTCGCCGCCGCCGCCGGCGTACAGGAAGGCGCCGGGCGAGTACTCGAACCGTTCGAGCGCCCCCTCGACGCCGCTACCGCCGCCGGCGGAGCCATGGAGATTGTAGGAGGGGGAACGGCGATAATCGTGGTCGCGGACCGTGAGCTTGCCCGGGCGGATGCTGCGGCCGATCCGCACCTCGGTCACGTGCTCCAGGCTCGCGTCCGTGGGGTGATCGCGGAAGGCGATGGCGCGGGCTCGGCGCGCGTTCGACTGCGGGGCGTCGTGCAGCACCAGCGTGGTGTCGCCGTCGCCGGTCTGGAAGTAGAAGCTGACGCCGGCGTCCTCGAGCATCCGGCAGAGAAAGGTGTAGTCGCTCTCGCCGTACTGGACGCGGTACTTGCGCTTCTTGTACGTGCCCGACAGGCTCTCTTTCGTCGGGACGCCCCACTCGCCCAGCAGCTTGCGGACGATCTCGATCTCCGACTCGTGCTGGAACATGCGGTGGTTCCGCCGCTGGGTGAGCATCCAGAGCGACGGGACGAGCACGAGGTGGTAGGTCGAGAGGCCCCGCTCCTCCACCCCCGCTTGCTCGATGTGCCGACAGATCCCGGTCCAGGTGCGGGTCTCGTGCCCTTCGACACCCTTGCTGATCGTGAAGGTCATGGGCTGGCCAATGACGGCTTCGAGGTCGATGTCGGGGTTGTCGCAGAGCGCGTCTATCGAGATCTCGAAGAGCGCGCTCATCCGCTCTGTGATCTGGAAGTGACGGATATCGAGGCTGTCGCCGGAGGCGACGGAGGCCTGGAGACGGCGCGGCGCGTCGGCGAGGGAAGATACGGCCATCCCGCATGATGCGCGAAAATCGACGCAACAAGATAGCCGGAAGTTACGAATTCTTCGCGGTGATCTCGGTTACGTGAGCAGCGTGTGAAGGCACTCCTTTGCTCGAAGCGCGGGAGGGATCTGCGTTCATCGTTGGTTCGATAGCCGGGCCACCTCGCGCTCCAGCGCGGTGACGGTGCGCTTCAGATCGCGGACCTCGTCTTGCGAGGCGAGGCCCATCGCCTTGGCGAAGTGCTCCTTCTGCTCGGTGGTGAACGTGTCTACACGGCCGGGCATGGCCATCGCGGTCATCACCAGCTTCATGAAGCGCGGGTCTTGCATGACCTTGGCGAACGCGGGGTTGGTCGCGAGCTTGAGGGCCTCGCTCGTCAGCTTGTCTTTGAGTGACATGGCCGCGAGCGTAGCAGAGGTCTCCGTCAGGTTGCGCGGGCGCGGAGCCAGGCCGTGAGCAGCGGCCAGATCGAGGTCGGCGAGTCGCGCCCCATGACGAGATCGATGTGGCCGCGCGGGAAGACGCGGTACGACTTGTCGCGGGCGCGGCTGAGCTGGAACGCCGGCTCGACCGAGGCCGGCGGCGCGAGATCGTCCACGGCGCCGGCGATGACCAGGAGCGGCAAATCGAGCGCTTCGAACACGCCCGCGTAGCCGTACAGACCGCCGAGGCGGTGGCCGTTCTGCCGGGCTTCGGCCGCGTCGAGGAACATGTGGCGCAGCACCGCGATGCTGCCGCTGTCCATCGCCAGCGACATGTGCTGCTCCAGGACCTCGGGCTCCATCGAGCCGCGCGCGAAGCCACGGATCGGCAGCGGGAAGATCGGGCTGTCGACGAAGAGCCGCGCCAGCCGCATGGCCTCGCCGAGGCCCTTCAGGCCGACCGTGCCCTGGCCGAGCGAGGTGCGGCGATCGAGCGCGAGCATCGCCCCGCCGAGCACGCGCAGCGGCCACGAGCCCTTGGTGAAGAGGTAGGGGCTGCCGAGCGTGGCCACGCCGGCGAGCGCGCCGTCGAGCGGCCCGGCCGCCGCGTACGCGATGAGCCCGCCTAGCGAGTGGCCGACGAGGAACACCGGCCGGTTGCCCGAGAGGCGCCGCACCTCGTCGACCGCCGCGGGGACGTCTTCGCGGACGAAATCGGTGATGTGATTCGGCCGGCGCGCGCCGAGGTGACGCGAGCGACCGTGCCCGCGCAGATCGAGGTTGAAGACGTCGAACCCGGACTGCGCGAGGTGGTTCGAGAAGCTGCGCGAGGGCAGGTGCCACGCGTAGCGGTTCTGCCCGTAGCCGTGGATCAGCAGCACCGGCGCGCGGGTTTCGATCACGTTTGCGCGGCGTTTTCGCACCATCGCCAGCGGCACCTCGGGCCCGCCTTTGCTCTGCGCGCGGACGATGACCAGCTCCTTGGTGAAGCTCCCGCGCTCGTCGCGATCGATCGTCTGGTCGACCTGGGTGTGGTTGAGGATCATCCGTCGGAGTGAATCTTTACAGCGTCCATCCCGGATAGAAAGTCAGGAGATGCGCAACCTTGCGCCGCGCGCCTCGACACCCTGTAGCATCGGTCGTGGGTGGAGGATCTGATGTCTTTGCTGCGATCGATGCGGAAATCCCGGCTGCTGGTCGTCGCGGCGCTGCCTGCGGCGCTCGGAGGCTGCAACCTGATCACCGGCGTGTCGGACCTCGACGTGCGATCGAGCGGCGCAGGAGGCGCAGGCGGGCACGGCGGCGACGCGACGATCGCGACGAGCGTCGGGCCGGGCGACCCCGGCGTCACCAGCAGCGTCGCGAGCGGCGTCACCGGCGTCACCAGCAGCGTCGCGGCGAGCTCGGGCACGGGGATCCAGGTGACCTGCATGCCCGCGTGCGCCGCCAACCAGTACTGCGAAGCCGCGACGCTGAGCTGCGTGTGCAACCCCGGCTTCGTCATGCAAGGCGGCGCGTGCAACGCCGCTCCCGCAGGCGATCCAACGAGCCACACGCAACAGGACGTGTGCGATCACTGGAAGTCGGGGCACGTCGTCACCCAGCCGAGCCCGCTCACGACCAGCGGCGCCGAGTGCGACGCGGGCGTGCTCAAGCAATCGGCGATCGTCGACACCCTCGTGCGGATCAACATGTTCCGCTGGATGGATGGACTCGGCCCCACCAGCGACGACCCGGTCTTCGACACCGACGCCCAGAAGTGCGCGAACCTCGAGTCGTGGTGGCCCTGGATGGGTGGCAGTCCGCACCAGCCGCCTGCGAGCTCGAAGTGCTACACGCCCGAGGGCGGCGCCACCGCGGGGGAGAGCAACATCGCGTGGGGCTCGGGACACCCGGCCCAGGCGATCGATCAGTTCATGCAGGACAACGGCAACGACACCACGCTCGGTCACCGTCGCTGGATCTTGAACCCGCCGCTCGGCCCGATCGGGATCGGCTACTGGGAAGGCGGCGGGATGTACGGAAACGCCGAGTGCCTCCGCATCTTCGGCATGAGCGGCGGCGGCCCGAACCCGCCGTGGGTGGCGATCCCCACCGCGGGCTTCGCGCCGATCGAGACCGCGACCTGGACGTGGTCGTTTCATGGATCGCTCGGCGGCATCGCCGGCGCGACGGCGAGCGTGCTCCGCGTCGACGACAACACGATGCTGCCCGTGAAGATGATGGCGCTGTCGCAAGGCTACGCGCAGGACACGACCTCATGGACGCCGGTCGGGTGGACGGCCGAGGCTGGGAAGACCTACCGCGTCACGGTGTCCGGGCTCTCGGGCGGCGACGTCGTCTACGATGTGAAGCCCGTCGCCTGCAATTGAGCGCGGGGCCAAGGTTGGCTCAACTGGTCCGGAACGACCGGAGCAAATCCCTCTGCCCAGACCGGCACTTCCTCGTGTAGCCTGCCCATCGCGTGGCACATCTCGGCACTCCGCCGGTAGTCCACGCGGCTTTTCCTTTTCACGAGCAGGTGACCTTCATGCCCTCCGCCCTTCGCCACGGATCTGCTTTCGCCGCGCCGCTCGCGCTCGCCTCCGTGCTCCTGGTCGCTTCGCCGGCCCGCGCCGACTCCGACGAGGGCTTCGACAAGAAGGGTGACGACGCCATCGCCGCGGAGAAGAACGCGAGGGACGAAAAGGGCGACCGGATGCCCGGCGAGAAGGAGAAGGAAAAGCCGAAGGACCCGCCGGCTTCCGACAAGCCCGATCCGAAATACGATCCGCTCGAGGACCGGAGCACGCGCTACAACTTCGTCGGCGTGCGCTTCCGCGACGTCATCGTCCCGAAGTTCATGATCAACCTGTTCGCCGACGGCGGAGCCACGGTGAACGTCGCGATGTTCGGTCCCGAGTTCAGCACGCGGAAGAACCACACCGAGCTCGACTTCGCGGTCGTGTACGCCGACTACTCCATGAACCCCCTCGTGTTCAAGGCGAAGGGCGATCCCGACACCTCGTACGAGATCGTCTCCAGCTCGCTGAAGATGATCCTCTTGACGACGGACATTCTCTACGACGTCCCCCTCGACAAGAAGACGGGGAAGTTCTCTTTCCTCATCGGCGGGGGTATTGGATTCGGCGTGGTGTTCGGCAACCTGTACCAGAATCAGGCCTTCCCGGCGGACGGCAGCGCCAAGGCCGATCCCAACGACGTGACCAAGTGGCAGAAGTGCAACGCTCCGGACCTGCCGGCCGCGAGCTCGACCGGCAATGTCCCGTACTGCAACGACAAGGACAACAACAAGCACTTCGGCAATTTCACCGCGTCGAGCTGGGTCAACGGCGGCTCCAAACCCAGCTTTTTCCCCTGGGTCTCGCTGCCTCAGCTCAGCTTCCGGTACAAGCCGATAAAGCAGCTTCAAACGCGGTTCGACACCGGCTTCTCCACCTCGGGATTCTTCTTCGGGCTCTCTGCGGGTTACGGGCTGTGATCGGAGCGGGAGAGACGCCCAAGGCCAGAGTGGAGTCGCTCGCTCTCCCCCCGCGCTACGCGCCGATTGCCTCTCTCGGCAAGGGCGGAGGCGGGGAGGTCTGGGCGGTGCGCGACCGGATCACCGGGCGCACCGTGGCCCTGAAGGCGCTGCGCGAGAACGCCGACGAGCGCGAGGTGCTGGCGCTGGTGCGCGAGG
>JBDTXR010000190.1:0-16009 GCA_040006075.1 Byssovorax sp. | reverse complement strand
AAATTGCCCAGGTGGAGACGAAGATGCTGCTGACTCGCGAGGAAATGGCCTTCGATTTTGGAGGCAAGAAGCTCGATCCCGTCCGCGACAAGGACGTGATCGTCTGGGCCGTGCAGCAGTTCCTCTACGGCGAGGTCACCGGGATCCAGATCGGCCACTGGCTCTACAACGCGCCTGATCTCGAGTCGGCGCGCTTCCTCTCGCGGCAGGCGGTCGAGGAGTTTCAGCACGTCGGCAACTTCCTCCGGATCCTGGAGATCCTCAAAGCCAGGCCCGACAAGGCCACCTCGGTGGTGCGCTTCCTCTCCACCGGCCTGATGGGCAACGACTGGGCAGAGCACGTCGCGATGGAGATGGCCCTCGGCGAAGGCCTGGTTTTGCAGGCTTTCTACGCGATGATCGAGACCGTCGACGAGGCCGAGGTCGGGGCGATCCTCCGCCGCGGCGTGAAGCAGGAAGAGCGTCACGTGGAGTTCGGCGAGCAGCAGACCACGAAGGCGATTCAAGGCAAGCCGTGGCTGAGGCGCCGCCTGCTCGGCCTCGCTCTCGTGACGCTGTGGGGCGTGGCGCGGCTCGAGAGCGTGATGAAATCGCGCCTGCCGATGGACCACCCGACCATGGCGCTCCTGCCCGATCTGGTGCGCCACACCGTGCGCATGTCGGAGATCCGGCTCCAGCGCATCGGCCTCATCGATCGGCCGCTGTCGTCGATCTCGGCTACGCGCAAGCTCTTCTACGTGCTCGAAGCCTACGCGGGGAAGCTCGTCGGCGGGGTGATCGGGATGGTCCTCGGCGTGGTGCTCTTCCCGCTGCGGATGCTCGGCTTCTTCCGGCCGAAGCGCCTCACGGACACCTACCTCGACGATCCGCAGGTCCGCGGGAACACCGGCAACGAGGTCGAGGACGACGACGGCGGCGAGGGCCCCGGTCGCGCGCGCCCCGTCCCCGCCGGCGCGTGACGATCGGCGCCGCGAGCCCGATCCCGAGCCCCGCGTCGCGCGAGCGCCCGCTCGTGGCCGAGCTGCCGGAGATCGGGCGCGACGTGCCCTTCCGCGCGCTCGTGCACGCGCCCACCAGGGTCGAGCCGTGCTCGGCGATCGAGCCGTTCCTTGGGCGCGGCGGCGTGTACCAGAAGCGCGACGATCAGGTCTCGCCGCTCTACGGCGGCAACAAGGTGCGGCGCTTCGAGTACCTGCTCGCCGACGCGGAAGCGAAGGGCGCGAAGCACCTGGTGACGGTCGGTGGCCTGGCCTCGACGCAGGTGATGGCGACGATCCTCTTCGGCCGCGGCGCGGGCTTCGAGGTCACCGCCGCGATGTTCGATCAGCCGGTGACGCGCTTCGCCCGCGAGGCGCTGCTCACGGGCGCGGCGGGCGGCGGCAACCTGGTGTACGGCGGCGGCTACGCGAGCACCGCCCTGCGCACGATCCAGGTGTTTCGCCGCGTGGAACGGCCGTATCTGATCTTGCCGGGCGCCTCGAACCCGCTGGCGCTCCTGGGCTACGTCGACGCGATGCTCGAGCTGGGCGAGCAGGTGCGCCGCGGCGAGTGCCCGCAGCCCGAGGTGATCGTGGTGCCCGCGGGGAGCGGCGGCACGCTCGCGGCGCTCGCCGTCGGCGCGGCGATGCTGAGGTGGGACGTGCTGGTAACCGGCGTGCGGATCACCGATTTCATCGCCTGCAACCGGGTCACGGTGGGCTTCCTGATCGGATCGCTGCGCCGCTTCCTCGCGCGCCGCTCGGCCGCCGCGAAGGGGATCCGCATGGACCGGGTGCGCGTGGCGATCCACCACGGGGCGATCGGCCGCGGCTATGGATACGCGACGCCCGCGGCGATCGCGGCGGTCCCCGAGGTCGAGCGGCTGATCGGCGTGCCGGGCGAGATCACCTACAGCGGCAAGGGCCTGGTCGGGCTGCGGGCGATCGCGGCGGAGCATCCGACGAAGACCGTTCTCTACTGGCACACGCTCTCCAGCGCGCGTCGCTCGCGTCCGCTCGCGTCCGCCGACGACCTGCCCAGCGGGTTTGCGCCGGCGTTCGCGGGCGACGTGGCGATCTGAGCGAAGGCCGGTTTGCGGTGCGGGTGACGGCGGGCGCACAAGGTCATTGAATGTCCGCCTCGCCCGCGGCGGAGCGGCGGCGGGCGGCGCGAATTGGGCTTGTTTTCCACAGGTTTTCGGCTCGGAACGGGTATGTCCGAGGCTCGTTCGCGCGTTGACCGGACGCATGGACTGCTCTAGCGTTCAGTGTGTATCGAGAGCGCGGGGGGCCCGCTCGAAACTCGATATCTGACGCTGGAGACAAAGAATGCCCATCAAGCTGAAGCGTGGAGTTTCGATCGAGCCCCTGGCCCGCGGCGTCGCCGCGTTCGGCGCCCCGCTCGCGCACGGCAAGGTCACCGCCTTCCGGCCCGGCACCTCGACGCCCGCGCCGCTCTGGAAGACGATCGACAAGTCGGTGCCGTGGGACGGACCGTGGGGCAACGTGGTCACGCTCGACGCCGAGGGCCGCGCCGACGCCTACGGCGACGGCCTCTACACGCTCGAGCTCTGCGACGAAGGGGGCTCGCTCGTCGACACCTGGGAGCCGCTGTTCTTCGGCCACGCCGTCGTCAACGCGCGCGATTTCGGGGCCGTCGGCGCGGGCGACGCGTCGATCGAGAAGGACACCGACGCGCTGCAAGAGGCCATCGATTACTGCGTGGCGACCGGCGCGAAGCTCTTCATCCCCGCGGGGATGTACAAGCTCACCCGCTCGCTCGCGATCCATCGCCTGGTGAAGAGCGACGCCGAGGGGCCGCGCTCCTTCGCCGCGTGCTCGGTGGAGATCCTCGGCGAACGAAGGGCCTCTGGCATCCAGGGGAACGACACGGTGCTGGTCGCGACCTTCGGCGACCGGCCCGCGCTCTGGATGCAGGGCGTGCGCGGCGTGGTGCTCTCGCGGCTCGCGTTCGAAGGCCTCAACAACTACAGCTTGACCGGGGATTATCGCGAGCTCCTCGACGACGCGACGTTCACCGCGCCCGGCTGCCGCGACGGGGATCGCCGCGCGCCGCTCGGGATCGACAACGCGTTCTGCTCGCCCTACGCGGCGATCGCCGTCGATCCGTTCCCGGGCGGCGGGCTGCCCGCGGACGGCGGCTACCCCGAGCTCGAGAACCACTACTACCGCGGCTCGCGCCCGAGCCGCGGGATCACCATCGAGCAGTGCGCGTTCTATCGCTTCGTGGTCGGCGTGGCGATCGCGCCGGCCGGCGGAGGCGCGCCGCCCGAGGACATCCGGATCAGCGACAGCACCTTCGAGCAGCACAAGATCTCGATCGCCACCGGCCTCGGCACCAGCGCGAACGTCACCGTGCGCAACGTGCGATCGTTCGGAAACCTCTTCTTTTTGAGCACGTTGACGTATGGCGACGGCGAGCCCGGGTACGACGTCCCGTCGATCGGCGGGGCCAACGTCGGCGCGACCAAGTACCTGTTCCTGGTCGACGCCGGCGCGAAGCCCGCGGTGTTCGAGGGGATCGCCTGCGCCTCGACGCTGGGGCTCGGGTTCCTTCACGCCAGCGGCTCCAAGGCCGGCGCGTCGTTCACGCTGGTGGGATCGAACTTCGATTTCGCCGAGACGCAGCCGGCGATCGACACGCACCTGTGGGCGCCGGCCAGCGTGCGCTTCGTCGGGTGCACCTTCGCCAGCTACAGCCACGCTCTGCCGATCCGCTTCATGAACCTCGGGCAGCTCGCGTTCTCGTCGTGCTCGTTCCTCAACATCACCGCCGACGTCGACTCGATCACCGAGCCTTCGCAGATCGGCTTCGTCGGCTTCGAAGAGCTGTCGCGGGTGACGTTCGAGGAGTGCGACGCGGGCGATCGATCGCTGCCCGATCAGCTGGTGTACCTGGAGCGCGTGTACCGGACGTCGCGGATCGCGGCGCTGGATCGGAGCATCATGCCGCCCGGGAGCATGATCATCGCCGCCGATCTCTCGGGCGGGCTGCTTCGGGTCTCGTCGGAGGTGAAGGCGATCCGGATGTTCGGCGTGACGGTGAAGAGCGATCGCGAGAGGCCGGGCGAGGCCAGCTTCTTCGCGCCGGATCCCTCGATCTTGAAGCCCGGCGATCTGGTGTTCGCGCGGAACCCCGGCTGGATCCCCGAGAGCTATACCGAGCCGCGCGCGAGCAACGGCGTGTGCGGCGTGATCGCCGCGATCGACGACGGGATGGTGCGGATGACGTCGGTGGTGCGCGGCCTCGGCGACGGCGTGCACGATCTGAGCGTGCGCTATTTCCCGCGCTTTCACCTGCCGAGCACCGGGATGACGACCGCGGGGAGCCAGGTGATTACCCGGGTGTCGAGCGCCGAGACCTGGCGGCAGTTCGATCGGATCTCGGGCGGGGGGATCCCGCTCGGCGCGTACATCACGCACCCGGTGGCGCTGGGCGCGACGCGGATCCGGATCAGCAAGCCCGCGACGTCGACGAGCGCGCGGCCGATCCGGCTCTACGACGCGGACATCGAGCGCTTCGGCGATCCGATCGACGCGAGCCGCCGCGGCGAGTTCGAGGCGCCGCCGTCGACGAAGCGGACGAGCCAGATCCTGTGCGAGGGCGGCTCGCCTCCGTGATCAGCTCGGCGGGGGCTGGATCGCGTCGCGATCGACGACCGCCGTCATCTCGTCTTCGTCCTCGTCGGTGAGCGCCGGGAGGCCGACGATGGGCGGGGCCGCGGGGAAAGACAGGAGCTGCGTGGTGGGGAGAGGCGGAGGCCCGGCCGAGGGCCGCGAGGGCGCGGCGTCGGCGAGCGCGTCGGTCGCCGCGGCGTCGATCGGCGCGGCGTCGGCGGGCGCGGCTTCGAGGTCGACGTCGATGTCCACCTCGACGGTCGCGGCCGCGGCGGGCTCGGGGCGGCGCTCGGCGGTGATCTCGTCAACGATGTCAACGGCTTGATCTGAAGGCTCGGCGGCGCGGGGAGCCTCGGACGCGCGGGGGGGCGCGTCGGACGCGGCGGGCGGCGGCGTGGAGCTCGCGGGCTCGATCGAGGGGCGGGCCGCGGGCCGCGTCGCGGCGATGACGTGCTCGAGCAAGCTGCGCGCGCTGGCGAGCGACGTGGTGCGGACGCGGCCGGTGTCCATCTCGCGGCGCTCGAGCTCGGTGAGCAGGTGCGTGACCTCGTCGATGGCGTCGGCGAGCTCGGTGTGCATCTGCGCGGCGCGGGCCTCGGCCGAGGCCACGCGGCGGCGGAGGCGCTCGATCTCGGCGGGGACGGCGTTGACCTCGATCAGGCCGGCGCGGAGCTCGCGCTCGCGCTCGAGCTCGCCGATGCGCATCCGGTGCATCGCGGCCTCGACGCGGAGGGCCTCGAGCTCGCCGCGGTGGGTGGCGAGGGCGCGCTCGGTCTCGGCGAAGGTGTCCTCGAGCTCGGTGCGGCGGGCCTCGGCGGCGCGGGCGTGAGCGTCGGCGCGGGTCTGCGCGCGGCGGGTCTTCTCGAGGTCTTCCTCGCGGCGGAGGCTGTCTTCCTCCATCTCGGCGACCCACTCGCGCTCGCCGGCGAGGAGGCTCTGCGCCTCGGCCGTGGCGGCGCGCTCGAGGTCGAGCTGGCGACGGGCCTCGGCCAGGGCGTCCTCGAGCGTTTGCAGATCGCGGCGGCCGGCGGCGATCTCGGCGTCGACGGAGCTGCGCTCGCGGCGCGAGCGCTCCGAGAGGGCGTCGGCGAGCTCGACCGTGTGCGACTCGCGCAGCGACAGGAGGGCGCTCTCGTGCGCGGCGCGGACGCGCGCGAGCTCGGCCCGCGCTTCGGTGAGGGCGCGCTCGCCGGCCTCGCGCGCGAGCTCGAGCCGCGCGACGTTGGCCTCGGCCTCGGCGGCGCGGGCGCGCTCGGCGGTGACGGCGCGCTTGCCGGCCTCGCGATCGAGCTCGAGGCGGGCGACGTCGGCCTCGATTTCGATCGCGTGCGCGCGCTCGGCCGCGAGGGCGCGCTCGCCGGTTTCTTTCGCGAGCTCGAGGCGCGCGATCCGGGACTCGACCTCGATGGCGCGGGCGCGCTCGGCCGAGAGGCTGCGCTCGCCGGCCTCGCTGGCGAGCTCGAGGCGGGTCACGTCGGCCTCGACCTCGCTCGCGAGGGCGCGCTCGGCGGCGAGCTCGCGGCGCGCGCTCTCGGCCGCGGTGTGCGACGCGGCCAGCTTGTCGCGCACGTCGGCGAGCTGATCTTCGAGGGCGTCGGCGCTGTCGTGGGCGTGGCGGATCTCGACCCAGGCCTGCTCGAGCTTGCTGGAGAGATCGCGCTCGCGGCTGCCGCTCGAGCTGCGGATCGCCTCGAGCTCGGCCTGGAGGTCGCGCGCCCGCGCCAGGGCCTCGTTGCGCTCGCTCGCGGCGCGATCGAGCTCGACCACGCGGGCCCGCAGCCCCTCGCGATCGCGCTGCTCGCGCTCGAGGCGCGCGAGGAGAGCGGCGGTGTCTTCGCGCTCTTTCGCGAGCAAATGGAGCTGATCGTCGGCCGCGAGGCGGTGGGTCGCGGCCTCGCGCCGGGCGTGGGTGAGATCGAGCCGGGCGCGCTCGGCCTGCGACTCCAGCGTTTGCAGGCGCTCGAGCATCTCGGCCTGCGAGGCGCGGAGCTTCCCGGCCTGCGCCGCCATGGCCTCGCCCTCGACGCGGAGCTTCTGCTCGGCGCGGAGCCGCCCCTCGACCTCGGCGACGCGCGCGAGCATCTGCCCGAGCATCCCGTCGGCCTCGGATTGCTCGCGCTCGGCCTTCACGGCGCGGGCCTCGGACTCGGCGCAGTCGGCCTGAAGATCGGCGATCTTGCGGTAGAGATGCGCGAGATCGTCGGCGCGCGCGGGCTCGCGGCGCTCCGCGTCGCGGCGCTCGGGCTCGCGGCGCTCGGGCTCGCGTCGCTCGGGCTCGCGCCGCTCCGAGCCTCGGGGGTCGATCGAGCCGCGCTGGGGCGAGGTGGTGGAGACCTGCGGGCCGCGCAGCGGGCGGCCCGCGCCGGGGTTCTGGGGACCTCTGGGAGGCGAGCCCTGGCCGCGATCGTTGCTCACGTGGTCACCGCTTCGATTGCCATGCTGCCCGCACCGACTCCGCTCGAGATCACGCGTCGTTCCTCAGGGGTTGGGGATGGGCGCGTAGGGCGGCGCGAAGCCGGCCGTCGCGGCGCCGTCGAGCAGGAAGAAGGGCGTCTTGCCGGCCGGATCCGAGTAGAGCGGGTTGACCTGGCAAAAGCTCTTGCCGCACTTGTCGTTGACGAAGGCCACGTCGGCGACGACCCAGAAGCGGTTGCTCGTGCCCACGTCTTCGCCGTCCGACGACGAGAACGTGACCGGCGACTCCGGCGAGTAGTAGCCACCCGATCCGAGCTGGGCGGTGAGCGCGCCGTTGCAGAAGATCTTCACGTCAGGGTGTACATCGTACACGTTGCCGTGGTTCGAGTAGTAGTGCACGCCGATGCGCGTCCACTGCTTGTCCGGCGGGAAGTCGATGTTGATGTTCTCGGGCGTGCAGAAGTCGGGGTCGTTGGGGTCGGTCTTCGTGAAGTCGCAGGTGATGTTGTCGATGTCGAGCCGCGGGTTGTGGCAGCCCTTGCCCAGGTCTTGCCACTTTTGCCCGATGCCGCGCGGCGCGTAGTAGCAAGTGTTGGCCGTCATGATCGGATCGAGCCACCAGTTCACCGGGGTCGGCGGCATGGCCGGCGCGTCGGCGAACCAGTGCGGCGCCGCGAGATCGAGGAATGGATCGTCGCCGAAGCCGATTGGCGAGAGCTTGCAGTTGCCCCAGCCGCAGTCTTGCTCCGCGCCGAACGAGCTGATGTCCCACGCCAGCGTGCTCATGGGCTGCTTCACGTGGAGATCGAGATCGACGCCGTCGTCGGCCAAGGAGTGCTCCCAGGTGAGCTCGACGCGGAGGCCCGGGGCGCCGACGAAGAGCGGGTAAGTGCAGGTCTGCGGCGTGGGCTGGCCGGCGACCTTCTTGGAATAGGTGATCTCGTACTGGCCCGATTGCAGGGGCTTGAAGGTGTCGACCGGCGGGCCGCCGGAGACGGCGGGGCACGGGTTGACGCCCGCGGGGCAGCTCACCGTCCACGACTCGGTCCCGGCGACGGCGTTGGCGCTGAAGGTGCCCGTGCCCGTCTTGAGGTGCACGTCGGCGAAGGGCGGCGCGCTGATCGGGTGACACTGGGTCACGTCGTTGATGTAGCAATTGTCGGGCGGGCTGGCGTGCACGCCGCCCACGCACGGGCCCCAGGTGCCCTGCTCGCTGCACTTCTCGGAGCCGTCGAAGCAGCCCACGGCGTTGTGGTACGAGGGGTCGCCCTTGAAGCAGAAATGCACCTGCCCGGCCGAGCAGCCGCAGCCCTCGTCGACCTCCCCATTGCAGTTGTCGTCGAGGCCGAGGTGCTCGGGATCGCAGAGCTCCTTCGGGCCGCACTTGGTGCCGCAGGGGTTCACCATCACGTCTTCGCCGGCGTCGGTGCCGCCGCCGCTGCTGATCTGGATGCCGCCCACGCCCTCGCCGCCGGTGCCGGTCGCGGACGAGCCCGAGGCCGTGTTGACGCCGCCGGTGCCGCTGGCCGAGGCGCCCATGCCGCCGAGCCCGCCGGTGCCGGTGGTGAACGTGCCCGTCGTCGCCGTGGCGGAGCAACCATCGACGAGAGCGGCGACCGATCCGCCGGCGGCCACGAGGAAGAGAGCAGCGTGAACACGGCGACGGCGCATAAGACCTCCCGAGCTCGAGGCTCGAAGTACAGGTGATTCGAGTGTACCCCGGCGCACCCGGCATTGTCGCGTCGGTTGATCGGGAGCCCCCGCGGCGTGATCGGCAGAGGCGGCCGAGCTCTTCACTTGGATCGCATTCCGTCGAGCATCTTGTCGAAGTCCGCCCGGGCGCTGTTGACCGTGTTTTCCGGCCCGGTGATCTTGAAGAACGTCGGCGGCGTGGTCTCGATGATCGCGCCGAGCATCTCCCACTTTTCCCTGGGGCCGCTGGCGGGGGCGCCGGGCATTCCGGAGCCGGAGAAGGTGCCGTGGAGCTCGGCCACGGTGATCTTCAGATCGCCGACCTTCTTCTCGGTGCGCTTGATCTCGGCCTTCGGAGCGAACTGACCCGCCCAGCGCTGGAGGTTCATGTCGACCGATCCGCCCGCCTGCGAGACGCTGACCTCGGCGTCTTCCGCGTCGCCCTTGGCCTTCGGGATCTTGTACGTGGCCTTGCGCATCGGGCTCGGGTTCTCGGCCTTCTGCCAGGCCGCGGGCGCGTCGTAGGCCACGTCGCTCGGGCCGCTCGGCGCGGCCGGCTGCGGCGGCGGCGTGGCCCGGGTGTGCGCGGCCGCGCTCGATGCGTCGAGCGGCGCGGGCGCGATTTTCTCGGGCTCCGCGGGCTTCGAGCAGGCGAGCGCGAGCGCCCCGCACGCGAGGATCGTGAGGAGACCGGACGTCCGGATCATGGGTCAGTAGCCTTCCGTCTTGCTGATGATCTCGTTCATGATCTCGCGGGTGCCGCCGCCGATCGGGTAGAGCCGGGCGTCGCGGTAGAGGCGCTCGACCAGGTACTCGCGCATGTAGCCGTTGCCGCCGTGGATCTGCACCGCTTGGTCGCAGACGAACGAGCACATGTCCGTGGCCGTGTTCTTGGCCATGGCCGCGAGCCCCGGGACCTGCTCGCCGCGGACGACGCGCTGGAGCACCTCGTTCGTGAGGGCGCGCGCGGCGGCCAGGCGCGTGACCATGTCGGCGAGCTTGTGGCGGAGGACCTGGAACGCCATGATCGGCTTGCCAAACGCCCTTCGCTCGCGGGCGTACGCCACCGACTCGCGGTAGGCGAGCTCGGCGATGGCGACGCAGTTGCCCGCGAGCAGGAGCCGCTCGACGGCGAAGTTCATCATGATCGGGACGAAGCCCGCGTTCTCTTCGCCGATGAGGTTGGCCGCAGGAACGCGACAGTCCTCGAAGGCGAGCTCGGCCGTGTCGGAGGCCCACCAGCCCATCTTCGCGAGCTTCTTGCTCACGGTGAAGCCAGGCGTGCCCCGCTCGATGATCAGGAGCGAGACGCCGCCGTGGCCGGGCCCGCCGGTGCGCACGGCGGTGGTGACGAAGTCGGCGCGGCAGCCAGAGGTGATGAAGGTCTTCGAGCCGTTGACCACGTAGAAATCGCCGTCGCGCACCGCGCGCGTCGTCAGCGAGGCCACGTCGCTCCCGCCGCCCGGCTCGGTGATCGCGAGGGCGGCGATCTTCTCGCCGGTGAGCACGCCGGGGATGAAGCGGCGCTTCTGCTCGGCGGTGCCGAAGCTGATGATCGGCGGCAGCGCGATGCGGTGGCTGCCGAGCCCCGCGGCCACGCCGACCGAGCGTCCGGCGAGCACCAGCTCTTCGCCGGCCGCGAGCACGAACGAGAGATCGCCCCCGGCGCCGCCGGCCTCTTCGGGGTAGCCGATGCCCATCATCCCGCCGGCCGCGGCCTTCACGTAGAGCTCGCGCGGGAACTCGTTGGCCTCTTCCCAGGCCGTCGCGTGCGGGGCGATCTCGGCGGCGGCGAAGCGCCTCACCTGCGCCCGGAGCTGCGCGTGCTCGGCCGTCTCGTGGAGCGGATCTACGCTGCTCATCGGCGGGCGCCCACGCGGTCGGGGCGCGTCGTCATTCGCCGCAGTTGGCCTGCGCGGGCTGCGGGGCCTGCGCGGCCTGTTGACGCTGCGGGACGGGCGCCTGCGCCTCGGCGGCCGGCTTCGGCGCGGCGGGCTCGGGGGCGGGCTCGGCGATGATGGCGATGGACTCGGGCTTGGTGAGCCCGGTGCACCCCGTGGATCCGAGGAGGGTTACAGCGCCGACGAGGAGGGTGAGAGCACGGGAAAGCACGGGGCGACGCTAGCATAGCTTGCCGTCGTGGGGGAGAGCCGTGCTACCAAAGGAGGCTATGGAGCCCACGTTCCGGCGCGACTTCAACGCCGCCTACGGTCCGGATTTCTACCCCCGCTACCTCGCGAAGTTCGAGCAGCGCGTCGGCTGCCCGATCCCGTTTCGCGTCGCCGAGACACCGCTCTTCTTCACCCGCGTGCTCCGCGATCGCCTGGAGAAATCGGCCAACGAGATCGTCCAGCAGATCTCCAACCCAGCGCTGATCGAGCGGCTGAAGAAGGCCATCCCGCCCGAGCTCGACGTGCCCGGCATGGACGCGCTCCCGAACTGCGTGCAAGTCGACTTCGCGATCACGCGAGGCGCCGACGGCGAGCTCGAGGGCAAGGTCGTCGAGCTCCAGGCCTTCCCGTCGCTCTACGCGCTGATGGTCGTTCAGGCCGAGGTGATGAGCGAGATGCTCGCCGAGATGCCGGGCCTGAAGCGCGACTGGTCGATCTATTTCAGCGGCCTCGACCGCGCGAGCTTCACCGAGCATTTCCGTCGCGCGGTGCTCGCCGACGAGGCGCCCGAGAACGTGGTGCTGCTCGATCTCGATCCGCCGTCGCAGAAGACTTACCCCGATTTCCTCGCCACCAAAGAGCTCACCGGCATCGACGCGGTCTGCCCGACGACGCTGATCCGCGACGGCCGCCGCCTGCTCCGCAAGGTCGACGGGCGCCTCGTGCAGGTGCGTCGGATCTACAACCGGGTGGTCTTCGACGAGCTCGCCGTGAAGAAGGTCGAGCTCCCGTTCAAGTACACCGACGACCTCGACGTGAGCTGGTGCTCGCACCCGAACTGGTACTGGACGTGGTCCAAGTACACGCTGCCGTCGATCGATCACCCGGCGGTGCCGCGCGCGCGGACGCTGGCCTCGCTCGAGCGCATCCCGGAAGACCTCGAAAGCTACGTGCTCAAGCCGCTCTTCTCGTTCGCGGGCTCGGGCGTGAAGGTCGATCCCACGCGCGCCGACGTCGACGCCATCCCCGCGGACCAGCGCGAAGGCTGGCTTCTTCAGGAGAAGATCACCTACGCGCCGGCGCTGATCATGCCGACCGGCGAGGGCGTGAAGGGCGAGGTGCGGATGATGTTCCTCCGCGCGCCGGGCGACGCCGCGCCGAAGCTGGTGCTGAACCTGGTGCGGCTCTCGCGCGGGAAGATGCTGGGCGTCGATCAGAACCGCGACCTCACCTGGGTCGGCGGCAGCGTGGGGATCATCCCCGTCGATTGACTCTGCGGTCGCAAAGAGCTTGTTTTGCAGGCTCTCCGTGATCGCGCGCGCTCAGTGGTGACGGAGCGCCAGCTCCCACGCGACGACGACGATCGCCGCAGCGAGGCCTCCGAGCGCGGTTTGCATCCACCAGCTCGGGGCGCCCGAGCCGATGGCCACCGTATGGCCGACGCGCTGCGACCCGGCCTCGATCGAGAGGCTGTGCGCGCGCTGCGGCCAGGCCGCGACGGCGCCGATCCCCACGCCGGCGAGGAAGCCGAAGAGGTGCGCGCCGAGGTCCGTGGTGGGGCCGCCGGAGCCGAGCGCCCCGAGCAGCGCCAGGCCGCCGACGAGCGGCGCCGCGAGATCGGTCCACGAGCGCGGCGACTTCGCGGCGCGCTTCTCGGCGCGGACGCCGAAGTTGACCACCACCTGCGTCGCCGCGAGCAGGCCAATCGCCCCGAATACAGCCGTGGAAGCGCCGATCGATCCGTGCCCCGGATCGCCGAGGCTGCGGTGCCAGAGCGCGTTGCCGACGTTGCCGAGGATCCCCGACGCGAGGATGGCGAGCGCGCTCCCGCCGGGCCCGAGGCGACGATGGACGGCCGACGCGAACACCGTCCCCGAGATCGCGTTGCCGAGCACGTGCGTCCCGTCGGCGTGGAGCGTGAGCGCGGTGACCGCGCGCCACGGCTGCGAGCCGAGCACCTGGCTGGTGATCGCCGTGCCTTGCTCGAACCAGTGGCTCTCGGCGGCGACCGGGCCGGTGACGAAGAAGAAGGCGATCAGCGTCAGGAACAGCAGCGGCGTGATCGGCGAGGCGGCGTGGCGCGGGCGCTCGCGCACCGGGCGGGGCGGCCAGTCGCGGTTCTCTTCCTCGTAGCGATCGACGGCGAGCGATGCGCTGGCGTAGTCGGCGTCGCGCACCAGGAGCACCCAGCCCGCGTACGAGCGCCGGATCACGTGCCAGATCGACATGGATTGAAGCACCAGCGCGTAGTCGCGGGCCTTGCGCTCGTGCGGGACGGGGCCGAGCGCCGTGAGCCCCGCGAACGCGTCTTCCTCGGGCGCGGCGGGGGCCGCGAGCGACGTCTCGGCGCGACGACCGCGCGGGACGACGGCGGCGGTGGTGAACGGGTAGGGACGCACCGCCGGGATCGGCATGCGGAACGTGTGCGAAGGAAGGGGAAACGCGCCCGCGGGGACCATGGCGGCGCGGGGTTCGTCGGGCTGCGCGGCGGCCTGCACCGGCTCCGTCGCGACGAGCTCGGCGTCCGCGTCCGGCTCTTTGCTCTCGGAGGCTTGCTCGGCCAAGACCTCGATCGCGGCTGATTCAGAGTGTCCGTTCGGAGCGAAAGCGTCGTCTGGAGGCATCACGGTCGGGGGAAGGTGCGGACGCGCCTCGCCGCTGTCAACGCCGCCTCCGGCGCGCGCCCCCTTGTGCGCGCGTCGCGCGCGTGGCACTGCGGACCTCGTGTCCACGGCCATCACGAACGGCATCCGCGTCACCGTCTCCACGGTCTACGTCCCTTCCCAGTCGGCGCCCACCGCGCATCGGTACGTCTTCGCGTACACGATCCGCGTCGCCAACGAGGGCGCGCAGACCGCCCAGCTCCGCAGCCGGCACTGGATCATCACCCACGCCAGCGGCAAGGTCGAAGAGGTGCGCGGCCCCGGCGTCGTCGGCCAGCAGCCGGTGCTGAAGCCCGGCGATCACTTCGAGTACACCAGCGGCTGCGTGCTCGACACGCCGCGCGGATCGATGCGCGGCAGCTACCAGATGCAGTCGCCCGACGGAAAGGAGTTCGACGCCGAGGTCGGCCAGTTCGACCTCGCGATGCCGCACTCCCTCAACTGATCAGCGCCTGATCACGGCGCGGGCGGCGGCAGCGGGTGCGGCCGATCGGCCGTGATCGGCAGGATCTGCCGCAGGTAGCTCGCGAACCCCTGCTGCGGATCCCAGTCCCGCGGGTAGCCCAGCGACACCTCCTCGAAGCGCACGCCGTCGATCCAGTCCGTCCCGCGGATGTGGAGGTGGCCATAGACCACCGCCTTCACCGGCCAGCGAGAGTGCCAGTCGCCGGTGCGCGTGGTCCCGCACCAGATCGAGAAGCTGGGGATCGATTTGAAGCGGATCAGGCTCCGGTGCAGCGGATAGTGGTTGAGGATCACCAGCGGTGCGCGCGCCGCCGCGGCCTCGAGTCGAGGCAGCGTGAGCGCGACGCGCGCGGCGCACCACTCCACGGCGGACGCGTACGGCTCGGGGTGGAGCAGGTACTCGTCGGTGCACACCACGCCTTGCGACTCGGCCCAGGCCACGGCGCCGGACAGGGGAACGTCGTCGGGTCGAAAGCTGTAGTCGTAGAGCAGGAACGTCGGCGCGAGGATCGCCGGGCCGCCTTCCCCTTGCCAGAGCGGGTAGTCGTCCTCGGGTGTCAACACGTTGAACCGATGGCAAATCTCCACGAGGCGGCGGTATTTCGCCTCGCCGCGGAGCTCGCCGCCGGTGCCCGGAGGCGTCCAGAGCTCGTGGTTGCCCGGGGTCCACAGCACCCGCGCGAAGCGGCGCGTCAGCGCGGAGAGCGCCCACGAGAGGTGCTCTTCGGTCTCGCCGACGTCGCCGCCGAGCAAGAGCCAATCGTCGCGGTAGGTGTAGGGGAGCGCCTCCAAGGCCAGCCGATTGGCTCGGTGGCCCAGGTGGAGATCGCTGATGGCGTGGAGCTTCAGTGGAGGAGCGCGCTCTCCGCGGTCGCGTCCGCGCCGCGGAAGGTGAAGGCGACGGCGCCGTCCTTGACGTCGACGATCACGTGGCCGCCGTTCTCGAGCTTGCCGAAGAGCAGCTCGTCGCCGAGCGGGCGCTTGATCTCGTTCTCGATCACGCGGGCGAGCGGGCGCGCGCCGTTCGCGGGATCGTAGCCCTTCTCTGCCAGGTGCTTGCGGGCCGCGGCGGTGACCTCGATGGTCACGTTCTTGTCGGCCAGCATCGCCCCGAGCTCGCGGATGAACTTGTCGACGATGTGGCCCATCACCGACGGATCGAGCGATTTGAACTGGATCCGCGCGTCGAGCCGGTTGCGGAACTCGGGGCTGAACATGTTCTTGTAGGCCTTGTCGTCGTCGCCGGCGTTGCCGCGATCGCCGAAGCCGACGCGCGACTGCGCCAGATCGCGCGCGCCGACGTTGCTGGTCATGATGATGGTCACGTGCCGGAAATCGCTCTTTTTCCCGTTGTTGTCGGTGAGCGTGCCGTGGTCCATCACCTGGAGGAGCACCTGGAACACGTCGGGGTGCGCCTTCTCGATCTCGTCGAGCAGCAGCACGGCGTGCGGTGACTTGGCGATGGCCTCGGTGAGGAGGCCGCCGCGATCGAAGCCCACGTAGCCGGGCGGAGCGCCGATCAGGCGCGAGACGGTGTGCCGCTCCTGGTACTCGCTCATGTCGAAGCGAAGGAACGCCACGCCGAGCGACTTCGCGAGCTGCTTGGCCAGCTCGGTCTTGCCGACGCCGGTGGGCCCGCTGAACAGGAACGATCCGATCGGCTTCTCCGGCGCGCGCAGGCCCGCGCGCGAGAGCTTGATCGCCGCGGCGAGCTGATCGACCGCCTCGTCTTGCCCGAAGATCGCGCCGCGCAGGCCGGTCCCGAGATCCTTGAGCTGGGCCTTGTCGGAGGTCGACACCTGGCGCGGGGGGATCTGCGCCATGCGCGCGACCACCGCCTCGACGTCGTGCACGTCGACCACGTGGCCGTCGCCGTGCGCGAGCCGCGCCGCCGCGCCCGCCTCGTCGAGCAGATCGATCGCCTTGTCGGGCAGCCGTCGATCCTGGAGGTAGCGCGAGGCCAGCTTGGCCGCGGCCTCGATCGCCTCCTTGGTGTAGGTGATCTTGTGGAACTCCTCGTACTTGGAGCGCAGCCCTTCGAGGATCT
>JBDTXR010000189.1:0-16045 GCA_040006075.1 Byssovorax sp. | reverse complement strand
AGATGCCGAGGATCACCTCTTCGTCGCTGATCGCGTCGAGCACGTCGAGGAAGTATTTCGCGTTGAAGCCGATGGTCAGCTCGGGGCCGCTGTAGTCGACCGAGAGCTCGTCGAAGCCATTGCCGCTCTCGGGGCTCTCGCTGGTGATGCGCAGCGTGTTGGTCGCGACCGAGAGCTTCACGCCGCCGGTGCGGTCGCTCGCGGCGAGCGAGACGGCCTTGAGCGCGTCGCGGAGCAGGCTGCGCGGTGCGCGCAGAGAACGGTCCGAGAGCGCGGGGATGACCTGCTGGTAGGGCGGGAACTGCGCGTCGACGAGCTTCACCGAGAACGTCATCCCGGCGATGCCGAAGAAGGCGTTGGGGCCGCTCTGGGTGATGGTGACGGTGGCGGCGTCCTTCTCGCTCTTCGCTTCGTCGGCGAGTCGGCGCAGCTCGTTGATGGCCTTGAGCGGGATGAGCATCGTCGCCGTCGCCGCGCTGCCCGCGACCGTGGCCTCCATCTTCGAGAGGCGATGACCGTCGGTCGACACGAGGCGCACGCGATCGCCGGACCACTCGAAGAGGCCGCTGTTGACGTTGGGTCGCGTCTCGTCGCTCGAAATGGAGAAGTGCGTGCGGGTGATGAGCAGCGAGAGCAGCTCGACCGGGAGCTCGAGCGACGGAGCGTCGGGCGCGGGCTTGGGGAGCTGCGGGAACTCGCTCCCGGGGATGCCGTGGAGCGTGTAGCGGCGCGGCGATCCGACGGCCTTCAGCGTGGTCTGCGCGCCCTCGCCGGAGATGATTTGCACCGGGCCGTCGGGCATGGCCTTCACGCGCTCGAGCAGGTCCTTCGCGGGGACGGCGACGGAGCCCGCGGTCGCGACATCGGCGTGCGTCTGGCCGCTCACGGCGAGGTAGAGATCCGTCGCGGCGACGCGGAGCGCGTTGCCTTCGGCCGAGAGGAGCACGTTCGCGAGCGCAGGCATCGCGCTCTTCTTGTCGGCGACGCCCTGGCAACGGGTGACGAGGCGCAGGAGGTCTTTCTTCGGGATGACGAGGTCCATGAGGCGATCTCCGACAATCTACGCGGCGCGAGGGGCTTTCCCCGGCTCAGAGCGAGGTGTGCTCTTAGCAGGGTTCGGGTCGGGCGGGGCATGAGAAGGGAGCCCCCGAGCGGGACCGGAGAGCGAGGGGTCTCAGCTCTACAAAGATGATTTGATCAAATTTATATCGTCGTCGTAGTAGGGCCTGTGGAGTCCGGGGAGAACTCCAGAAGGTGAACAAGATCGACACCTTGGCGGATTTTCGGGTGGGGACAACTCCGGGTCGGCAGACGGGGGTAAATGGGGGGAACGTGGCCTTCACGCCTGACGGGCCGGATTGCTCCCCGGTAGATCCCGAGGTTGTTCCACGGTTGTCCCCAGGTTGCTCGGGGGACGGGGCCGGACAGAGTATGGGGGATCGTTCCGTTTTTTGGGTGGCCACGGCGGGCCAGATGGCTGAACGTACCCCCGACGAGAGTGACAGACGGCCGTTGTAAATATTGTGGGATGGCTCACGAAGCGTGGGTACGCGTGTGCCCGACGACGGGCCAACCCATGCCTTCTACACTGGCTGCACCTGCCGGGCGGATCCCTCCTGCGCCGGGCATCCCCGGGAGCCGATCGGCCATGCCGGCGGTCGTGCCGGCCGGATCGAGGCGATCGGCGTCGTCGGGAGCGGTGCCGGCGGCGCAGGGGCCGGCTCGTGGCGTGACGGGAGCCACGGTCCCTCGCGCGGGCAGTCAGTCGGGCGCGGCGCGCTCGTCGGGTCCACCGGATCGCAGCACGCTGGGTCGCCTGCCGGCTCCGGCGCCGGTGGGCGGCAGGAGCATGATTGGCCGGGTCATCGGCGATCGCTACGGCGTGACGGCCCTGATCGGCGAAGGCGGAATGGGCGAGGTCTACGAGGCCGAGCACCTGGCGATTGGCCGATTGGTCGCGGTGAAGGTGCTGAACCCGAAGCGAGCCCAGGACCGCGAGGCGATCTCGCGGCTGCGGCACGAGGCCCGGGTCGCCGGGACGCTGGGGCACCCGAACATCTGCGCCATCTACGACATGGGGCGCCTCGACGACGGCAGCCCGTACCTGGTGATGGAGCGGCTCCACGGCGAGACGCTCGCGCAGCGGCTGACGCGCGAGACACGGCTACCCCTCGAAGACCTGGTCGACGTGATGCTCCAGGTGCTGTCGGCGCTGTCGGCGGCCCACCAGCGGGGGATCATTCACCGCGACCTCAAGCCCGACAACATCTTCCTCTCGCGACGCGAAGGGATGCGTGCGATCCCGAAGCTGCTCGACTTCGGCATCTCCAAGTCGGAAGACATCGAGGAGACGATGGCCGATCTCACCGGCCAGACGATGGCCGCGGGAACTCCGTTCTACATGGCGCCCGAGCAGGCGCGCGGCGACCGGGGGCTGGACCACCGGATCGATCTCTGGGCGACGGGGATCATCCTCTACGAGTGCCTGAGCGGTCAGCGGCCGTTCGACGCGCGCAACTACAACGCGCTGCTGGTCCAGATCCTGACCGCGACGCCGCGCCCGCTGCACGAGATCCAGCCGGACCTGCCCGCGGGGCTCGAGCGGATCGTGGAGCGGGCGCTTCGCAAGCTGCCGGGCGATCGCTACCAGACGGCGCTCGAGGTGCAGACGGCGTTGCGCGCGGTGAACCTAACCGACGCGGCCACGAGCAAGATGCCCGCGAAGCGGCGGCCCATCGCCAGCGAGCCGACGAGCGACGACTCCGACGCGACGTTCGTGTTCTCGCGCGCGGCAATCGGTCTTCGTGACGGCGAGGTGGCGCCCGAGAGCGAGCCTCCGGCGGCGTCCCGTCCCGCGGCGCCTCCGCCGGCGCCGATCGAGGTGAGCGAGGTCGAGGAGACGACCGGCATCTACCTGCCCTACGCCGAGGAAGAAGACGAGCGGACGATGGTCGACGAGCCGCGCTTCCTCCGGGATAGCTCCGTCAGCACGACGCGCCGGGACACGATCCCGATGCCGCCGAGGAAAGAGTGACGGCTGGTCCGACGGAAGCCGTGCGAGGCGGCGCCATCGCCGCGGGCGAGGGCATCACCCGCGTCGTCGCGCAGAACCTGGTGAAGACCTACGGCTCGACCGTGGCCTTGCGCGGCGTCGACGCGGTGTTCGAGGCTGCGCGGGTGACATTGATCGAGGGCGCCAATGGTTCGGGGAAGTCGACGTTGCTCGGCATCCTCGGGACGGTGATCCGGGCGACGGCCGGCAAGGTGGTCTACGAGCCGTTCGGCGACGACCGGATGCGGGTGCGCTCCGCCATCGGCTGGCTCTCCCACGAGACGCTGGCCTACCCCGACCTGACGGGCCGACAGAACGTGGAGCTGGTGGCGCGCCTCCACGGTCTCGATCCCGCCGCCGCCTGGTCGCGCGCCGAGGAGCGCTTCGAGCTGGGCGCCTTCGCGCGCCGCCCGATGCGAACCTGCTCGCGGGGCCAGCGTCAGCGCGTCGCCCTGGCGCGGGCGCTGATCCACGAGCCCTCGCTGGTGCTCCTCGATGAGCCAACCGCGGGTCTCGATCGCGCGGGCGTCGGCCGCCTCGTTGCGGTGATCGCCGACGAGGTCCGCCGCGGCGCAGGCATCGTGGTGGTGTCCCACGAGCCCGAGGTGTTTCGGCCGCTGGCCTCGGCGAAGATCCTCCTCGAGCGAGGCCGCGTCGTGGAGCCCGCCGCTGCGGATACCTGACCGTTGATCCTCGGAAGTGTTTCACGTGAAACACTTTCGCGGAAGGCTGCTGAGCGATCGCGTCAGCGCAGCGAGACTGTTTCACGTGAAACAACGAGCCCCCACCGCCCGCTGAATCCTGGCGAGGAGCGCCATGGCCGCGTCTTCAACCGCCGGCTCCATCACCGCGCCCCGCGGGACCATCGTCACCTCGCCCGCCAGGCCGAGGAATCGTAGCTCTTCGGCGTTGGCCCCCGTCGAGGTATCGGGGAGAGCGGGCGATTGAAGCACAACATGCAGCTCGCCCCGCGTCGGCGCCTTCGCCGAGAGCACGAACCGACAGGCGGCGATGTCGTGAAGCACGCCGAGCCGATCCACGCCGACGAGGACGACCGCGTCCGGGTTGAGGAGGCGGACGAGATCGAGGTTGGTGAACGATCGTGCGAGTGGGCTCAGCAGGCCTCCCGCGGTCTCGATCAGTGTCCAGGAGGTGGCGCACCTGTCGACCCATTCCAGGATCCGGCTCGGGTCAATCGCGACCCCGACCCGCCGCGCCGCGAGGTGGGGCGAGACCGGATCGGGGAAGCGGTAGGGTGCGGGATGTTTCACGTGAAACGTTCCGGCGGCCGCCAGCTTCGATGAATCCGACTCGCCGGTGCCGACGCCCGATTCCACCGGCTTGAGCCCGACGGCCGATTGACCTTGTCGTGCGAGCGCGCGGAGGAGGGCGACGCTCAGGTGCGTCTTCCCGACGTCGGTCCCGGTGCCCACGATCGCGATCCGGATGGGCCGCTGCGCGGGGAGTTGGTCTGAGGGCATGCCTCGGACTAATACTCAGTGGCGTGGAAGGCGGCGAGAGCCCGTTCGACGTCGTCGTCGGTTAGCCGGGCGTGGACGGTGACCCGGAGTCGAGAGGTTCCGCTCGGGACTGTGGGCGGACGGATCGCCTGCACCAGAATGCCGTGCTCGCGCAGCCGACGTGAGCGGGCGAGTGTGGCCTCGGAGCCACCAAGTACCCATGGGAGGACCGGGCCCCGACCTGTGGAGACGCCGGGCGCGCCCAGGGCTGCCAGTCCGGCGCGGAGCTGCGCGCCGCGCGCCGCGAGGCGGGCGCGAGCGGTGTCGTCGGCGACCAGGCGGCCGATCCGGTGGGTCAGCGCTGCGGCGAGGACCGGGCTGACGCCGGTGGAGAAGACGAAGCTTCGGGCGCGGTTCCAGAGCCAGAGGCGGAGCGCCGAGGAGCCGGCGACGAAGGCCCCGTGGAGGCCGAGTGCCTTTCCCGCGGTTCCAATCAGCACGTCGGGCGCGACTCCGGACTCTGCAGCAAGGCCTCGGCCGTGCGGACCGAAGACACCAAGGACATGGGCCTCGTCGAGCACCAGCCCGGCGTCGTGGGCATCGCAGATGGCGCGCAAGCGGACGAGGTCGGGCGAGTCGCCATCCATGCTGAAGTAGGATTCGGTGACGACCCACCGGCGCCGCGCGTTGCGGGTGTGGGCGAGGGCGGCTTCGGTTGCGGCGAGGTCGAGGTGGGGGACGACGCGGACCTCGGCGCCCGAGAGGCGGCAGCCGTCGATGAGCGAGGCGTGGTTGAGCGCGTCGGAGACGATGACGTCGCCTCGACCGGCGAGCGCCGCGATGGTGCCGACGTTCGCGGCGTAGCCGGATGAGAACAGGAGCGCGGCTTCTGTGCCGAGCCACGCAGAGAGCGCGGCCTCGGCCGTCTCGTGGGCGCTCGTGTTGCCGCTCACGAGCCGGGAGGCGCCCGCGCCGCTCTCGCCGACAAGGCCTTCTGGCCAGGGGTCGGATGCGTAGCCCAAGTAGTCGTTCGAACAGAGGTTCAGAAGCGCAGCGCCCGCGCGTGGCGGCACCGGCGGAGTGCGGAGGAGGCCGCGGTCGTCGAGGGCGGCGAGCTCTCCCTCCAGATGGCGGAGAGGATCGAGCCGCGACATCAGGGATCGCTCGACGGCTTCGGCGCGAAGCGGGACTCGTTTGCTGCCGACGGCGAGCTCCCGCCGACCTCGCGTGGCACCGACGCGACCACGGACAGGGATGCGCGCGCCACGGGAACCGAGGCCGGCGTGGAGGCGGCGTCCGCGACCTCGGCCCCCTCGTTCGCATCGAGCGCTGCGTCGACCCGCTGGAGCATCCGGCCAAAGGCACCTCGCGCTCGCGCGGCGACCGTCGCGGAGCGAGCGCGCTCTTCTTCGAGGTCGTAGGCCAGCGCCATCGCGGCGAGGAGCATGGCCTGCGGCGTCACCGTGCGGCCCGGCGGGACGACCGTCGCAATCTTCTGGTCGACGACTGCGGCGAGGCGTTGCAGCTCTTCGTCGGACGAAGAGGTGGTGACGCGATACGTCTGCCCCCCAACACGCAGATGTACCGTCCGGCCCGCCATCGTGAGCGGCAAGCTATCACGATTCGACCTGGAACGACGCGCACCATCCACCCATCGGCGCGCGGTCGCCCCGACGCCCTGCTAGCATCGCCCGCCCATGCGACCGAGGCGCGCCATCTTCCCGTTTGCTCGCGCCGCCGTGGCGCTGATTGGGGCGCTCGTGGTCGTGGTCCCCGCGCTTCCCGCCGCCGCCGATCCGCAGGCCACGGTGGGTCTGACCATCGGCGCGGCCGGCGCCGGGCTCAATCGATCGATCTGGTCGACCACCGCCTTCCATCTCGGCGTTCACGGCGATGTTCTCTTCGGGCGCGCGCGCAACTCCGACTTCGGCATTGGCCCGTACGCCGAGCTCTTGACCAACGGGTTCGACGAGATCCAGTTTGGCGGCGGCATCAGCGGGCTGCTCCCGGTGCTCGACACCTTTCCCATCGTGCTCTCGGCCGGCGCGTACGGGCGGCAAGCGACGGGCAGCTTTGGACTCGAGCCCGGGCTGGCCGGAGAGGTCTTCTTCGGGAGCCGCAGCTTCAACTTCCACGCGCCCTACGTGATGACAGCCGGCCTGATCGGCCAGATGCGTTATGGCCTCGGCGCCTCGAAAGAGACGTCCATCATCGTGGGTGCTCAGATCGACTTTGCGATCTTGACGCTGCCGTTCGTGTTCTTGATCAACGCCGCGCGAGGCGGATCGTCGGAGACCGCGCCGGTGCCCTGAGGCGTCCGGGCACTTACTGGCAGAGGCCCTGCGTCGGCCCGATCTTGGTGACGCACTTCTTGGGCGACGCACAATCCGCGCTGGTGCGGCACGAGCCACAGACGCCGACCCCGGTCGCGTCGGCCCTGCACCCGTAGGGCGCGCAATCGCCCGTGGCCTTCCCCGTCGCGTCCTTCAGCAGGCAGCCGCAGCCCTGGCGACAATCGGTGGTCGCGTCCACGCCGGGCCGGCAAGTGGTCTTCAGCGCCTCGGGCATCGTCGTCGCGGGCTGGCAGGGGGAGAAGTCGCAGAGCTGATCCGGCCCCGTCACGGTGATCGGGAACGTCCACTCGGCGCTCTCGACGTCGATCCCGCCGAGCGTCCGGCCCTGGAGGACGACGCCGGAGAGCAGCGTCTCGCCCACGTGCTCGCGCGCCGTCACCCGGTCGAGCAGCAGCACGTCGGCGCCTCCGAAGCCCGGCTGCGAGGAGGTGCCGGGGTCGGCGAAGCCCGTCGCGGGGACCGAGAACGTCGTGTACGTCTTGCTCTTGATCGAGTCGTAGATCGTCACGACTGCGGTGTGGATCTCGATGCGCGAGGTCTCGGTCTTGAGCGTCTTGCTGTCACCGCGCGCCACGAGCTGGTTGCCGACGAGCAGGGGGCACGAGTAGTCCGACTGCGCGGGATCGATGGTCCCGGCGAGCCGCTCGGCCGCGGAAGGGTCGAAGGTGACCTTGCAGGTGTCGACCGGAAGGAAGAGGCACGAGCGGACGAACATGCTGCTCTCGTTGGCCGCACACGACGTGCCGATCAGGCCCGCCGCAGTCGAGAGCAAAAGGAAGGCACCCGCGCGCTGAAGAGATTGACGCATGACCAGCTCCAGCCGCGAACCGCAAGGTCCGACCGGCAAGGGGAAGTGTAGCGACCCCGGGCCGGGTGCGGCAAAGTTCACGCAGATCTTTGCGACCCGACGCCGAGGAGCCCCGGGAGATCGACCAGGGGTGTCTCGCGGACGAACGCCGAGCCGATGCGGCGAAGAAAGACGGCGCGCACGCCGGCGCCGCGGCGCTTCTTGTCGAGGGCGACGAACCCGAGCGCGGCGGCGAGAGGCTGGGCGTCGAGGTCGACCGGCAAGCCCAGGCGCGCGAGGAGCGAGACGACGCGGCCTTCGTCCCCAGCGTCAGTCACGCCGAGGGCGCGGCCGGCGCGGAGCATCGCCACCATGCCGAGCGAGACGGCCTCGCCATGGGTGAGCCGGGTGAAGCCGCCCTCGGCCTCGAGCGCGTGACCGAGGGTGTGGCCGAAGTTCAGGAGCGCCCGATCGCCGGACTCCCGCTCGTCGCGCGCGACGATGGCGGCTTTCACCGCGACCGAGCGGAGCACCAGCTCTTCGACGATCGCCAGCTCGCGCGCGAGGACGCGCGGCGCCTCGGCTTCGAGGACCGCGAACAGCGCCGGATCGGCGAGTGCGGCGGATTTGACCACCTCGGCCAGGCCGCTGATGTAGGCCCGCGGTGTCTCGGTCGTGACGTGCGCCGTGTCGATGACGACCGCGGAGGGCTGGTGGAAGGCGCCGATCGCGTTCTTTGCGAGACCGAGGTCGACGCCCGTCTTCCCGCCGACCGAGGCGTCGACCATCGCCAGGAGCGTGGTCGGCGCGGCCACCCAGCGGACGCCGCGAAGGAGCGTGGCCGCGGTGAAGCCGGCGATGTCGGTGACGACGCCGCCGCCGTGGCCGAGGACGACGGCGTCGCGATCGGCCCCGGCCTCGACCATGGCCGTGAGCGCTTGCTCCACCGCCGCGAGCCGCTTGTGCTCTTCGCCGGGGCGGAGCACCACCGTGGCGCGCGCCGGGACGCCGGCCGCCGCGAGCGCCGCGGTCAGCCCGTCGCCCCAGAAGCGCTGCACGTTCTCGTCGGTGACCACGAAGACCGCCGAAGGACGAAGCCGTTTCACGACCCGGGCGAGCGTGGCCGGCGCGCCGACCGTGAGCTGCACCGTGTAGCTGCGCGGACCGAGCGGGACCGCGAGCGTGGGCTGCGACCAGGCCTGGAGCACCGCCTCGGCCACCGCGTCGATCGGGTGATCGTCGGTGGGCACCTGCGCGTGGGCCTCGGCGTAGACGTGGGCGCGCGCGTCGAGCAGCTCGCGGATGCGCTCGGCGCGATCGACCGCGCCGGCGAGCAACGGGCGGGTCGAGCCGGCCGTGCGGTCGGCGATCGTCCCCGGGCGCGCGGTGAGCGTGACGACGAAGGCCTGGCCCAGCGCGTCGCGTCGGCGGGCCTGGTCGAGCAGCGCACCGCCGCCCAGCGCGAGGATGGCCGGGCCGTCGGCAGCGAGCGCCGCGGCGAGCTCGGCGGCCTCGAGCGCGCGGAAGGCCGCCTCGCCGTCGTCGGCGAAGATCGCCGCGATGGGCTTCCCCGCGCGGGCCTCGATCGCCGCGTCGAGATCCACGAGCGCGATCCCCGACAGCTCTGCAGCCCGGCGCGCCACCGTCGATTTGCCCACGCCCATGAAGCCGCCGATCAGGAGCTTGCGCTGACGGATCATCGCTTCAGTACTCCGCGTTCTGCCGGCGGATCCCTTCGAGGTTGCGCCGCACCTCGACCAGGCTGTCGCCGCCCGTCTTCTCGAGCAGCGCCGTCGCCAGGGTGATCGCCACCATCGCCTCGCCCACGACCGACGCCGCCGCGACCGCGCAGACGTCGCTCCGCTCGAAGGCCGCCGCGAAGGGCTCCTTGGTCACCACGTCGGCCGAGGGGAGGGCGCGCTTCAACGTGGCGATGGGCTTCATCGCCGCGCGGCAGACGACGGGCATCCCGTTGGTGATGCCACCTTCGAGGCCACCGGCGCGGTTGGTCGGCCGGGTGAAGCTGCGCGTGATCGCGTCGTACCCGATGGCGTCGTGAACCTCGGAGCCGCGGCGTCGCGACACTTCGAAGCCGATGCCGATCTCCACGGCCTTGATCGCGTGGATGCACATCAGCGCCTGCGCCAGCACGCCGTCGAGCTTGCGGTCCCACTGCACGTGGCTGCCGAGGCCGGGCGGGACGCCGGTGGCGACGACCTCGAAGGTGCCGCCGAGCGTGTCGCCGGCGTGCGCGGTCTCGAGGATGGCCGCGCGCATCGCCAGCTCGGCCTCGGGATCGGCGCAGGCGAGATCCGAGGCGCGCGAGCGAGCGCGGAGCTCGCCCGGCGGGAGCTCCGAGGGCGTGACGCTGACCGGGCCGATGGCGACGACGTGGGCGAAGACGTCGATGCCCAGCTCGGCGAGGAGCTTGCGGCACACGGCTCCGACGGCGACGCGCGAGGCCGTCTCGCGGGCGCTGGCGCGCTCGAGGATGTCGCGGAGATCGTGGCGGTCGTACTTGAGGCCTCCTGCCAGATCGGCGTGTCCAGGACGTGGCCTCGTCAGCGCTTCGGGCGGCGAAGGGAAGGGATCGGGCCCCATCCTGCCGGCCCAGTTGGCGTGATCGCGGTTGGCGATGACCAGGGCAATCGGGCTGCCGAGCGTCTCGCCGCCGCGCACCCCGGCGACGAGCTGAGCGCGATCGGTCTCGATCTTCATGCGCCCGCCGCGCCCGTAGCCGCGTTGCCTGCGCGCGAGATCTCCGTCCACATCCGCCGCGAGCAGCGGCAGCCCGGCCGGGATCCCTTCCAGGATTGCCACGAGCTCGGGCCCATGGGACTCGCCCGACGTCGACCAGCGAAGCCGTGTCATCCCCGGACCGTAGCGCACCGGGCGACCTTCGTTGAAGGTCCCTTCAGTCGACGAGAAAAGACCGTGTAGAGTACGCGCCAGACGTCGCGATCATGACGACCAGCGAGCCCCCTTCCAGCATTCCCGGTCCATGGACTGGCCTGCGATTGAACGAGCGATCGGGCGGCGTCCGCCTCGATGTGCACGTGCGCCCGCGCTCGTCGCGCTCGGCGATCCTCGGGGTGCGTGACGGCGCTCTCGACGTGGCGCTCACCTCGCCGCCCGCCGACGGCGCCGCGAACAGCGAGCTGATTCGCCTGCTCGCCAGGGCGCTCTCGGTCCGCGCCGCCGACGTGGCGATCGTCGTCGGTCCGAGCAGCCGCACCAAGGTCGTGGCCGTCAACGGCATCGGGGCGATCGAGGCGATCGCGCGGCTGAGCAAGGTCAGGCGATGAAGGGGCAACCGATCCGCTTCGAGAAGTGGGAGGGCCTCGGCAACGACTTCCTCCTCGTCGACGATCCCTCGGCCACCCTCGGCCCTGACGTGGCTCGGGTGCTCTGCGATCGCCATTTCGGCGTCGGCGGAGACGGCGTGCTGGTGGTCGATCGGCAGGGCGCGCGCCCGCGGATGATCGTGTGGAACGCCGACGGGAGCCGCCCCGAGATGTGTGGCAACGGCCTGCGCTGCGTCGCGAGCTACCTCTCCGCGAGCGAGGGCGCCAACGAGCTCACCCTCGACACCGACGCCGGCGAGAGGAGCTGCGTCGTCCGCGCGACGGCCGCGAACGCGTTCCACGTCACCGTCGAGATGGGCGTGGCGCGCCAGGACGGCGAGCTCACGTGCACCGTGGACGGCGTCGAGCATCGCTTCCTGAAGATCGACGTCGGCAACCCGCACGCGATCACCTTCGAAGCCCACGACGAGGCGGCGATCGATCGCGTCGGCGCCGCGGTCGCGGTCGCGCCCAGCGGCGGCACCAACGTCGAGTTCTGCCGGGTCGAGGCCGACCGCATCGTCGTCGTCGTGTGGGAGCGCGGCGTCGGTCGCACCCTCGCGTGCGGGACCGGCGCGTGCGCGGTCGCCGCCGCGGCGTGCGACACCGGCCGGGCGACGTTTGGCGTGCCGATCCGCGTCGCCTTGCCGGGAGGGGAGCTCGTCATCACCGTCGCCGCGCGCACCCGCGAGCTCAGCATGGGCGGCCCCGCACGCCGGGTCTTCACCGGGGAGGTCGTGCTCGCGTGAACGGCGGCGTCGACAGCGACAGCGCGGTCAGCTTCTCGGCGACCGCGATGGCCTCGGGCGAGATCGATCGCGTCCCCACGCCGTCGCGCCCGGCCTCCAGCCCGCGCGAGCGCGCCACCGATCCTGGCTTCGCGTCCGACGGCTCCGCGCCGATCACCGTGCTGACGATCGTCTCGGACGAGGCCACGCGCGAGCTGCTGCCGCGGGTCGTGACCGCCGATCATCTCTACATCACCTCCGATCTGAGCGAGGCGCTCGCGCTGGCGCAGTCGAACCCGCCCGACGCGGCCTTCGTCGAGATCGGCAGCGGCGCCGGCCTGGCGATGGTGCACCACCTCAAGGCCGTCACGCCGGCGGTCACCATCTTCGCGCTGGCCTCGCGCAACGGCCTCGACGCCGCGGCCAACGCGGTGGCGCTGGGTGGAGCGGGCCTGCTGATGATGCCCGTCGGGGGTGACGAGATCTTGAGCGCGATCGAGAGCGTGAAGATGCGCCTCGCCGAGCACGCGTTTCGCGGCGAGCTCGAGCAGGCCGCGCGCCTCGCCGCGCGCGCCGCGGGCTGGATGGGCCGCGTCGCCGAGCTCGCCGACAGCCCGAGCCGCATCTCGGCCGCGGAGCTGCTCGGCGCCGTCCTGTGCGAGGCCACCGGCGCCTCGTCGGCCGCCGTGTACCTCGCCGCGGACGGCCGGCCAACCGAGCTCACCCGCGTCGCCGCGACCCCCGATCTGGAGACCGCGCCGGCCTTCGCCATGGAGGCCGAGGTGCTCGATCACGCGCGCCGCGAGCGCCTCCTCGTCGTCCCGCTCGCCACGCGGACGCTGAAGGTCGGCCACGCGCTCCTCGCCGCGCCGTCGAGCGCTCCGCCGTCGAGCCTCGGCGACGCGGCCCCACGCGCCGCGCGCGTCGCCGACGGCCTGGTCAAGCTCCTCGCCACGCAGGGCGCGACGGCGCTCGCCTTCCTCGGCGAGCGCGAGCGCGGCGTGGGCGCCCCGGTGAAAGATCCCGGGTCGAGCGCGTACTCCTTCGCGTACTACGTCGACGTCGCCGGCCGCGAGATCGACAAAGCGCGCACCTACGGCCGCCGCTTCGCCATCGTCACCGTCGCCTTCGATCCCATCGACGACGTGACCGGCGCGGTGATGCGGCCGCCCGAGATCGCCGATCAGATCCTCCTCTGCGCGCGCGACATCGACGTGCTCGCCCGCGTCGACGAGCACGAGCTCCACCTGCTCATGCCCGAGGCCGACGGGCTCACCGCGCACGCGTGCCGTCGTCGCATCCTCGCGCGCTTCGCCGAGAAGGGCCCGCGCGCGCTGCCTCGCGGCCTCCTCGTCGGCGCGGCCACGTTCCCCCACGACGGGCGCGATCTCTCGCAGCTCCTCCGCGTCGCGCGCCGCCGCGCCGAGGCCACGCGCAGCTCGATCGTCCACCGCCTCGGCGAGGGCACCGTGAAGATCGCCGATCTGCTCGAGACCCTGGAGTGGGAGGCCGGCACGCCGCCGCTCGAAGACCTCGGCGCCCCGCGCCCCATTTCGCTCTCCGTCGTCGACCTCGCCGCGCTCGCCGCCGCGGTCACCGCCGACGCCCTCCGCGGCGGCGCCGTCCTGATCACGGTCGCCCACCACGCCGGGCTCTGCCTCGGGGCCGCCGTTCGCGCCGCGCTCACGCCGCTCCGCGACAACGTCACGGTGCACACGCTCGACGTTCGCTCCAGCGGCGGCGACGACATCGAGGCGCTGAGCATCATCGCCGAGCACGCCTGCTACGCGCTGATCGGGCGCAGCCAGGGCGGCGTGGTGAAGGGCCTCCACGCGGCCGATCCTCTGCTCGCCGACGCCCTCGCCGAGCGCCTGGGCCGCGCCGCCGGCCTCCGGATCTTCGCCTAGCCATGTCGAGGAAGGTGCTCCTGGTCGACGCCAACGTGAACGCGCTCGGCGCCCTCGCGTCGGCGCTCCGCGCCCGCGGCCTCACCGTCTTCAACGCCAGCGAGGTCTTCGACGCGGTCGAAGAGGCCTTCCGCACCCGCCCCGACGTCGTCTTGTACGCCGAGAAGCTCGACGGCGCGGGCGATCTCCGCGCGGCGTTCCTCGCCGTCCCCGAGCTCGCCCACACGCCGCTGCTCCACCTCGTGCGCGCCGATCATCCCGACGAGCACGGCCCCGACTCGGTCCCCCGCGCGGATCTCGATCAGCTCGTCTCGCGCATCGCCGCGGTCTCGCCGCGCGCCGAGCGCGTCGCGCTCGATCAAGAGATCCGCGGCCACCTCGAGCAGATGCCGCTCGGCGATTTGCTCCAGTTCCTCTCGATGAACCGCAAGAGCGGCGTCCTCGGCATCACCACCGGCGGGGGCGTCGGGGAGGTCCGCCTCGCCGACGGCGAGGTCGTCGACGCCGTGTTCCGCCGCCTCGACGGCGAGAAGGCGCTCTTCCGTCTCTTCAGCGAGCGCAACGGTCGCTTCGCCTTCAACGCCGGCGACACATCCTCGCTCCGTCGCATCACGGTTCCCACCGGGCAGCTCCTGATGGAGTCGATGCGCCAGGTCGACGAGGCGCGTCGCCGTCGCACCGAGCTGGCTCCCGCCGGCGAAGCGTTGCTGCTCAAGGAGCCGCCGACGCTCTCCTCGTCGGGGCGCGAGGCGCTGAGCGCGGCCCTCGGCCTGAGCAAGCCGAGCACGGGCCACCCGACCGCGGCCATCGCCTCGGCGCTCGCGGTGATGCTCCAGATCCCGTGCGCGCTCGACGAGATCCTCGACGAGATCGACGCGCCCGATCTGGTGATCCTCGAAGCGCTGAGCGCGCTCGTCGCCGGCGGGAAGATCCGCCGGATCCCCCTCGCCGAGCTGACCACGCCGTTCGCGCCGGCCGAGGCGCTGCCCGTGCTCCGCTCGCTGGTGATGCGGTTGACGCTCGCCGGCTTCGCGCCGCCGCCGCGCCTGGTGATCGCCGCCGAAGACCGCCGCTTCCCCGCGCTCGCGCATTCCATCCGCCGCATCACCGACGCCGTCGCCGCGGTCGAGAGCGCCCCGCGCGCGGCGTTGCCACGCCTGCTCGGGACGCTGCGCCTCGGGGACGGCGTCGAGCTCGGCCTGGTCGGGCTCCCGACCGACATGACGTTTGCCCCCACCTGGTCGCTGGCCCTCCCGGGCGTCGCCGCCGTGGTCCGCCTCGACGGCGCCGGCGGCTCGGTGCTCGAGGCCCACTGCCATGCGGTCGAGGTGATGCTCATCGACGCCGAGAACCTCACCGGCGCTCTCGATCTCGCGGTCCCCGCCCAGGTCGCTGCGCTGGTCCGAGCCGCGCTGGAGATGGCGGCCGGCGTGCAAGAGGCCTGATCCCGGCCCGCCGGCGCCCCCGCGCTGGGTTGCCATGAAACGCCGTATTTTGCGGCATTTCGGCGCCCCGAGGGCGTTTGTTTCACGGGAGCTGGTCTGTGGCCTCTCCGCGCGTTGGGTCGGCGACTGGCATGCTCTGTTGCCCACCGTCGGACGATCGGTCACGACGCTGCAAAATGTGAACGGTGTCATCTTCAGGGAATCATCGACCACGATCGTGACGTTTTGCGCCATTGGTCAACATGCTGTGGGCGTCGTTCACGTCGTCATCGATGCCTGTTGAATGGCAACATCGTTGACATACGGCGCAGTGTCCTCGTCCGCGCGGTTGGGTGATAGTCTCGCCCGATGGCGCGTACCGCTCCGGTCCCCGACATCCCGCCGATCCCTGGCATGTGCCCCAGCATCGCCGTCCTCGCAGGAGGAGGCGACGGCGGCGGAGGCAGCGGCGAGAGCGCCGGCGACGGCAGCGGCGACGACAACGCCGCGGGCGACGGCAGCGGCGAGCAGGCCGCCGGCGACGGGCGCGGCGCGCCGGATTACCAGAAGTACCCGGGCTGCGGCTACGCCTCGCACCCGGTCGACGTCGTCACCGGTCGCGCCTTCACGCACCCGGTGGTGGACCTCGAGCTTCCCGGCCCGCTCCCGCTGGTCTTCGAGCGCATGTACAGCTCGAAGATGTCGAACCGGGACACCGGCCTCGGCTTCGGCTGGGGGCACTCGCTCGGCTGGGAAATCGAGGTCCGTCGGCGATCGATCGTCGTGTGGAACCAGCAGGGCACGGCGGTCGAGTTCCCGATGATCGCCGCGGGCGGCGAGACGCTCGGGCCCTGGGGCTGGCTGCTCCGGCGCGAGGCGTGGGGCTTCGCCGTCGACGCGGGCGACGGCTGCTGGCACCTCTTTTCCGAGGCGTTCGAGGCCGGCAAGCGCTGGCGTCTCACCGCGATCGAGGACCGCAACAAGAACCG
>JBDTXR010000188.1:0-16190 GCA_040006075.1 Byssovorax sp. | reverse complement strand
ATCCCGAGCTCACGGCCCGGATCCGCAAGCTCACCGACGGCGTCGGCGTCGACGTCGTCCTCGAGATGACGGGCATCAACTCCAGCGTCAACAACGCGATCCACGCCGTCCGCCGCGGCGGCGACGTCATCCTCTTCGGGTTGAAGACCGGCGACGCCGTGATCGAGAACTTCGACCGCCTCATCGTCGACGGCATCAGCCTCCACAGCGTGATCGGCCGCCGGATCTTCGAGACCTGGCACATCACCCGGCACCTGCTCGAGTCGCGCGACCCCAACATCCACGATCTGATCTGGGAGGTAATCTTGAACCGCGGCGAGGGCACGATGTTCAAGTTCGACGAGTACGACAAAGACGCCTTCCAGAAGGCGATCTCGACCTACCCCAAGGTCGTCATCACCTACTGACGCGATTCGAGGCTGCCACTCTGGAGCACCGGAGTGGCAGTCTGCATCGGGCGTGTCAGTCGATGATGCCCATTGACTTGCCCACCTTGGTGAACGCGATGATCGCCTGATCGACGTTCTCGGTGGTGTGCGCCGCGCTGAGCTGGACGCGGATCCGCGCCTCGCCCCTGGGGACGACCGGGTAAGAGAAGCCGATCACGTAGATCCCCTCGGCGAGCATCGCGCTCGCGAGGTCGGAGGCCAGCTTGGCGTCGCCGATCATGATCGGGACGATGGGGTGGATGCCCGCCTTGATGGTGAAGCCCGCCTCCGTCATCCCCTCGCGGAAATGCCGGGCGTTGTCCATCACCCGCAGCCGCGGGTGGGGATCGCGATCGAGCAGATCGAGCACGGCGATCGACGCCCCGGCGATGCTCGGCGCCAGCGAGTTCGAGAACAGGTACGGGCGCGAGCGCTGCCGCAGCAGCTCGACGATCTCGCGGCGGCCCGCGGTGAACCCGCCGCTGGCGCCTCCGAGCGCCTTGCCCAGCGTCGAGGTGAGCACGTCGACGCGGTGGAGCACGCCGCACTCCTCCGGCGTCCCGCGCCCCGTGGGCCCGATGAAGCCCGTCGCGTGGGAGTCGTCGACCATCACCATCGCCCGGTATTTATCGGCCAGATCGCAGATCGTGTCGAGCTGCGCGAGGTAGCCGTCCATGGAGAACACGCCGTCGGTGGCGATCATCCGCACGCGCTTGCCCTGGGTCTTGCGCAGCGCCTCTTCGAGGGCGGACATGTCGCCGTTGGGGTAGCGGTGCCGCTCGGCCTTGCAGAGGCGCACGCCGTCGATGATCGAAGCGTGGTTGAGCGCGTCGGAGATGATCGCGTCGTCCTCGCCGAGGAGCGTCTCGAAGAGGCCGCCGTTGGCGTCGAAGCACGATCCGTAGAGGATCGCGTCGTCCATCCCGAAGAAGCGCGCGATCGTGCTCTCGAGGCGCTTGTGCAGGTCCTGCGTGCCGCAGATGAAGCGCACGCTCGACATGCCGAAGCCGTGGCTGTCGAGCGAGGCGTGCGCGGCCTTCAGCACCTCGGGGTGCGACGAGAGGCCGAGGTAATTGTTCGCGCAGAAGTTGAGGACGCTCTGCCCCGCGGCGGTGCGGATGCCTGCCCCCTGCGGCGAGGTCAACACCCGCTCTTCCTTGTAGAGGCCAGCGGCGCGGATCTCGGCGAGCGACTCGGTGTAGATCGATCGGGCGACGTCGAACATGCGACGCTTATAAACCGACTGAGCGCCGGGGTCGATGTTCTATCGTGTCACGATATAGTCAGTTCGTACCACCATCGTAACACTAGCCAAGGTGATCGTAACACCCTGAACGCGTTCGATTATTCGACGCATGGGCGGATCGTGGCGTGCATGCGGTCGCCGTCGAATTTTGCAACCGAGCGGCGAGGGCGAGCGTACGCTGGGTCCGGCTGGCCACCCCGAGCGGCGCGCGATCCCGCGCAAGGCAAGGGACTACCAGCCCTGCCCAAGGAGGGAGTTCATGAAGAGAATGACTTGGTTAAAGGGCGCGATCGCGCTCACTGCTCTCACCGCTGCGTCGATGGCCCTGGCGGCCGATCACATCGATGCCCCAGGTGCCATCGCCGATCCGTCGGCGGACATCACCGACCTGTACAGCTGGACCGACCAGGGCAACGTGGTCTTCGTCCTCAACGTGACGCCGCTGGCGGCAGCCGGCGCGAAGTTCTCGGACAAGGTCCAGTACGTCATCCACACGGAGAGCTCCGCGAAGTTCGGGGCGCCGGGCGAGAAGTCCGACATCATCGTCACCTTCGACGCCGCGCAGAAGGCCAGTGTCTGGGTCGGCGACAAGGGCTACGTGGCGGGCGACGCCAGCGCGACCACCGGCCTCAGCAGCGCCGACGGCCACATCAAGGTCTTCGCCGGGATGCGCGACGATCCCTTCTTCTTCAACCTCGCGGGCTTCCAGGACACCGTCAAGACGGTCGACAGCGTCGCTGGGATGCTGATGCTCGACGCCGCCGGCTGCCCCAAGCTCGACGCCATGACCTCGGCGCTCCTCGTCAAGAAGCTCAGCACCGATCCCACCTCGATGCCTCCGGGCGGCCCTGCGCAGGACTTCTTCGCTGGCAAGAACGTGCTCTCCATCGTGCTCTCGATCGACAAAGCCATGCTCAACCAGGGTGGCCCGATCATGAGCGCCTGGGCCAGCACCAACGTGGGAGGCTGAACACATGAAAACCAAGCTTTTTATCGGCCTTCTCGCGTCTTCGCTTCTCGCTGTCGCGGCCATCGAGGGTTGCGGCGGTGACACCGGCACCGGCACCGGCGGCACCACGTCGTCGACCGGCAGCGACGTCACCAGCTCCACGGCGGCGTCGGGCACCGGCGGCGGCGCCAGCACCACCGCCACCTCCGGCGGCACGGGCGGCAGCGCGATGCCGCCCGCGCCGCCGAAGCTCGGCACGCAGATCGACCGCTTCGGTCGGCCGGCGATCAACACCGCCCTCAACCACACCTTCGACGTCGATCCGGCGAAGGGCATGGCGAAGGACAAGTACAATCAGCAGAGCGATCCGGCCACCTGGGGCACCAGCGGCCCGGAGTTCGCGAAGAACCTGGCCATCCTCGACGGCCTGGACACCAACTGCGGTAACCAGCTCCTCGCGACCGTGGTCCCCATGGGTATGCCGATCCCGGCGACCCGCTACGCGACGCTCGCGGGCGCTCTCGCCGACGATCGCGTCTACCTCGATCTCTCGGCGGCGGCGTGCACCACGTACCTCGCGGTCGAGGCCAACGCGACTGGCCTGCTCCCGAACATGGATTGTGGCGGGCGCAAGCTCGACTACGACGTCATCGACGCGAGCTACTCGGCCCTCGCGGCCGGCGCGTTCTCGGGCGTGGGCGACGGCGTCTCGGCCGACGCGGACACCAAGGGCTCGGCGTTCCCGTACCTCGCGGTCCCGCACTGAGAAGCTGCCGAGGCGCGCGTGAACCGGCGCCTCTGCGCATCCACGACAAGGGCTCTCCTCACGGGAGCCCTGTCGCTTTTTGTACTTGCTAGCTGCTCGCCGAAGAAGGCTATCCCCGCGCCCCCCGACGCCGGCGCCGAGGCCGCGGATACCGTCCTTCCGCCGGGCCCGCACGAGACGCCGACGACCGATGGGGGCATCGCCGCTGGCAACCTCGACGGCCAGATCCAGGTCCTCGAGCGCGATCACCAGAAGGATCCCGGTCGCGTCGAGACCAGCCTCGCGCTCGCTGATTTGCTGGGCTTTCGCGGCATGTACCTCTCGAAGGTCGCCGACTACGAGCGCGCGCTCGCGCTGACGGAAGAGGCGGTCCAGAAGGCCCCCACCAGCGGGGCGGCGCTGGTCGCCCGCGCCGCGGCGCGCTCCACCCTGCACCGATTCCCCGAGGCGATAGCCGATCTGGACGAGGCCGAGCGACACGGCACCTCGCCCGTCTCCACCCGCGCGGCGCGGGCCTCGATCCTCCAGGCCAGAGGCGATCTCGACGGGGCGCTCGCGCTCCGTCACCAGAGCACCGAGGCCGAGGCCAGCATCACCACGCTGGGCGCAGAGGCGGCGTTGCTCGGCGAGATGGGCCGCTACGACGACGCTGCGAGGCTCTTTCAGCAGGCGCGGGCGTCGTACCGCAACGTCTACCCGTTCCCCGTGGCCTGGAACCTCTTTCAGGAAGGGTTGATGTGGGAGAAGGCCGGGCGCACGCCGCGCGCGAAGGCCTTTTACCGGGTCGCCCAGGAGAGATTGCCAATCTACGCCCACGCCGTCTCGCACCTGGCGCTGCTCTCCGCGCCGGCGCGGGCGGTCGAGCTCCTGACTCCGGTGGTGGCCGTCGCCGACGATCCCGAGTTCGAGCTGGCCTTGAGCCAGAAGCTCCGCGACGAGGGCGATGTCGCCGAGGCCGAGCGGCGCCTCGCGCACGTGCGCGCTCGGTACGACGAGCTGGTCGACAAGCACCCCGAGGCGTTCGCCGATCATGCCGGGTGGTTCTGGCTCGACGACGGCAAAGATCCGCAAAAGGCCCTCTCGCTGGCGAAGAAGAACCTCGCGGTGCGCACCAACGGCAAGGCCTACGAGCTCGCGGTGCTGGCCGGGATCGCCGCCGGCTCGCGCGAGGAGGCCTGTCGCCTCGGCACCGAAGGGACCAAGCAGCCCCACGCGTCGGAGATGCTCCGGGGCATCGTCAACGACGCTTGCGCCAAACGTTGAAGCACCGCATGAACCGACCGACTGACACGCTCCGGCGAGTGGCCTTCGCGGCCCTGGTCCTGACGCTGATCGCCCTCGCCGCCGGCCCGGCGCGAGCCCACGAGGTGGGCCTCTCGCGCGGGGAATACGCCGCCTCCGGAGCGACGGTGACCGCCCAGCTCACCTTCGCGCGGCGCGACGTGGTAACCCTCGTGGCCGGGCTCGACGCCGATCACGATGGATCGCTCACGGCCGCGGAGCTCGCCCAGGATCGCGACGCGGTGAACGGCGCGCTGATCGGGAGAATCAAGGTCACCGGCGACGGCGACGCCTGCCCGGGCGAGCTCGACGACGCCCGGCTCGCCGAGGATGACGGGGTGACGCTGCGCGCGACCTACCGCTGCGCCGCGGCCCCGAAATCGGTCCATATCGACGTCGGGGTGATCTCCGAGCTGCCGATGGGCCATCGCCACCTCGCGCATTTCCAGGGCGCAACGGGGCCTTCCGACGCGGTGATCTCGGTCCGCAACCGCAGCTTCTCGTTCGACGCTGCGGCGGGGCAGACTCCCGCAGCCCCGCCGCCGAAGGCCTCGTATCGAGGCAAATTCTCGTTCTTTCCCATGGGGATCGAGCACATTCTCACCGGGTACGATCACCTGGTCTTCCTCCTTGGCCTGGTGATCGTCGGCGGCCGGCTCCGCTCGCTGCTCATGGTGGTGACGGCCTTCACCCTCGCTCACTCGATCACCCTCGCCCTGGCGGCGCTCGGGGTCTGGGCGCCCAGCCCGCGGATCGTCGAGCCGGCGATCGCCCTCTCGATCGCCTACGTGGGAGTCGAGAATTTCTTCGTCAAGAACGCCGAGAAGCGGTGGCGGATCACCTTCCCTTTCGGCCTGATCCACGGCTTCGGCTTCGCCGGGGCGCTGCGCGAGGTGGCGATGCCGCGGGCCGACGTGCCCTATGCGCTGGTGCTCTTCAACGTGGGCGTGGAGGCCGGCCAGCTCGCGGTGCTGGCGCTGGTCTTGCCGCTGATTTATCTGGCGCGGAAGAAGGAGGTCTTTCGCGATCAGGGGGTGAAGGTGATCAGCGGCGCCATCGTGGTGGCCGGGGTGGTGTGGTTCTTCAGCCGGGTGTTTGCGCCCGGCTGACAGTCAGGCCCTCTCTCAGGTGGCGGCCATGGCGGCGCGCATGCCCGGGCGCTGGCTGGCGCTGCCGAGCCAGGCCGCGAGCTTCGGATAGAGCTCGAGGCTGATCTTGGCGGCGTGGACGGCCCAGCCGAGGACCGAGGCGAGGTCGAGATCGCCCAGGGTGAAGCGTTCGCCGGTGACGAAGGGCTGCTTTCCGAGGTGCGCGTCGAGGATGGAGAGGTGGGCGTGGGCGTCCTTCAACGCGACCTCGGCCGTGGGCGCGTGGTGCAGCTCTTTCGGCAGGTATTCACTGGTGTTCTGCATGTAGCGCATCAGCGCGCCGGCGAGGGAGACCTGGCCCCAGACCAGCCACGTGAGCGCCGAGAGGTGCTCGGCCGAGCCGAGCGCCGGCCAGAGGCCCTTCTCCACGCCGTAGCGCTCGCCCAGGGCGATCTGGATGGCCACCGACTCGAACATCGGGGTGCCGTCGAGCACGATAGTCGGGACCTTGCCATTGGGGTTGAGCGCGAGAAACTCGGGCTTCTTCTGGTCGCCGGCCCGGAGGTCGAGCTTGACCTTCTCGTAGGGAACACCGAGCTCTTCGAGCGAGGCGTAGATCCGAGCCGCGTTGGACATCGGGGCGTAATACAGGGTGATTGACATTGACGACCTCCGGCCGTGGTTCGTAGGCGAGCTGGGCCGGAGCCGCAACAGGTTCTGTCCAGGCCCGTTGGTCGGGTCGGCTCCGGCCATGTCTGGATGGAGATCGAGCACCCGGGGTGGGCACCGAGGTTGTCGGCTGCGCACCCCGATTGGTCTGCTCCGGATTACCGGGCTCCCGCAGCCGGAGATCGGGAGTCCGACGAGGGTAGCAGCGAGAGCTCGGGCGATGCGGGGGAGATCAATTTCATCGTCAACGGTCGTACTTCACGGCTCCAGGGACGATCATCGGCGGAGGGGCCACCTCGGCGTTGGACTCGCGGACGCGGGCCGGGGCGGGCTCGATCAGCGTGGCCGGCTCGTCGAAGTGCGGGGGGAGCGGGAGCGGCAGGGGGAGCGGCGGGAGGGCGCCGAGCGAGAGGGGTCCGCCGTCGCCCGCGGGAGGCGGAGGCGCGGGCGGGGCGCCCGGGAGGGAGCTCGGCGAGACGGAGGGCGTGGCGTACGCAGGCGGCGAGGGCACGTACATGCGGGGCACGCGGATCTGCTTGGCGACGGCGGCGAGCTCGGGGAAGTCTGCTGCTAGACGCTCGACAAATGCGGCTCGCGCGGCATCATCCGGGGTTCTCGCGGTCGCGTTGGCGGCGCGGAGGCCCGACCAGAGCTCGTAGTACCAGGCGGAGAGGGAAGCATGCGCTTCCAGAAGGTCGCGCACGGTTTCCTCGGAAACGATGATGGTCTTACCCATGGCCTGGAGAATACATGACCCTCGCTGACACACCGATCGATTGTTCGAGCCCGCCGCGACGTGACGGCTCGGCGACGCGGACCCTGCGGGTGATGACGTACAACGTGAGGTACTTCGGCCACGCCACCCGGGGGATCGCCTCGACCGGGCCGGCGTTCCGGCGGATCGCGCGGTCGCTCGCTTCGCTCGATCCGCTGCCCGATCTGGTGTGCCTGCAGGAGGTCGAGACCCAGTCGCTGCGATCGACGACGGCGAACCGGGTGTGGCACCCCAAGGAGACGCAGCTCGATCGGGTGATGACCGAGCTCCACGCGGCCCTGGCGCGCGCGAAGAAGCCCGAGCGCTACACGGCGTACTACTTCCCGGCGCACACCTACCGGCTCACGCAGCGGACCAACATCTACACCACGGGCCTGGCGGTGATCGCCAGCGACGCGCTGGAGGTTGGCCACCACAACGCCGGGCAGCCGCACGACATCACCCACCGGCTCCGCGCGAAGAAGCTGAAGCAGACGCGGATTTGCGCGCACATTTCGTTCAAGCACCAGGACGGGTTCACCTTCGACGTGTTCAACACGCACATGAGCCTGCCCAACATCTTCAGCAAGGAGTTCTGGACCGAGGAGGCGCGCATGGGCTTCGGGCCGAACCAGCTCGCCGAGGCCAGGACGCTGGCGGACTTCGTCGCCGCCGAGAAGCGCTGCGAGAACTACATCGTGGTGGGCGACTTCAACTCGCTCCCGGGATCGCCGGTGGACTGCTACCTGCGCGAGCAGCGCGGGCTGGTCGACGCGTTCTCCAAGGTGCAAAACCTCAGCGCGACCGAGTCGCGCGACTACCCGACCGCGGGGTTCCTCAACCTGCGGATGCACCTCGATCACGTGTACTCGTCGCCGGGCCTGGAGTGGCTCGATTTCGAGGATACGAAGCGCTTCGGGGAGCCCGGGGCCTTCGCCGGGCTGAGCGATCACGTGCCGCTGATCGCGCGGCTGCGGGTGCCGTAGGTCGCCGTTCGCCGTCCGCTGGGCCCGTCGGGCGGGCCTTGGCTATAGTCGAGCGCGATGTCCCCGAACGCGCGCGAGCCGGTCGATCCCGCGTCGAGGCCGCTCCCCGCGGCGGCGACGATCGTCGTGGCCGGCCTGTCCGCGGCGCTGGTGATCGCCGGCGGCGTGCTGATCGCCGAGCGGCTCGCGCCGCGGCGATCGGCGGCGCCCCTCGCGGCCATGCCGCTGCCGTCGATGTCGCCGCCGGTCGAGGAGAGCGGGCGCGCGGCGGCGGCGATCGTTTCAGCTCCAACGAGCGCGGTGACCGCGCCGATCGCTTCGGCTGCGACGGTCGCCACGGCCGCGCCGATCGTTTCAGCTCCAACCATCGCCACGGCGGCGCCGGTCGCGGCCGAGGGCGGGGATCCGGCGGGGTTGCCGGCCGATCGCGGGTACCTCGTGCTCGGCGGCGTGGCCGGGGCGCGGGCCTTCGTGAACGGCGGCGAGGTCGGGGCGGCCGAGCAGCGGATCGCGGTGCCCTGCGGCGCGCGCTACGTGCGGCTCGGGACGATCGCGGAGAAGGGGAAGCCGCCGACGTGGGTGACGGCCGGGCGCAGCGTGGTCGTGGGGTGTCGCGCGGAGACGCGGGTCGAGCTTACACCGTAAGCTTACGGTGTAAGGCTCAGGCGAGCGCCACCACGAGGGGGGTGACCGAGGCCGCGCCCGCCGCGAGGAGAGCGTCGGCGCAGGCGGCGAGGGTGGCGCCGGTGGTGGCGACGTCGTCGACGAGGACGACGCGGCGACCGCGGATCGCGAGCGGGACGCGGGCGCGAAAGGCCCGGCGCACGTTGTCGAGGCGCGCCGCGCGATCGAGGTGGGCCTGCTGCGGGGTGTTGCGGAGGCGGACGAGGCCGCGCGCGGCGAGGGGCGCGCCGAGCTCGACGGCGACCTCGGCGGCGATCAACGCGGCCTGGTTGTAGCCGCGATCGACGAGGCGACGCGCGTGCAGCGGGACCGGCACGACGAGGTCGGCCGTGAGCCCGACGCTGCGTACGGCCTGGCGCGCGAGGTGGCCGAGCGGCGACGCAAGCTCGGGGCGATCCTGGTACTTGAGGCGACGCAAGGCGATCGCGAGCGCGCCGCCGAACGCCCCGAAGGCGATCGTGGGCGCGACGCGGGGATCGAGCGGCGCGAGGTGGGCAGGCTCGGGCGGTGGCTCGATGGTCACGGCGCAGGCTGGACAGAACACGACATGGGGCCGGGTGCGGGCGTCGCAAGCCACGCAAGTCGGGGGACCCAGCGCCCCTTTGACGGCAGCGAGGAGAAGACGGGCGAGGACGAGGACGAGGACGAGGATGGAGCGCATCCCTGTCCATCGACGCGGGGGTGGGCGAAGTTGCGTACTTGTCCCACAAAATCGATATTCTGGCCGCGGCCGCGGTAGGATCCGGTCGCTCTGGAGACGAACGTGCTTTGACGACGACACGTGACGAGTGGAGATGGACCGACGATCGCGGCGTGCAGCGCCTGGTCGGGACCGACGAGCTACGCGCTGCGCTGGCGAGCTCTCTCCTGCCCGCGACGACGCTGGTCTGGCGCGACGGCATGAAGGAGTGGGCGCCCGCCGCGGTCATGCCCGAGCTCGCCGACGCCGTGGCCATGGCTCCGAAGAGCCCGCCCGCGAAGGGTCGCGCGTCGCTCGTGGGGATCACCCAGCCGGTGGCCGAAGAGGGCGCCACCAACGGGTCGCCGCCGCCGCGCCCGAAGTCGACGACCGGGGGACCGCTGGTGCTGCCCGGTACCGCGCCGAAGCGTCCACCGACGACGCTGCCGAGGCCGGGGATGCGGACGCTGATCGGCGTGGCGAACCTGGATCTCGAGCCGGCGGTCATGAAGGGCGCGCCGATCGCGGTGCCGTCACCGAGCACGGCGCGGGTGGCGATCACCCAGATCCCGGAGCAAGGGACGACGCCGGCGCGCATCGACGCGCTGGAGATCCCGCGGGCGCCCGCGCTGCCTGGCGGCGGGGCGCGCCCCGCCCCGCAGCGAAAGATGACGACGCGCGAGATCGACGGGCGCTGGTCGTCGCCGGACCTCGACTCGTCCGACGAGGACGCGACCCAGCCGCTGATGACCCGGCCGACGCGATCCACCCTGGATAAAGGCTCGAACGTCGGCGAAGCGCTGGACGTGTCGCTCGACGAGCCCGACCGCGAGGACGTGAAGCCGGCGCTGCCCGTGGCGCGCACGCCCGGCTCGGTGACCGGGGCGATCGCGGCAAAGACCGGGGCGCCCAGGATCACGGCGCCCACGCGGCCACCGGCGCTGCCCGTGCGGCCCGCGCTCCATCGGCCCCCGGTCGCGACGCGGCCACCCACGAAGCCGCCGACGAAGCTGACGGTGACGGCGCCCGGGACGAAGCCGTTCGTGTTTCCGTCGGCCCCGACGACGACCCCCTCGCCGCCTCCAGTCGTTGCAGATGCAACCATTGCAGATGCAACGGTTGCGAACGCAACGAACGGGAGCGCGCCGAAGGGGCTCGACACGACCGACGTGGATCTGGTCGCCGGTCCGCCGATCGAGGGCCCGGAGCCCGCCGCTGCGGCGCTGCCCGCCGTGTCGTCCGAGCCGATCTTGCCGCCGCTCGACGCGACCCCGCTCTCGCCGCTGCTCGAGGTCGCGCCGCGTCGGATTTCACCGTCGTCGCACCCGCCGCCCGCGCGGATTTCGTACCCGCCGCCGCTGCCCAACGGGGTGACGATCACCACGACGGCGCTGTTCCCTACGGCAGCGCAGACGGCGCAGGAGGCGCCCGCGGAGCGCGCGACGCACCCGTCGTACCCTCCGCCGAAGCCGATCGAGGCGCATCGTCCGCCGACGCCGTCGCGCCCGCCGCCGCCGAGCATCGAGCCCGTTCACGCCGCGCCGCCGCAGCAGCTCGCGCCGGTGAGCGCCGGGCCTCACGAGGCGGCTGCGCCGGGCTCGCATCGGCCTCCGCCGCTGCCGACCGCGCAGGTCGCGCCGAGCACGCCGCCTCCGCGCGCGCGGGTGTCGGATCCGCCTCCCTCGACGGTTCACGGCGGCGTCGCGGTGCCGGTCGGATCGCTGTACGGCGCGGGCGGGGCGCTGATCTGCATGGTGGTGACGGCGTTCTTCGCCGGCCGCTGCTCGGTCGAGCCCGCGCCGCAGATCGCGCGGCCCCAGCTCCAGTCGATCCCCACGCTCGCGCGCGCGGTGATCCCGTCGCCGCCGAAGGCGTGCTGGGTGACGCGGCAGCCGGTGATGTGGGCGCCGAAGGCCTCGAAGACGATCCCGTTCGAGGTGACCGCGACCACGAGCGGAGCCCTGGCGATCGGCTACGCGCGCGACGCGAGCACCGGGATGGGCATCGTGGTGTCGCCCTCGACCGGCGAGGTGAAGCCGGCGTTCACCAAGAGCTCGGACGCCGATCTCGATCGCGTGACGCCGAGCGCGGCCGCGGAGTTTCACCTGGTGACGGCGCCGAAAGAGGGCGCGATCGCCTCGGTGATCCCCGTCGAAGCGAAGACGCCGTTCGTGATCGGCGTGCAGGCCGGATCGATCGTGACCGCCGACAACGAGGCCGCCGCGACGACGCCGCTCTGGCCGCTGGCGGGCAGCGAGGCGCCCAGCGCGGCGCGCGTGCAGGTGGCCGACGGCAGCGGCTACGCGCTGGTGTTCCGCCGCGACGGCGCGATCTGGAGCGGATGGATCGGGCTCGATCGCAAGCCCGTGGGCGAGCTGGTGAAGGTGGTTGGATCGGGCGGCCAGGTGGGCAAGCCCAACGTGGGCTGGAACCACCGCGAGCTGGCGCTGATCTTCGCCGACAAACCGGCCGGGAGCGATCACTACGAGATCCGCGTGGCCCACGCGAAGACGGGATCGATCCCCGCCGTGACGACGGTGATCCCGCTGCCGAAGGGCGGCCCCGGCGGCGACGCGTTCGCGCCCGACATCGCCGGCCTGCCCGACGGCCGCTGGGTGATGGTGTGGACCGAGGGCGCCTCGGGGAGCCGCGCGATCCGCGCCCAGACGCTCGAGGCCAACTTCACGCCGCTGGGCGATCCGATCGCGCTGTCGCCTCCCGCGGGCAACTTCGGGCAAGGCGTGCTCGGCGTGGTGAGCGGCTACGCGGCGGCGGTGTTCCTCTCGAAGGGCGCGTCGAGCTACGAGCTCTGGGGGTCGGTGCTGCAATGCGGATGAAGGCGCGATGGCGCGGCGCGATCGTCGCGATCGGGCTTGTTTTGTCGGCTGGATCGAGCGGCGTCGGCTGCGCGAAGCCCGTGCCGCACATGGCGCAGGGGCAGGCGTTCGCCACCGGGCAGGGCACCTACGACGACTTCTTCACCGCGGTGCTCACGCTCCGCGCCGAGGGCGAGAAGGCGCGCGACGACGAGGCGACGACGCGGGCCGCGCTGGTCACCATGCTCGGGCTCGAGGCCAAGGCGTCGGCGACGCTCGCGGTGGGCGAGGCCGAGACGCGCGCGAAGAAGCTCCGCGACGCGGGCGTGGTGTTTCACGTCGATCTGGTGCCCGAGACGCACGTGGTGACGGCCAAGGCCAAGGGCGTGGTCAACGTCGAGGCCGACGATCTGGCGAAGGCCGCGGAGACCTCGACGAAGAGCGCGATCACCTTGAGCCAGCGGCTCGGCGAGGTGACGGCGCGCGCGGCGGAGCTCGAGAAGATCCGCACGGATTTGCGGGCGCAGGCGCCGGCGACGTTCCGCGGGGAGCCGCAAGCGCGGCGCGACGAGATCACGATGGAGCTCGACGCGTCGGCCGCGGTGCTGACCGAGGCGAGCGAGGCGGGCGAGCGCTGGGGCGGCATGGCCGCGAAGTTCGCGATCGATCTCGCGCGCGCGCTCGACACGAGCGGCGGCGCTCCGATCGATCCCGGCCCGAGCAAGCCCGGGAAGGGCGGCCCGCCGAAGCCGCCGCACGACGCCGTGGCCGTGGCGCCGCGTCCGCCGGCGCCGCCGCCCGTGGCGCCGCCGCCGTCAGCCCCGCCGCCCGCCAAGAAGCCGCCTCCCGCAGCGCCGCCCGCAGCGAAGCCGCCCGCCGCGAAGCCGCCGCCGGCGACGCCGCCGGTGAAGAAGAAGCCCAAGGGCGGCGACGACTTCGAGCCGTAGAGCCTTCAAAACAAGCTACCCTGCGCCGTGCCGCGCCCCCGCGGCGCCTCCGACCCTCCCCGATGATCCGATCGCACTCGCTCCGCCTGCTCGCCTCGGCGTCGTCGCTGCTGGCGCTGTGCTCGACGTCGGCCCTCGCGCGGGCCCAGGCGACGCCGCTCTCGGAGTCGATCGTCGTCGGCGCGTGGACGTTCCGCCCGTCGCTCGAGCTGCGCGTGCGCGGCGAGTACCGACGCCACCCCGTCGACACCGGCGGCGCGATTTACAGCAGGACGGCGGTGCTCGGCGAGTCGTACGGATCGACGCTGCCGGAGCGAAGCGGCGTCGGCGCGGCGACGCCCGATCAGCTCTACGTGAGCGAGCGCAGCCGGCTCGGCCTCGCGGTCGATCGCGGCCCGGTGACCGGCGTGCTCACGCTGCAAGACGCGCGGGTGCTCGGCGGCGCGCAGACGCGGCTCGTCGGCGCAGGCCAGGCGACGCTGCCGTCGTTCGCGCCGTACGAGGCCTACCTCGACGTGCACACCCGATCGGGTCGACGCGCGTTCTTGCGGCTCGGGCGCCAGCGGGTGACCTGGGGCGATGGGCGCCTCGTGGGCGCCAACGACTGGTCGCTCACGGGACGCTCGCTCGACGCCGCGCGCCTCGGCGTGCAGCTCGGCGACGTCGACGTCGAGGCGATGGGCGTGCTGCTCGCTGCCCCCGGCAACGCGCCGCCGGCCGTGACGGGGACCCAGGCGCCGACGCCGGGGATGGGCGCGCAGCTCTACGGCGTCAACGCGATGTGGCACTTGTTGCCGTTGTTGCACATCGAGATCACCGGCCTCGCGCGCGTCGTCCGCGAGCCGGCGCCCGCGTCGCTCGTGCCCTCGGACACCGTGGTGATCGACGGCCGGATCTCCGGCGATCACCGCGGCTTTCGCTACGCCGTCGAGGGCGCGTACGAGCTCGGGCGCGTGGCCTCGTACGGCGTGCTGCGCGATCAGCGAGCGCTCGCCCTCGCGGCGCGCCTGGGCCTCGAGACGGCGCTGCCGTGGCACGTCACCTTCGGCGTCGAGATGGCCTACGCCACGGGCGACAACGGCGATCCCACCGGCGCGCAGCGGCGCTTCGATCCGATCTTGCCCGACGAGCACAGCGCCCTCGGGCCGATGGGCCTCTTCGCCTGGTCCAACGTCCTCACGGCCGGCGCCTCGGTCGCGGTGAGGCCGATCGACGAGGTGCAGATGACGGCCGGCTACCGCTTCGCCAACCTCGCCGATCCCAAGGGCCGCTGGACCACCGCCGAGCTCTTCCCGGTGGGCGCCTCGACCAAGAACACCTCCAGCGCGCTGGGCCACGAGATCGACTACGCGATCAAATTCAGCCCCTGGAAGCCCATCGATTTCGAGGCCGGCTACGGCCTGTTCCTCTTCGGCGACGGCGCCCGCGAGATCTTGATCGAGGCCGGCCGCCCCGCGCGCTGGCAGCACTGGGGCTTCCTCCAGACCACGATCCACGCGCCCTAGCGCCGTCTCGACGAATCGTTTGAGCTCAAACGATTGGAGCTCAAACGATTGGAGCCTCAACGAAGAACGCCGCGGTCCCAGAGGATCGCGGCGTTCTTCGTTTCAGTCATCCACTCGCCGCGCTAGCGCGGCGGGGCGATGGGGCCGCTTGCGGCCCCATCGCAACCAGAGGCCGCTTGCGGCCCCATCGTGACTAAGTACCGGGGACGGGCTTGGGAGCGCCGAAGATGCTCGCGGCGCGCCGCTTCTCCTTCGCCGCCTTCTCGCGATCGCTGTAGGTCGGGATCACGACCTTGGTGCGGGCCGAGAGATCGCGGCCAGCCACGAGCGAGTCGATGTCGTCGCCGTCGAGCGTCTCGTGCTCGAGCAGCGCCTCGGCCATCTTGTCGAGGATCGCGCGGTGCGACGAGATCAGCTGATAGGCCTCGGCGTGCGCGTTCATGATGAATTTGCGGACCTCGTCGTCGATCTGGTTGGCGACCGCCTCCGAGTAGCTGCGCTTGCCGCTGTTGAAGTCGCGCCCGAGGAACACGCTCTCCTCGTCGGCCGAGTACGAGATCGGGCCGATGACGTCGCTCATGCCGAACTCGGTCACCATGCGACGCGCCAGGTTCGACGCCTGCTTGATGTCGTTGCCAGCGCCGGTGGTGAACTGCCCGAAGACGATCTCCTCGGCCACGCGACCGCCCATGCACACCGCGAGGCGGGCCATGGCGAAGTCGCGCGACATGGAGAGGCGGTCTTCCTTGGGGAGCTGCTGGGTGAGACCGAGCGCGGGGCCGCGCGGGATGATTGTCACCTTGTGCACCGGGTCGGAGTTCTTCTCGAGGAGCTTGGCGACGAGCGCGTGACCGGCCTCGTGCCACGCCGTCGTCTTCTTCTCCTCGTCGTTGATGACCATGCTGCGGCGCTCGGCGCCCATCATGACCTTGTCCTTGGCCATCTCGAAGTCGCTCATCGTGACGACATCCTTGTCCTGGCGCGCGGCGAGCAAGGCCGCCTCGTTGACCAGGTTCTCGAGGTCGGCGCCGACGAAGCCGGGCGTGCCGCGAGCGAGGATCTCGAGGTTCACGTCGGTGCCCAGCGGGACCTTCTTGGTGTGGACGCGGAGGATGCCCTCGCGGCCGCGCACGTCGGGGCGGTTGACGACGATGCGGCGGTCGAAGCGGCCAGGCCGCAGGATCGCCGGGTCGAGCACGTCGGGGCGGTTGGTCGCCGCGACGATGATCACGCCCTCGTTCGACTCGAAGCCGTCCATCTCCACGAGGAGCTGGTTCAGCGTCTGCTCGCGCTCGTCGTGACCGCCGCCCATGCCGGCGCCGCGGTGACGACCGACCGCGTCGATCTCGTCGATGAAGATGATGCACGGCGCGTGCTTCTTCCCCTGCTCGA
>JBDTXR010000187.1:0-16264 GCA_040006075.1 Byssovorax sp. | reverse complement strand
TGTGCTGCTCCGCCTCCCACTGGATCTGCTCGTCGAGCTCGGCCGCCGTCATCATCGGGACCGAGATTTTGCGGATGATCACCGCTTGCCCGCTGATGCTGAGGGCGATCTCGCGCTGGCGGATCTTGGCCTCGTCGAAGGCGCGACCCAGCCCCTCGATCACGGCCTGCGCGTTCATCACGTGGCCGTCGACGATCGACTGCGGCGGGAGCGGCGTGTAGCCGAGGCGCACGAGGCCATAGCCTTTTCGGCTCTCCTTCAACTGACACACCTTTATCGAGCTCGATCCAATGTCGACCCCGATCAGGTTCTTGCCTTCGGACATGCGGCTCCGGTGCTCGCAGCAGGGGGCCCCCGAAAAGCAGGGACCCGGGTTCGGGGTCGCGAACGACTCCATCGTGAAGAAAGAGACCCGCCGGGCACGTCCGCCAGGCCTCCTTCATGCGCTGTGACGAGCTTGTCATTGCCTCGCCGACTCGGCCAAGATTCCGCTTTACCTTCGCCCGGCGAGCGCTTATCGAAGCACGCGTTCGTCGCCTCGAACCCGCCCGCATGACGCTCCCCGACGCCCGTGTGTTTTCGCCGCGAAAGGGCGCGATCGCCGCGATCCTGATCGCGCTCGCGTCAGCTTATCCCGGGACGGCCGGCGCGGCCGAGATGCAGCACATCGTCGCCAGGGGGCAGACGCTCGGCGCCATCGCGCGCAAGTACCACGTGCCGGTGGCGGCGCTGCGCGAGGCCAACGGGCTGAAGAGCTGGCAGCAGATCCACCCGGGGCTGTCGCTGACGATCCCCTCGGCAGGAGGCCCCGCGGACGCGAAGGGCAAGCCCGATCCGAAGGGCAAGCGTGATCCGAAGAGCAAGGCGGCACCGCCGGTGGTCGAGGCCTTGCCGAAGGGCGCAAAGGGCGCGAAGGGCCGAAAGGACGAGCGCGACGAGAAGGCCGAGCCCGCGGCGCGCGGGGCGAAGCGACCCGGCTTCGTGCGGATGATGCGCGGCAGCGAGCGGCTCGACGCGCAGCTGCTCACGCGGCGCGGAAAGCTCGTGCCCGCGGCGCTACCCGGCCTCAGCCGGGTCCTGCGCTACTACCCGACCAACGAGAAGATCGCGATCGATCCGCGGCTGGCGACGCTGATCGGCCTGGTGAGCGATCACTTCGGCGGGCGGACGATGCACATCGTCAGCGGGTTCCGACCCTACTCGCCGGTGCAGTACGCGCCGCACTCGAACCACAACCTGGGTCGCGCGATGGACTTCTCGGTCGAGGGCATCTCGAACACCGAGCTCCGCGATTTCTGTCGCACGTTTCGCAACGCGGGCGTGGGCTACTACCCGAACGGCACGTTCGTTCACCTGGACGTCCGCACCTCGAAGACCACCTGGGTCGACTACTCACGCTCCGGCGAGGCCCCTCGGTACGAAGGCGGAGCCAGGCCGGCGGCCGGCGACGATCCAGGTCAGGAGATCGAGCCGCACGAGGGAGCCGATCCGATCCCGGGCAGCCCCGACGCCGCGCCTGGGTCCGCAGCGCCCCAGGGTGGGCCGGTACAACCACCCGATTCTACAGGCGGAAACTAGACCACGCGGGGAACCTGGTCGCTCGACGCGCCGACGCGGGTCAAGAACGACCTCCCCTCCCCGATCCATTCGACGCCGACCCCGAGAGCCCGCGCGAGGGGCTCGGCGACCTTGGTACGTGGGCCGAGCGCTCTCGGGCGACCACCCCAACGTGAGGTCGCGCCCGCGCTTGTCGAGCCCCTGCATCTCAACACTTGCGCAGCGATCCGGCAAGGGCCTTCGTCACCCCAAACTGAGCTCTCCAGCGCGTCGGCGATCGATCGCATGACCTCGCTCGACCGCTCACCACGCGCCGACGTCGTGCCACCCGAGCGCGCCACGAGCCGCCCGTGCAGCCCGCATCTGCTCAGTTCGAGAAGCGCGTCGCTCGCCCGCGCATCGGCGCGTCGACGAGATCGAGCACCGTGGTCTCGTAGCGCGCGACCGGCGCCGGCTCCGCTCCTGCGCGGTGCAGGAAGAACGACGAGTGCATCCCGCGATCGAGCGCGACGATCCGCGCGCACCCCAGATCGATCAGCGCCGACGTCGCCGCCTCGTCGCTGTCGAACGTGGTCGACGCCACCGCGAAGGTCCCGTCCGCGAGCACGCACGCCGCCGCCCGCGCCCGCATCGATCCCACGTCGCGCGCCTCGGGCCGCAGCTTCCCCTCGTCGGCCGTCAGCGGCAGCTCGGTCGCATCCGCGCCTTCGGGCAGCGTGAATCCCGCGGCGATCGCGATCTGCGGGCGCCCCTTCTCGATCACCAGCACGCCGGTCGCCTCGCCTCGAAACGGGAACCCCACCGCGCCCTCGATCGCCAGGCCGCGCGCCCCGCGACGCCGCCCCGATCCCAGGCTCACCACCGCCAGCGCCCGCGCCTGCTCGCCTTCCGACAGCGCCCCCGGCAGCGCCGCGCTGGTCTTCGTCGCCGGCTCTTTGCCGCCGGATCGCAGCCGAAACAGCGTGCGCCCAGGCGCCACCGTCGTCACGTGCACGTTGGCTCCGAGGCTGCTCACCACCGCCGTGTGGATCGACGGGATCCACGCCGGCGCCGGTTGGGTCCCCTCGTCGACGGTCCACCCCTTCGTGGCCACGTCGCCCGCGGGCAGCGGCGCGCGCGGCCGGAGATCGCGCGAGACCGCGTAAAAGAAGCCGTTCGGTGATCCCGACGCCAGCCGCGCCGGGTCCAGCGACATCCCCGCGGCGAGCGGCTTCGCGTCCCACGTGCGCTCGCCGACGCCGGCCGCGCCCGCCGCGTGGAGATACGCAAACCCTACCGGCGCAGGCTCCGCCGCAAGGTGTACGCCGTACACACAGCCCGCGAGCCGGAGCGCCGACGCCATCGTCGCCGCGTCGGCCTCGCCGCTCTCGGCGTAGATCAAATGCCCCGAAGGCAGCACGCACAGCGCCGATCGCTCGCGCCGCGCCGCGGCCGCCTCGATCGGGATCACCGCCGCGCGGTCGCCGCCCAGCAGCGCGTCCGGCGTCTGGAGCACCGAGGCGATCCCCACGGGCGCCTCGGCGCCGCCGGGCCACGGCCCGAGCACCACGCCCTCGTCGCGCCCGAGCACCACCGCGGCGGCCCCCGGCACGAGCGCCGCGAGCGCGCGTTGGTTCACCACAAAGCCTGGTTCTGGAGTGGTTTCCATCGCGCTCGCGCCGGCCGGGCCCGCCGTGAACGCGGCCACCACGCGATCGGCGATCGCGCCGTCGGGCAGCCGCGCGCCGCCGTGGATCCCGCTCGCCGATCGCGGCGAAGCGAAGCCCGCCTCGAGCCGCAGATCGAGCTGCCGCAGATCCATCGCCACGAGCCGCACCAGCGCCTGCGGCTGATCGGGGCGCGGCCGGATCGCCGTCTCGTAGAGCGCGGGCGGCGCCCCCGGCAAGATCGGCGCGCCGCGGCCCGCAGCCCACACGCCTTCACCGGCGATCGCCGGCTTCACCACCGCGACGATCGTCGCCGGCGGCCAGTCGTCGACCGACGGCGCGGCGATCGGCGCCTCGCGTCCGGGGAAGACATCGGGCGTCGCGCGTGCGCTCTTCGCCCTGGAAAACAAGCCGATCACGCTCGCCACCGCCCGCGCCGAGGCCGGCCCACCGAGCTCGTCCACGGCCGCGATCACCGCCTCGCCGAGCGGCCGCGCGGGCCCGGGGATCCGCAGCGCGCGCGCCGAGAACGGGTTGCGCGGGCCGGCGTTCACCGCCCCGGTTCGCAGATCCAGCGCGGCGGCGGCGCCCTCTTTTCCGAGCGCCATCACCAGCGCGTCGTCCGACAGCTCGACCTTCGCGTCGTCGGGCAGCGCCTCGAACGTCACCTCGGTCCGCCCGATCCCCGCGGGGCTCCCCGTCGCCAGAACGCCTTGAATCGAAGCCCCGAAGCGCTCTCGCCCGGTCCGCGCCTCGCGCGACGCGCCCTCGCCGTCGAGGTCGAGCAGCGTGATCCCCTGCACGCGCCCGCCGGCGCTGGTCACGAACGCCGCGTGCCGCCCGTGGGCCACCAGCTCGCGATCGTCGCCGAGCGGGCTCCTGGTCAGGTTGTGCAGCTCGCCCACGCCGATGGGCCGTCCCGATCGCGTCAGCCGCACCCGCGCGCGGTAGAGATCGGCCGGCGCGCCCGCGCCTCGACGCGCCAGAAACAGCACCCTGCGCCCCAGGAACGCGTCGCTGACGAAGCCCCCGCGCTCTTCCCACACGAAGTCGTCGGCGCGCACCTCACCGCCGCTGGCCTCGCCGAGCATCGTCGCCACGCCGTCGGCGGTGCGCGACGGCGGCGCCGGTCGCCGGAACCCGAGCACGAGCGCGACCGTCGCGAAGAAGGCCGCCCAGAGCGCCCGGGCGCGGAGATCGTGGCGTTTGAGCCGGGGGGAGAGGTCCATCGGGCGGCAGGCGGCCTCTTAGCACGGGGACGCCGATGGGGGCGCGTCGCCGCCTTCGCGCCCGTTGCGACGGCCGCGCGCCTCTCCGGGTCGTCCACCGCGCTCTCGCCCGAGCATGCCTGTGACAGTGCCTATTGCCACCTCTCGGCCTCGACGAGACAGGCAATCTGTGCTCGCTCACGAAGAGATTGCCGCCGTCCAGATCGCGCCCGCTTGCACGATTCCAGGCGCACAGCATTGATCAGAACGCCTTGGACGCGGGCCCCGCGCGGAGTATCGTCCCCCACCTTTCGTGGAGACCACCTTGATGAATCGCTCCTTGCTCGCCGCCACGGCCCCGATCGCGCTCGCTCTGCTCCTCGCCGGCTGCGGCAGCGTCAGCGGCCTCGACGACCTCTTCAACCAGGACAGCGGCGGCGCGGCGGCGACCACCTCGGGCCACGGCGGCGCCGCGGGCGTCACCACAGGCTCGATCGGCGGCGCGAGCAACACCACCGCTTCCGGCGGCGGAGCGACGAGCGGCCCCTCGACCACGAGCGGCGACACGACGACCAGCGGCCCGTCGACCACGGCCGCCTCGACCACGGCCGCCTCGACCACCGCAGCGGCGACCACCGCCGCGGCGTCGAGCAGCTCGGGCGGCCCCACCAGCACCGTGTTCTGCAACAACGCCGAGTGCAGTCCCGGCGAGATCTGCTGCTTCAACCTCTCCCAGCAAACCGATCATTGCGGCCAATCGGGGACCTGCGGAGACGGCTTCGTCCAGCTCGACTGCAACGGCCCGGAAGACTGCCCTGGACAGGTGTGCTGCGGCGACGTCGACTTCCAGATGAACCCTCCTTACAAGAGCATCTCTTGCAAGCAGTCCTGCAACAACCCGCAGAACACCATCGTCATTTGCAGCGACGCGGATCCCACCTGCCCGCCCGGCAAGCAGTGCACCCAGAGCATGATCCTCGGCCAGGGCTACAAGGTCTGCAAATAGCTCACGAAGGGCGCAGGAGCGGCGCCCCGAGCACCAGCCTCGGGATCACGACGCCCTCCTGCGCGGCGGCGTTCCAGGCCCGCACCCACGCCGTCCAGGGGATCGGCTGGAGTCGATACCGGATCTTCTCCTCGTCGATGGTCGCCGGCGGCGCAGCCAGCGCGTCGCCCCGCACCTTCGGCGTCAGGATCCGCCCGGCCGTGGGCTCCCCCAGCAGATACACCACCTCCGTCCGGTAGCCCTCGCCCGGCCAGATCACCAGCCCTTCGTCGGCGATGTCGTAGTGCGCGCTCGCGCCGAGCACGGCCTCGAGCTGCTCGCGCACCAGATCGACCCCGGCGAGCTGATAGAGCCCTCCCAGGGCGTTCTCGAAGAGCCGGTATCCATCGCTCTCGCGCGGCAATCGGGCCAGGAACCCCGCGACAGGCACGCTCGCCACCAGCAGGCCCGACTGCTCATCGAAGGCGATCTCGCAGGGCGCGCTGTCGAGCGAGGCGCACTTGAGCCGGACCCGGATCCGGTTCGTCCCCAGCTCCACCTCGGCGACCTCCACCGGGCCGTGCGTCCACCGCGAGGCCCGCCGGAGCAGCGATCCCAGCTCGCGATCGACGAAGTGGTCAATCGCCTCTTCCACCTCGTGCACGCCCTCGCGAAACCGCGCGTCCTTCCCGCCGCCGAGCGGCCCCGGGGTCGCGCCGGCGAGCTGCGCGTCGTCGGCGCGCTGGGCGGCGCGTCGCCACCGCACGAAGAGCTTGGGCACCGTCCCGGCGTGGAATCCGGCCACCAGCAGCGCGCTCACCGTCTCTCCGTGGTGGCCAATCGCCAGCGGCATCAGCACCTTGGGCCGGCTCCCCTGGTAGAGCTTCCAGTTCTCCTTCAGCTCCCAGACCAGGAACCCGGCGATGCTCGGCAGGAAGAACACCGTCGTCGCCGAGATGGCCTCTCCGATCACCGTCCCCAGCACCGGGGAGAGCAGCGCGTTGAGCGCGTCGTGCGTCCCGCGCACCAGCTCCTTGCCCGAGGTCAGCATCAGCTTCTGGGCGACGGTGACCACCGGAAAGTGCTTGAGCGGGTTGAGCTCCGGCTCGATCAGCAGCGCGATGTAGAGCCGGACGACATAGGCCACCGCGAACCAGGCGAGCGCGAAGACGGCCTTGGGGGCGAGGGTCCAGCGCCTCCCGCCCTCGCGGAACCGCAGCCACTCGGCCACCCGGTAGAGCACCCGCTCCACCAGATCGATCATCGTCCGAAAGCTGTCGACGATCAGCCGGAACAGCCCCGGGATCACCCGCCGGCTCACCGCCTGGAGCGCCGGGCCCACCCGATCGAGCACCGCGTCCTCGATCATCGTCCCCACCCAGGTCAGCATCACCGACATCAGCCCGGCGAAGATCAGCCCGGATCCCAGCGCCGCGACGAAGGTGGCCTGATCGGCGAGGGGGGTCAAATAGGCAATCGCCACCGTCACCCCGAGCGGCAGCATCCCCTTCCAGAACACCGCCCGCGCAAAGGGCCCTCCCAGGACGCGCCGCATCAACGGCCGCATCAGGATCCACTGGGGAAAGCGGATGAAGATCAGGGCCAGCGCGGCCCCGATGGCCCTCCCCATCCGCAGGAACACCGCGCGCATGCCCTCGTGGTGGAGCAGCCCGAGCATCATCACCGCGGTGATCCCGAAGCTCACCGGGTTGAGCAGCTTCACCTCGTGAAAACCCAGCCCCACGGCGATCGCGCTGATGATGTGGCCCACCCCCGCGACGAGGACATACGCGGAGATCGCCGGGAGGAGGAGATACAGTGTCGCCAGGCGGCCGGCGTCGGTGCCGAACGCCACCGAGCTCACCTTCTGCAAGCCACGCAGGTAGATCTCGCCGCCGCGATAGACCCCGTCGAGCACCTCGGCCAGCCGTCGATCGAGGCGCAGCAGCGGATCGCCCGCCCAGAGCTCCTGCACCGAGGCCAGGTTCTGCAGCTTGAGCTGGTTGCGCGAGAGCGCGTCGCGGAGGTGGCCAATCGAGATGAAGCCGCGGCTCACCGCCTGATCGAGGAGCTCTTCAATCAGCTTGGCCCGCGCGGTCCGCTCCGGCGCGTTGGCCGGCAGCAATCCGACGCCGTCGAGCGCGTCGCGCAGCGCCGGCCGCAGCGCCGCGCGGACGTTGTAGTCGGCGCGCTCGGCGGCCCAGCGCAGGAGCTTCGTCAGCATCTTGCGATCGGGGCCGGGCACGCGCGCCCGCCGGGCCCGCTGCTCGGCCTTGCGGATCGATCGCGCCACCCGCGTCTCGCGCGTCGCCGGCAGCGGCCGCACGATCGGCGTGCGCCCGAACGACAGCGCCCAGGCCACGAGATCCACCGATCGCTCGGGCTGCTCGTGCGCCACCGCGGCGCGCTGCAGATCGTAGAGCAGGCGCGCTTCGACCGGGAAAACCAGCATCCGCCGCGCTGCCGCCTGCTCGGCGAGCATGGCCAGGAGCGCGGTCCACGAGGCCCCGCCGCTCGGCCCCGCCGCGGTCCCCGGAGGCGCCAGCGCCGCGTTGATCCGCCCCCCGAGCGCCTCCAGATCGGAGCGCGCCGCCGCGAGCGCCTTGCCGCTCCCCGGCCCGCCGCCCGATCCCACGATCGACATCAGGATCGCCGCGCCCGCCAGGTTGCCGCGTCGCCGCTCGCCCTCGGCCTCGATTTCCAGGCGCGACGCGCGCGCGGGGCTCGGCCGCGCCGGCGCGAGGCCGACCAGAAATCCAAAGCGCGTCGTCGGCGCGCGCGTCGTCGCCGACGTCCCGTTGCGCAGCGGCGACCGCGCCACGGTGGCCGCGCGCTCGGCGCCCTCGGGGAACGATCGATCGAGGATCTGCGCTGCCGCAGCGTCTTTTGCGAGGATCGCGTCGACGCGCCCGTCCTCGAGCAGCCCGGGGAACGTGACCGCGAGCAGCCGCGGCGCGAAGTGCCGGAGCTCGAGGAACAGCGCCGCGAACTCGATGTACGCCTCGCGATCGTCGGCCCGCACGAAGAGCCGATCGTCGTCGCGAAGCGCCGCGCGGATCTCGTCGAACTCGATCTGCCCGATGGCGTCGATCCGCGCGCGGATCGTCGCGTCGTCGAGCACCTTCTCCCCGATCGCGCGGTGGACCTCGGCGTGAAATGCGCTGCGCCACAGCCGCGCCAGCACCTCGTCCGGCGTGCGGCCGACGAGGTCTGCCGCCGAGGGCCGCGCCACCAGGATCACCTGGTCCGGCAGCGTCGCGGCCTCGTGCCCGAGCACCGACGACGGCATGAGCTCGAGCAGCGCGACCTTCGGAATGAGGTAATTCCCTGCGTGCGGCACCGAGAGCCCGATCCCGGCGAGATCCCGGTGCGCCTTGATCAGCCTTCGAAGCAGCCGCCCATCGAGGACGATCGCGCCCGCAGAGGCGGCGTGCAAGCGTCGTTCGAGGGCCGGGAGATCCATGGGAACCCCTGGCTTACCAGAGGCGGCCGCCCGCGCGCCACGGGCCCGCGCTCAGCGCCCTCGAATCACGATCTCGACGCGCCGGTTCTTCTTCCGCCCGATCGAGCTGTCGTTGAGGCCGATCGGCCGGCTCTCCCCGAACCCGCGGGTGGTGATCCGCGCGCGCTCGACCCCTTTTGAAACCAGGTAGGTCGCCACCGCCTCGGCCCGCCGCTCGGACAGCGCTTGATTGTACTCCTCGGCTCCCTGATCGTCGGTGTGTCCATCGACCATCACCGCCGCGTCGATCCGGCGTTGAATCGAGGCCACCACCCGATCGAGCGCCGGCCCGGCCGCCTCGGTGAGCGTGTCACTCGCCCGCTCGAAGAGCACCTCGCTCGGGAGCGCCACCCGCTCGGCCCCGCCCATCACCCCCACAGCGTCGATATCGGCCCCCGGCCAGACATCGCTCTCCGCCCCCTGAAACGGCACGTCGTGGATCCGCACGTAGCGGAACGCCTCCCCCGGCTCGACGTACTTGTGAATGTCAATCGCGCAGGGCCCGCCCGGCGCCTCCCCGACGCTGATCCAGGTCTTGCCATCGGCGCTGATCTCCACCGTCATCGCCTCGACCCCGGGCCCGATCTCGAAGATGAAGAGATCGGGACCATCGATGTCCACCAGCGCCCCGCGCGAGAACCCGAGCGTGATTGACCCGCCGTTCCCGAGCGTGACCGCCCGCGGCTGATGCCAGCGCTCGACCACGTAGTCCGGCGGCCCGAGCGCCATCGTCGGATCTTCCCCCTCGGGGATCGCCGCGGGGATCCCCGGCTGATAGTCAATCACCTCGTCGGCGAACGCCGTCATCTCGGTCGGCGGCGAGACCAAATGCCCGAGCGCGTCGTGGATGTCATTCGACGGCGTCCGCCCCGGCGAGGGATACCCCCCCAGCTCGGCCTTGAGCTGGGCATCGGTGCGCGGGACGTATTTACTGGCATCAATCGCCCCGCGCCGCCCCGCGAGCCGAGCGCATCCGGAGGCGGGCAGGAGCGCGAGAGCGGCCAGAGCGACGAGGATCGGAGCAGCGTGGCGCATCGTGGGGGGTGAGACCATCGGGCCGGGCGAGGCTTGGATCCGGCCCGCGGGTCACCAGCCCGCGACGGCCTTGATCGCCGCCGTCAGCGTATCGGCCATGATCTGATGGGTCTTCAAGCTCGGGTGATAATCGCACCCGAGCCCGTTGGCGTTCCCGTCCTGCTCCTTCAGATCCACGAACGACACCTTCGCGTCCCCGGCCATGTTCGCCGCCGCGACGACCCCCTTCACGTACTTGAGATCCTGATCCAGCCCGGCTCCACCGAGCATCGAGCCCACCGCACAAATGATGTAGGCGTCCGGGTAATGCCCGCGGATCTGCTTCACCATCCCGGCATAGGCATCCACGTACGCTTGCCCCGGATCGCCCGTGGCGAAATCGTTGGTGCCCAGGTTGAGCACCACCACATCGGCCTTCCACGAGCTGAAGTCCCACTTCACGGCGCCGTCGTCGGCGAAGGTCCGCTCGTAGAGCACGGGCATCTGATCCTGGGTGGCACCGCTGTAATCCCGATAGGCCCCCTTCCCGGAATAGGCAATCACGTGCTGCTCGGCTTTCACGGCGCGCGCGGCGAGCGATCCGTACGCCAGCCACTCGTTCTCGGTGTCGGGGGTGAATCCGCAGCCGGGCCCCATCCCCTCGTTCCCGTAACCGCAGGTGATCGAGTCGCCGATCATCTCGAGATGATGCTTGAACGGCGCGGGCGAAGGGAGGATCTTCCCGCCGCCCTGCGGGGTGAACGCGTGAAAATGCACCACGCCCTGGAACGACTCGGTGCGCCGGAACAGCACCACATCGTGCTCCCCATCGGCGAGCCCGCTCGCGAGAGGATAGGTATCCTTCCCGCCGTCGGTCGCGAGCAGCGTCGGCGCCGCGCCGTCGATGGCCACCTCGAAGAAGTTCTGCCCGTCGTCGTGCAGATCGACGTCGAGGCCAGTCCCCGAGAAATGCGCGGCGACGGCGCTCCCGGGCCAGGACGACGCCGGCGCGGCGGGATCCGAGAGATCGAAGCGCCCCAGATAGTGAATGAGCGCCATGGGCTCGACCCCGCCCGTGCTGCTGCTCGCGGCGTCGCTCGTGGACGACGTGGACATCGTGGACGACGTGCTCCCACCGTTGCCAGCGCCTCCGGAGCCGCCGCTGCCGGTCGTGGTCGTGGTCGTCGAGCTCGTGGTGCCGGACGAGCTGCACGCGGCGACGGCGCAGCCGGCGAGAGCGAGGAAGGCAAGGGCGCGGAGGGTCATGCGGATCGATCCTTTCGGCGAGCGCGGCGCGCGGCGGCGCCACCCCCGCGGAGCCTATCACCAAGCCCGCGAGGACCCTCCATCCAACATGGCCCGAGGGCTCACCAGTAAGCGACGAGGCGATGATTCACGGGCACGATCAGCGCGCCGCCGCCGGCTGCGAGCGCCTGGAGGGGCACACCCGAGACGTCCGGCATCGACCAGAAGACCTTCTCGCCCACGTCGGCCGACCAAACGACAGCGCCGCTCTGCTCGTCGAAAGCGTAGAGCGTCCCCGCGTCGTTGAGCGCGTACACGTGCCCGTTCACCACGATCGGAGCCATGGAAAAAGAGAAGGTCGGCGCGGTGAACGACCAGGCATCGACGAACGCCGGGACCGCGCGGGCCACGAGGACGTTGTCTTCGAAGAAGAACCCTCTCCCACCGTGGAATGCCGGGCTCCGGTTGGTGCTGAACTTGCCCAGCTCCGCGCCAGTGGTGGCGTCGAAGGCGCTGCCGTACTGCAAGGAGTCCTGGCGCTCGTAGAGCACCCCCTCGAACAGCGCCGTGAGCCGCTCACCGATCCCCTGGCCGGGGTTCGACGTGTTCCAGAGCACGGTGCCAGTCGCCGGGTCGAGATCGTAGACCTGGTGGACTCCGAACGAGACGTAGATCCCCGACGCCGAAACCGACGGCGACGTCCAGAGCGCCTGCTCGAAGGGGAACTTCCACAGCACCTCTCCGGTCGCCTGGCTCACGGCGATGACGCCCCTGCTCGCGCAGGCGTGGACCCGGCCGTCGAACGCCACCGGAGGGAGGCCGCAGCTCGGGAATTTTTCGGGCTGGAGACACCAGCTCTGAACGCCGGTGCCGGCGTCGTACGCGCAGAGCAGGCCTTGACGGTTCTGGACGAATATCCTCCCTCCACCGTAGGCCGCGCTGGCGCCCCAGTCGTATCCGGGGAACTCGACTGGACCCCAGACGACAGCGCCGGTCGCCTGGTCGAGCGCGTAGAGCTGCGTCCCGCTGTCGGGCTTCTTGCTCACCACCGCGAAGACTCGCCCGTCGACAATGAGCGGGTACGAGACGCTGTTCCCGAAATCGACCGACCAGCGCTGGCTCAGGGGCGGCATCAGCGTATCGCCGGTCTGCGCGCCGGTGTGCGCGACGTCGATCTGATACGCCACGGCCCGATCCGGGACCGGCACCTCGATTGAGCCGCCCGCGCCGCTGGCCGCGGAGACCGTGGATCCCCCCGCGCCGACGCTCGCGCTGCTCGCCGTGACACCGATGGTACCGCCCGCGCCCCCGCCACTGCTCGTCGCCGAGGCCGACGTCGCCCCCACGCTGTCCTCGATCACCACGACGGACGCGCACGCCCCGCCGATGACGACCCACGCCAGAACGAAAGCCGCGGCGATTCGATTCATTCCCATCCTCCAGCGAGACTCGTTAGCACATCACCCCGCTCACCAGTAGGCGTTGAGGTGGCTCCACGCAGGGACGATCAACGCCCCGCCGCCCGCCGCGATCCCGGCGATGGTCGGGCTCTTGTCGATGTCCTCGTACGGCAGCAGGATCGGTGAGCCCACGTCGGTCGACCACACCATCTCCCCGGTGTGCTCGTCGAGCGCGTACAGCATCCCGGCGCTCCCTCCGGCGTAGACATGGCCGTTGACGACGATCGGCGCCGACGTGAGCATCCCGTCGCCGGCGAACGACCAGGCCTGGGTCTGGGCCGGGAGGTCCTTTGCCGAGAGCGTGCCTTTGGAGAGAAAGAAGCCGCGTTTGTCGTGGAACGCGGGGATCGCCTCCGCTTCGAAGGTGCCAGTCGCCGTCCCGGTAGCCGCGTCGAAGAGCAGGTTCCCGGAGGGGGCGAAGGGCGGGTTGCGCACGTAGAGCGTCCCCTCGAAGAGCGCGGGAGTGCGCCCGCCGAGGTCGCTCGCGCAGTCAGAGAGCTGCCAGTTCGGCGCCCCTTTGGAGAGCGGAAAGCTGAAGGCACAGGACCCCGGTCCTGCAGTGAACGCCGCGGTCGCCGAGACGATCGGCGAGCTGAACGCCGAGGCCTGGATCGGGTGCTTCCAGAGCACCTTCCCGGTGCCCTGATCGAGCGCCGTCAGCGCGGCCCCGCCGACGAGGAACACCTTCCCCATCGTGGCCACCGGAGGCGACGTGAAGTAGGTGTTGTTGGGAAGATCCACGCTCCAGCCCACCTTGCCCGTGGCGGCGTCGAGGGCCTGAACCACGCCGTCGGAGTTGACGACGAAGACCTGTCCGCTGTCGTACGCGGCGAGCGCCATGCCCGAGCCACCGGGATCGAACGGGCCCCACGCGGTGCTCCCCGTGGCCTGATCGAGCGCGAAGAGCTTGGTCCCGCCCACGGGCTTCAGCGTCGCGTCCGAGTTGGCGACGGTGACGAAGACCCGGCCTCCGGCGATGAGGGGGTAAGAGATGGCGCCGTGGAGATCGAGCGTCCAGCGCTGCTTGAGCGGCGGAGCGAGGTTATCGCCCGACTGGTTGCCGGTGTGGGTGGCGTTGATCTGGTAGGTGGTGGCCTGATCTAGGACCGGAGCGGGGTAGCCGCCGGCGCCGGTGGTGCTTGTGCTCGACGCGCCGCCCGCGCCGCCCGAACTGCCCGTCGCCGCGCTGCTGGAGGTAGCGGCCCCCGAGGCTGCGTCGGGCGGGGCGCAAGCTGAAAGCAATGCGACGACAGTGACAACCTGCAAACACTCAACGACGCGCGTCATCCGTATCCTTTCAAGAGAACAATGATCAATTCGTAAACGGCACGTCCTCACACCTGACGCTCACCGTAGATAGACGGGTGATCCTGAAGGCACTTGCGAAGAAAATCCGCAAGCTCGTCTGCGACGACCTGAGACGCGGCACCGTCAAGAAGCACGATGTCGTTCGTTTCCAGACTGAACCCATACTCGATCGACGAGAGGAGAAAATCTGCAAACACAAAGCATGATCCATGTGCGCCACTTTCGCCCGGCCCGGTCAAACGTAGCTCGCTCAGAGGCCACACTCGTATCCCCTGGCTCGTGACTGGCATCGCGCTCACGTCGACGCCGTCAAAGCAGCCGTACAGAGTCTTCAGCTCCGCAGGAAGCTCACGGCCGAGCTTCTGCTCCCATTCAGCCATGGCCACCGCGCGGAGCGGCGTTCGCGGAAGCACGTTCATCAGGCGCAGCGCTCGCACGAAGTCCAGCGCGGCCAAGTCAAGGCGGCTCGCGTGCAAATTGCCACCGTGTAATATCACCTGATAATCCCTCTCAAAGAATCCGCGACCGCGCGTTGAACCTGCTGTGTTCCAGCCGTGCTCTTGCCGTCCTCAATATCCGCCCTCGCCACGTTCTCATCCGAGCTCGAGTACCTTCAGCGCAACACTTATCGCAGGTGGAACCCCTTCACCGCCCAATCGCCGCCGCAGATCGTCTGGTAGCGGATTCCCGAAGAGCTTCCATGCATGCAACATCCCGACAATGACATCGGAATTCGACAGCTCGGCCCCCCTCAGCTGATCCAAGATGGGCACTTGAACCTCCGGAACGCGAAGAAACGCGAGCTGACGAATAGTGTCATATTGATATGGCCCGGACTCAGAAGCGAGACTCGACAGGAACGGCAACTCACTGCGATCGCCGAATTGACACAGGATCAATGCCCTCAGGTATCTCGTCTCTGGATTGCTTGCATCGATTTCCAGAGACAAAAGCGCGCGACGAACGACGTGAGCGAACCGCATGATTCGGTCCGCAATGAACAGTTGATCCACACCGTCCGCGACTAACGCCTTGACAGCGGCAGACATCACGACTGAAAATTGCTTCTGGTAGTCATCCAAAGCGAGGATGCGCTCCTCGCTGCTACCGTTCTCAATCCGTGACACAATCACCGCGAGACTGTCTTCCATGAAACCTCTACCGCGCATGAACAAAAACTGTGAACGCTCCTTCGTCCTCCGGAGATAAGCGCGTCGACTCGACACTCGCGAAGTTCATACCAATCCTTTCGCGCGCCCGCGACGTGCGACAACAACAGGCGCGTGGGTAAACGGGTTTGTCAGCACCCCGCTTTCCATTTCGTAGATCTCACGCCAGAGATCTACCCCGTCAACCCAGGACTCCAACCAAGACAACAACGTAAACCTGGTAACGACAGGACCCGATTCGTCGTGAGTCACGATCCGTTCGTCAGCAGAAAGCGAGTCCACGCAAGACAGCGCACCGCCGCCCCAATCCCAGAGCGGCAACAAGCCATCAGGCCAGCCCCAAGACTTGAACTCAAGATAACAGGGCGCCAGCGTTCTACCCTCCGAATCGCAGTATCCACCCTCAACCCCTAACATCCCCGCCCCGGGCCCAAAGCCTCCATTTCCCACTTCGGAGTACAGCCGCCGCAGCAGCACCGGAATCCTGAACCCCAGGTCTGCTTCGGTTTTTTCAAGCGCAGATGCCGCGACAACGCCAAAAAGCGGCGGCGGCGGCACGGTGCGCATGGCAATTCGCTGATCAGGATCTGCAATTCTGATACGAATCGCAACAATCAACTCATCGGCTGTCATGGACTCCTGGCTCTCCATTTTCGAGTTAAGCATAATTTCCTAGAATCCGAAAGACTTACCTGAAACTTGACCACCAATCGACTCAATGTATGAGGAGCAGTCGGAACAGACATTGTTTGTCGCAACGCCATTCATGGGAGTGAACCCAAGCTCCGCCGCTCCCTCGAGGACGGTGGTCTCCGCGTGCAAGCCGGGCATGTCTCGAACGACCGTCAGTCCAAGTTGTTCCGCCAGGATCTTCTGCGGGACGCTCAGATCAGTCGCCCCACCGCCAACGAGCGTGGGTCCCTCTTCCGTCTCCAGCAAGGCAACAGTTCTGACCCACGGCGGAGCACTGCTAGCCTTTGCAACCTGTTGCGCAAGCTCAACCGTGGCCGCAGGTCCTCGCGTGACAATGCTTGGATCTACCGACTCAGCAACCTCCTCAACCTCTTGCAGTACCTCCTGCCCGGTAGGCGTACCAGCGGCGGCAGCGACCGCCGTGGCGGCCGCCGCAACCGGCGCCACCGATGCCGCTGTGCCTCCGGAAGCCAGGCC